>NZ_JBSXOH010000001.1:0-9474 GCF_056859355.1 Cyclobacterium sp. L-R
AGAAACATGCCTTTACCAATTTCGAAATGGAGACAGCAGGCTATTATGCCATGGGGAAAATGTTAGGGCATGAGGTCCTTAGCATGAATGCCATTGTTGCCAACCGGATCTCAGGAAATTTCTCCAGTTCACCAGACACGATCATAGATCAATTAATAACTACTGTTCCAGAAAAAATTTAACCGGGATTATGTAACAGCATTTCTCCGTCCTCAGAAGGTCAGGGGTGATGCCTGTCCGGTGTTTACGGGACGTGTTGGAATCGCAAGAAAATCAGGCTGTTTGGAGATTTGAGCATAGCACGGCTATGGTGAAATTGAAAACAGCAACGAAGTGGCTGATTTTAAAGCGATTTCAGCACGTAATAGATTGTCTATTGCATATTTCGGGTTCAATCCTAGAAGATCCTGGGGTATGAATCGAAGGCTATAAGGGTATTTCTTTGGGCTGACTCCATTCTAAATTAGAAAAGGCATTGAATATTTGGCGTAAAAAAAAAATCGATCGGCTTTTTGCTTTCTGTTAGTTTTTATGAAGGGGGATTTTATTCGGTATCAATTACTTGAGGTGTTTTTATCGCTGAAATTCCTTACATTTCCTAAAACATTAACCATGAAACTTTTCCAATGTGGCCATTGCCGGCAGCTGACATTTTTTGAAAATACCCATTGTAGCCATTGTCAGTCCTCATTGGGTTTTGATCCAATTAGTTTGGACTTGCTAGCACTTAAAGAATCCAATGGCTATTTTGTCACAAGAAATGAAGCTAAAGTTGCCTTTCGCTTTTGCGAAAACAATAAGCTGGACGCCTGCAACTGGTTGATACCCCAAGCGTCCACCGAAAAATACTGTAAGGCCTGTTCCCTAAATCGAGTTATACCGGATTTGGTTAACCCTGCTTATAGGAAAAGGTGGATAAAAATCGAACAAGCTAAACACAGGCTGGTTTATGCGCTTTTGAGATGGAAACTCCCTTTTTTTCCATGGGATGAATCCTCCGGAAAAGGACTGGGCTTTGAGTTCAAGGCCAGCCAAAATCAGAAAAAGGTATTGACAGGGCATGCCTCTGGTATTATTACCATGAACATTGCAGAAGCTGACGATGTAGAACGCGCCATGGCTAGAAAACAAATGGACGAAGTCTATAGGACCGTTTTGGGGCATTTCAGACATGAAATCGGTCATTATTATTGGGAGGTATTGATCGCAGAAACAGAATGGCTGGAAAAGTTCCGGTCTGTTTTTGGAGACGAAAGCATTTCCTACTCCGATGCGCTTGACAAACATTACAGTAATGGGGCACCAGACAACTGGCAGGAGAACTTTATTTCTTCTTATGCCAGTGCACACCCATGGGAAGATTGGGCAGAGTCTTGGGCGCATTACCTTCATATGGTGGATACCCTAGAGACTGCTTATGCCTTTGGTTTAACCATTAATCCCAAACTAACGGGGATTCCAGATATTGTTTCCACTCAATTTTCGGAAGATGCCTATGGTTTTGTTGATTTCTCACAACTCCTCAATCAATGGACTTCTTTGTCTTTGGCCTTAAACAGCTTGAATAGGAGCATGGGCCTTCCAGATCCATATCCTTTTGTCATTTCATCCCCAGTTAGCAAAAAGCTTGCATTTATTCATGAACTTATCCATAGCTTGGATTTGGATACTCAACAAAATGCTTAAGCCATTTTTCCCTTCATTGGTGCCAGAAATAGGCGATTCTACCTATTTCTGGCACCAATGTGGCGAAACCTAATGTTAATTTAGTGCTGTATTTCTAAATTTTGTAATATTAGCATAGGGCCATTAAGTTTTTTAAGTTCTTCTGAAGGATTGGCTTTATTGTCGTATTTGCCATTAGATCCAAGTAGCAAATCCAAGTCTCCATCTAAATCAATATCACCAATTTCAAAAGTAATCCACCTGGCATCCAATTTGGTGTTTAAAATTTTAGGCTGATAAGCATATGGGCTTTCTTGCTTTAGGTAAACGAAATCCTGCCTGCCGGATAAATTAAAGTCCGGGAAATAGGCTATTGCCACAATATCAAGTTGGCCATCCTGATCAAAATCTGCTGCGGCACATTTATTAACTCCATTCATTGGGAAAAAATAAACCTGTTTAAAGTTATTTTTCCCATCATTTTCAAATATTCTTAGCCCGTGATAGGGTTTTGCTATGGGAGGATAATCTCCATTGTCCCCATTCCCATAAAGAATGTCCAGGTGTCCATCCTTGTTAAAATCTACCAAATCAAAAGATACGGAACCATAAGTAGGAGGAAACCGGAGAACCCTTTCTTCGGTAAATTGACCTTCTCCCTCATTGTAAAAGATGGAAATCCCTTCATCTCCTTGCGCAAAGAGGGCGACAATGTCCTTTTTCCCATCTCCGTTCATGTCTTTTACAACCGCATGAATGGCTCCCGCTACATTCTTTAAGGTGGTTTTTTTATAAGGGTGTTCCGGATTGCCTGAATTTTCAAACAAGGTAAGGGATCCGGTATAATACCCAAATTCTGCTACAAGTATATCATTAAGCCCATTGTCAGTCACATCTTCAAAAACTGTTTGAACAGGCCGGTTCAGTTGGCTTAAGAATTTCCTGAAAGATGAATAGTGAAGTTCTCCAGGATTTCTGAACAAGGTGATCAAATCTCCAAATTTATTTTTCCCGGGGGAGAGCCTGAGGGAACCAGCCAGTGTGATGGAGAGCTCGTCCTTTCCAAATGCTACATCTGTGGGGGCAGAAGGAAGAGGAATCATCTGAGAAATTCTGTTGCCACTATTTAAGATGGCAAGAGAACCTCGCTCCCCAGAAGCACCACCTACATAGATGCCTTCATTATTGGGATCTGTTTTTAAAAAGGTAATGTTCTGAAGCTTCCCATTTTCTGTAGGCTCCACCATTTCAAAACCTTCCAAATGGCTAATTTTACTTTCTTCCCATATGGTTTGGTCTAGGGCCTCTGGTGCTTCTGCTAAATAAAAAGCCTTTATCTTTTCCCAGTCTACAGCAGCAATACTGGGTTTCTCGGGAAACATTTGAAGATCTTCAACGGCCGTTTTGTTAATAGCACCTTCGAGAATTGTACTTCTTGGCACCTCCGCTTCATAGATCCCAAACAACCTGCCCATCAAAGGCAATACCGAACGCTCCCAAGTTTTTTTATCCAATTCAGATGGTTTTGGATACAAATGACAACTTTGGCAATGTTTTTCCGATAGTTCCTTCCCTGAGAGGGCATTTTCAGACTCAAGCTTTTGGGTAGCTTTCTTTTCCCCAGAACCATTGCAGGAAAAGTTGAGCAAGAGGCAAAAGAAAATAAACTTCAGTGGTAGGATGCTTTTATTGTTCATGAAATCTCACTTTCCAACTTTTAAACTCGGATTATGTAATAGGATTTGTAATAGCTTGTCCCGTGTTTACGGGAAGTGTTGTAATCACAAGAAAATCAGGCTGTTTGGATATTTTAGCATAGCACCGCTATGGTGAAATTGAAAACAGCAACGAAGTGGCTGATTTTGAAGTGATTTCAGCACGTAATAGATTATCTATTGCATGTTTCGGGTTAAATTAAATTGGTTGTACCACCTTCTTTTAAATCAATGTCCATTCCTCTTTTATTTGTTTTCCAAGCACCTGAGGTAAAGTCAGGAACCTTCATCGTCTTGCCTTGTTGGGCCACTGATTGCTCACTCAAAGGAGTTACTGCTGTCCACAAGGCTGCATCATACACATCCATTTCCAAAGGCAATCCATTTCTAAGACAATCAATCAAACGCCAATCACTGGCCGTTACTCTTTCGTAGGACCTGCTTCCCTTGATTCCTCCAGCTTGTGATACTTTCTCTTGAAAAGTTCTCGTCATCTTTGGGGTGTATTTCTCTACAAGTGCTTTGAATTCGCTTTCTTCCATATAATCCTCACTAATCGCTATTCTTGGTGGGCGGGCTTCATAGATGCCTTTGGAGCCACTGATCAGTTGGAATCTGGAACCAGGTCTGGGTGAGCTTATGTCATGTTGCAACATGATGGTTCTCCCTTTAAAAGTACGAATCAGGGTAGTATTCATGTTCCCACGGAATTTAAGCCCATCATAAGGTTCGAAATAAGGGTCTTTTTCAGCCAGCTCTTTCATCTTAGGCGCCATGGTAAAATCACCACTGGAAATGGAAACCAAATATTCCATTTGATCTCCGTAATTGAGATCCATCATCTGAGCAGCTGGTCCCAGAACATGTTGCGGGTAAAGATTGCCATTCCTGCCTACATTTTCTTTTAAGCGCCAAGGTCGGTAGCCGAACCAATTGTCTTCATCTCTTTCCCACCTGTCTGGGCCATTTACCCTGTCATGAACATAATTGCCCTCTCCATGAATCAATTCGCCAAAAAAGCCATCTCTAGCCATATTTAAAATGGTGGCTGCCATTCCGTCATGACAAGACCCACAACCCATAAAGCAATGCTTTTTCGTCCTTTCTGAAGTTTCCACCACCTGCCAGCATTCTTCAAGGGAAATACCTACTGGCAATTCGGTATAAACATGCTTGTCTCTTTCCATGGCATATACGGCTATGGGAGCATGGAACTTCCATGGGGTTGCAATGTAGATCAGGTCTATGTCATTGCGGTCACAAAGCGCTTTGTAAGCTTCTTCACCATCTGTATAGGTGTCCGGATTGTGTCCATAACCTTCTATCGTCTTAAGTGCTTTTTCAATATTTCCGGGAAGAATGTCGCACAGCGCAATAATGTCTACGTTTTCTATACTTGCAAAACGGTTTAATGTTCCTGAACCCCGACTGCCCACGCCAATTAAACCCATCCGCACCCTGTCCATTTTTGGTGCGGCATAACCATGCATGTTAAAAGATTGCTTGTGTACCTGCGTTTTTGGGGTTTCAGCCTTTGACCTACTGGCACCTACAACAATACCAGCACCAGCCATACCGGCAACTTTGATAAATTCTCTGCGGTTATTTTTCATTTTTCAAGATCTTTTGTGGTCAAAAGTAAGTTGTAAAAATTGGAATGGTAAAGAGGATTCCTTCTGTCAATGAAATTTCTTAGTATGCGGTAATCCCTTTACTATATAGTCATTACCAGAGAAATAAAGAAACAATATTCTAAAAATAGTAACGGAAACGTTATCGAAGATCATGTGAAAAATTAAAAGTCAGGCGCTATATTTCATTCCCTATTCCAAGAAGTAAGATTAGGTGGTGCGCATTGATCAAAGCCGATTACTATTTATTCAGGCTTTACAGAATTTTGTAAAATGGATTTCTCAATGTTGTTCGGGTTTAAGTGTTTTTGTCTTTAGCCAATTCAGTTTCCTGATACAATTGGTACATGGCCATGCAGGCTTCCCCTCGTAGGACGTTGGATTTAAGTGCTCTTTTTTCATATAACCAGGACTCCGGCTGAAGATTTTTTCCATCGGATTTATTCATGGTTTGAAGGGTTTTCTGTAGGACTGAAATTGACACAACTTGGCCATTATTGTTCAGCTCGGCATCGATGGTGATTTCTGGATTATTGGTGATTTCTTCGAAAATGCCCAGCCACAGCTTACAATCTTCAGTTGATAAATGCTCCTGTGTCCTTGCCAAATAGGAATCAAAAAATCCTTTGGTACCCCAAAACTGTACCGCATCAAAAGCTTTATCCGCCCTGTCTATGTCCTTAAAGTAAGTCAGGATTTGATGGTTCTTAATTAAAATGTTCTGGAGTTCTAGCACAGGTACATCCTTAATTTCTACCTGCAATTCTCTGGACATGTGGGCAGCGATACCTGCAACCTGGCCAATTCCCATCCATAAGGGTTCCATTCTTACGGTAGAATAGGCAACATGTGTAGTGGATGCCGCCACCGGAACAATCAATCCCAGGACTTTTTCAGGAACCAGAATCCTGTAGGGAATCTGGTAAGGAGAGATTTCATACATCCCTATATAGCCTTCCAATACTTTATTGTCTTTTGATGGAACTTTGGAAACTGGAAAGCTGTCAATTGGAAATTCACCTGTAATAATGGTGTCTTCAAAAACCGTGGTTCTTTGGGCATCCTCGCGAAGGGTAACGTCATTTTCGGTGAGGGTGTACATTCCTTTTAATCTCCTGGCCTCGCGGATATACAATTGCCAAGGGAAGTGTTCATTGTCTGTAAATTCATCCTTGGGCAAGTGGTATTTCATGGCCAGGTTTCTGTGTTCTTCCGGAATTTCCGGATCATTCTGAACAAAGTAAATCAAGCCTAGGGTCAGTTCTCTATGTCTCTTGAATATTCTTTCTCGAGCAGCCCAGTCGGTTTCAGGATAAGCGTAATTTTCTCCCACAAATGGGAATCCCAATGGTCTTGGATTGATGTTAACATCATACTTTCGATTTGGTATTTCGGTGAAGGAAAAAACCCGGACCATTGTATCAAAGTGATCTGAATAATAACCATGCCCTTCTTTAAACACTTTGGGTGCACTTAATCTTCCGTCCTTTAAATCGTTAAAATATTCCACATAGTTGTTTCTGTCATAGCCATGAGGAGGTTCAGTAAGTACATAGCTGTTTGCTGGATCATCCGTCATGCACAAGCGATAGGTGTAGGCAGGCAACCTGCTATCTTCTTCACCACTGCCCCCTTCCAAAAATGCTTTTTCATTGAAATCAAAGAATATATGGCCGGCATGTGCTTCATTAAATTCCTCTTTTCCTTCCCTTCCCAAGCGATAAACTGCACCCGCAAGGGCAAAAACATCTCCTTCATAGGTAGCATCAACAAATACCTCAGCCTTTAGAAATCGAGTGTCTCCACTGGTACGGTCCTTAAACCTTAATCTGGAAATTTTTTCAGATTTCATCTCGGCTTCTTCTATTTGGTAATTGAATAGCACCTTGATGTTTTTTTCTTCCGCTATCATTTGGTTAAATACCAGTTCGGCAACAGATGGTTCATAGTAATAGCCTTCTTTGCAAAGCAATACCTCTTTGGAGCTTTTTCCATATTTTTCGGTATAGTAGTGTAGTACCATTTCTGTAAACTCCTTAAAAAGACCAGCAATGGCCTCTTTGTTTTCTATATCACTTTTGCCTAATCCGCTTGTGGTCATCCCGCCTAAGTGGGAATGGTATTCGGTAAGGATTACTTTAGAGCCCATTCTTGCCGCTGAAATTGCCGCCATTATTCCTGCAGGTGTTCCACCTATTACAGCAATATCAGCAAAGTCTTCTCCTTCCGAATCGGCATTTTTATACACACATGAAGCAGCTAATCCACTACCCGTAATTAGGGTTCCTAATGAACTTAATCTTATAAAATTTCTTCTATCCATTTTTAAATCAAAGTTTTAACAAGTGGCGAAACTTGAAGTATTCATTAGAGGCTTTAGGTTATAACCGGAATTTTCAACAATGTATGCCTTTATTTTTCAGCTTCAGATCGCCAAGGAAGGCGTTTTTGGTTTAAATTTTAATGTCCAATAAGGGTTTAATATTTAGATATAGCGCATACCTTAAAAACGAAGTGAACTAGGTTAATTGATTAATTTTCGATTAATCGTACATTCTATACAATTCAATAAATAACCTTTTACTTTTTCAAGGGAGGCATTTCCAGCTTATCCAGATCAGTGATTTTAACCTTTAATACTTCTATTTTTTGCTTTACTGATCCAGCAAAGGCAATAAGCAAATGGCCATCTTGCTCAATCACATGTGGGTAATCGATGTGTCTGCCACCAGTCAGGTAACCCATTTTGGTAAATACCATGCCATCATCGCTAATGGCCAATGTGAGAGGGTCTCTTCTTTCAGGATGTGGATTAGAGACCAATACATACCTGCCATCGTTTAATCTTAAGCCATTGAATTTTGATCGGGCATCGGGGAAATTCGTTCGAACGGGATTGCTCCATGTCCGTCCATTGTCTATGGAGAACGCCCTGTACAGGTAGCCACTTTTCCTATTGTCTCTAAAGAGTGCCATCAGGTTTTTTCCGTCAGGCAGCACCCACCAATAGGGCTCTTCAGGATCCATTTCTGCGGTAGAGCCTGTTACGGGATAGGATTCCCATTGATCAAAGCCCTTAATTCCACCAAGCAAAAATTCAATGCCGGATTCTTTATAATCATAAGCTCTTCTGGACATTAGCCATTCTCCGGTAGGCAGAAGTTTTGGAGGGAAATTGTTGATGGCATTTTTATAAACTACTCCCTTTTCTTCCCATGAATTGGAGGCACCATTCCATTTATAAGCCCAAAGCTCCAGGCTTGGACCAAAAAAGCCTGCTGCCTCATCAAGGGATGCCAGGGCCAGAAGTTCCCCATCTCTTTGCCAGAAACCACGAGAAATCCAGCGTTTCCCTTTTTCAGTTCGGGTATTGTAATGTTCTGATTCTGGACCCGATCCTTCCGGGTAAGAGGTAAGAAAATCAGGTTTAGACCAGCTAAGTCCATCTGGACTAGTAGCATATTTCACTACCTGCCCAACCCTGTCTTCGACACCAGGGCCATCGCTCCACATCAGCCAGTACTTGCCTTCGTAAAAAGTGATATAGGAATGTTGATTAACACCACCACTTGTTTTTGCTTCCGAGAAAGTTGGGTGGTTTACGCCTTCCGCCGTCACGTCACTAACTAGTGCATGTGCGGAAGGGATTTTGGGGAGGTTATCAAAATCAATATCATGGGGGTGCTCAAACCAGTCTCCCATTAGCATTATTTTGGAGCTAGGATTGTTTACTGGATCCGGGTAATCTTCAATTGTGGTATTTTCCTTTTTATGCGTGCAACTGATTAATTGTGAAAATAAAAGGGCAATAAATACTATTCCTAAGGCTGATGCTTTTGTGGTCATGTTTATTAATTATAGGGCAAAACTTATTGTTTGGTAATTGATACTTATTAAATCCAATAGTATAGGTTTATTTTTATTTATCCCATATTTATTTGGTGTTTGTTGTACAAAATAGCCAAATTAATTTTATTAGGCTTCATTAATGGGTTTACTGGTAATAATAAGTGCTGAAATTAGAACTCCATTCCATAAAATTTTGGAAGATTAGTTTGATCAATATGAAATATTGGTGCTGTCTAGAGTTGCAATTAAAGGTTTGCGAGGGAATCCAAAATTGAAAAAGACATGGGTAAACCCGGACCTTTGTCTCGTCCTGAAAATGGTTGACACTTTTGTTTTTCAAATATAGTAAGTGTTTTAATTTCTAAGAAGTTTCATTTAACTTACAGTACCACGATAAAGAGGAGGCAAGCTCTGCTGAGGAGGAAGTTGCCAAGGAATAGTCGTTTGGTCGGATAGGGTTGCTATTTTCAGAGCGGGCCTTGACAGGTTCGGTCTTCTTTTTCCAATTATATTTCTTTCCAATAACGCGTTCGGTATCATGCCTTGTAAAACCTTCGTCATGTACTTGGTTAGGTGTTAGATTTCCTAAACTCTCGTGTGGTCTCATATCATTA
>NZ_JBSXOH010000002.1:0-11743 GCF_056859355.1 Cyclobacterium sp. L-R
AAAGAATCCAGAGCCACAAGCAAAAAGATCTCTATCAACTACTACCTTCCAATTGGGAGAAACATAAAATCAAGTAGCTCCTCAAAGCATAAAATCCAACAACTCAAAATTAATCTATATGGGTTCGTCGGATGCTTACAAGTAATGTTTAGCTACTCTCTTCGCTATTTTACCCTATAGTATATTGGTCTGAGGAAGGTCAGCTACTTTTGCTTCCTGTTCATCGATCCCAAATTGATCGGTGACCGCTTTGGTTTTCCGGATGTAATCAAACCTTGGCTTAGTAGCTATTTCCTTCACAAGGTGCACACCACCAAATAATTCTGCCAACATTCCATGGACATAGTTTCGAAAGAAAAATTCACACCGTTAAACCTAGCTAGAACTACTTTTAAGCTTTAACCGTTTGTGTTTATAGTATACAACTGAAGTAAAAAATAACAAAGAATAATTTTGGCTTACCGGCTTAAATAAACCATTCAGTTTATAAAATCCAGATGGTTTAATCTAAGAAAGAATGAAACTCAACATTAAAAACACCTTTATAGAAGAATTACCGGCTGACCATGTTTTGGACAACAGTCGAAGGCAAGTTAAGTCTGCTTGCTTTTCTTATGTAAGGCCAAAACAAACAGCAGATCCAAAACTTATACACGTTTCTGATGATATGCTGAAAAATTTAGGCTTAACAGAAGCAGATAGTAAATCCACCGATTTTTTAAATGTGTTTACAGGAAATACTGTAATGGAAAACACAAAACCATATGCCATGTGCTATGGTGGCCATCAGTTTGGCAACTGGGCAGGTCAATTGGGTGATGGCAGGGCCATTAACTTATTTGAAGTAAAACATGACCACAAGCAATGGGTTGTTCAGCTTAAAGGAGCAGGTGCTACACCCTATTCTCGGTCAGCTGATGGATTAGCGGTGTTGCGTTCATCCATTCGGGAGTACCTATGCAGTGAAGCCATGCATCACCTAGGCATAGCAACCACCAGAGCTTTATCTTTAGCATTAACGGGAGACGAGGTAATGCGTGATGTTTTGTACAATGGCAATGCCGAATATGAAAAAGGTGCTGTAGTTAGCCGTATTTCTCCCAGTTTTATTCGCTTTGGTAGTTTTGAAATTTTTGCCTCAAGGCAGGATACGGAGACATTAAAAACATTAATAGACTTTACCATAAATCACCATTTCCCTCATTTGGGCACTCCTTCGAAGGCCGTTTATATCGCTTTTTTTAATGAAGTCGTACAAAAAACTTTAAGTATGATTGTCGATTGGCAGCGTGTGGGCTTTGTACATGGAGTGATGAATACTGATAATATGTCTATTTTGGGTTTGACCATAGATTACGGCCCATATGGTTGGCTGGAGGGTTTTGAAGAAGGTTGGACACCAAACACTACAGATCTTCAGCAAAAGAGATACCGATATGGCAACCAACCCAATATAGGACTATGGAATTTATACCAACTGGCCAATGCCTTGTACCCATTAATTGAAGAGGTAGAACCTTTAGAGGATGCATTGAATCAATACAGAACAGAATTCCCTAAAGCCATGGCACAAATGATGCGTGGCAAAATAGGTTTAAAAACAAATGATCATAGCGACAAAGCTATAATCCAGAATTTGGAGACCCTTCTTCAATTAACGGAAACCGATATGACGATTTTCTTTAGGAATTTGGCAGCCTTTAAAAAAGACAAGCCGGATGAAGGCCTGGAATTGATTAAAGAGGCATTTTACACTCCCACAGAAGTGACCAATACCATTAAGCAACAATGGCAAGATTGGTTTCAACATTATGCTACCCGTTTGCAAATGGAAACAGTCTCGGATTCGGAACGGAAAAAAGCCATGAACGCAATAAACCCCAAATATGTATTGCGCAATTATATGGCTCAACTGGCCATTGACGATGCTGACAAAGGTGATTATGCGCTTATTGATGAGTTGTACCAATTATTGAAAAAACCATACAGCGAGCAACCTGAAAATGAAAAATGGTTTACCAAACGACCTGAGTGGGCAAGGCATAAAGTAGGCTGCTCTATGTTATCCTGTAGCTCTTAATATGAAAATCCTATAAGCAATCCAATCAATGAAGTGGTTTATGTAAGGATAAGGGACAAATGGATCTAAACCGGCAAAGCTATGCTATTGGATTTTATTCATAAACTTCCTATTGGGTATTCAGAGGTGCTTTATGCTGGTAGAAAGTATGGGGTTACCCGTGCAGACTTTAATAGTGGGATGAGTATTAAAGTTTACGCTGAGGAATTGGGGGGCACCAATTTTATCAGTTTGAATTATTATATAACCTCCAGTAAAGAGTTGCTAAAACCCTGCGAAATGCCTAAAGAGAAAGTTATTCATTTTTTAAAAAACCTTCAGGTGATAGGTTAATTACAATCCAATATATAATTCAGGTATTCCTCTTCACTGATTCACCCCTGTTTTTGCAAAAATATCCTGCAATTCTTTTTCAATTGGAAAAGACTTCAAAGGGGGCACATTTGCTCTTCCGGGATTGCCAACAGGTACTATACCTACAAAGGACTTCACTCCTCCAAAAATCAATCTTGAAATTTGTCCGAAAATTTCTTTCAAACTTTTAATCTTAAAACCAAATTGCAACATTTTCCAGTGAACATAACTGTGTTCGTAAGGGTATCTTTGTCCCAATATATGGGCTTTTTCCAAATGCATCCATGCATTTTCTAGATTTCCAGCATTGTACTCAATGCTATACTTCTTAATCTGCTCTTTAAAATAAGGTACTAATTTAGTGGGAATCGAAGTGTAAAGTTTCATACTTAAAACTTTTAGGATTTATATTGGAAATGTACCTTCAAATCCCTAACGATTTTTACCCACCAAATGGTTGAGGGTAAATCACTTTTTTTAATAAAAAATCATTGAACCTGAAACATTCAATAGATAATCTATTACGTGCTGAAATCGCTTCAAAATCAGCCACTTCGTTGCTGTTTTCAATTTCACCATAGCGGTGCTATGCTAAAATATCCAAACAGCCTGATTTTCTTGCGATTGCAACACTTCCCGTAAACACGGAACAGGCATCACCCCTGACCTTGTCAGGGCAGAGAAATCCTATTACATAATCCGGGTTGAACATATAGGTTATCGTTCAAAATCAGTAAACAAAAGCTAATCTAAGTTAAAAAAACAAGGAAAGGGATAAAATCCCTTTCCTAAATAATATTATTTACCCCACCAATTATCCAGTGAAGCAGTGAGTTTCTTCACTACCTCAGGATGTTTATCGGCTAAGTTGTTTTCTTCCAATGGATCCTTTAGAATATCGTAAAGCAAAACTTCCTGCGTGTCCTTATTGGCTACGCCAGGAACAATGATTTTCCAGGGACTAGTGATAAGAATTCTGCTCTCCAGTGTTTCTTCCTTAGCATTTACCCCTTTCATGTCATGGGCAAAATCCTGGCTGTAGATCACCTTTCTTTTCTTCAGTGCTTTCTTATCCATTATATTGATTCCTTGCATATCCGGAAGCGGGTCAAGGCCTACAGCAGCCATAGTCGTCACCGCCATGTCAATGCTACTTGTCAAATTGGAATGATCCATTTTGGGCTTTATTTTACCCGACCACTTGTAAATAATAGGTGTTCTAATACCCATATCTTGAGGGGCTTGTTTAGATCCCTCCACATATTTATTGGGCACATTTGGATCCTGTATCCAGCCATTGTCCGTGACAAAGACTACCAAAGTATTTTCAGAGAGTCCTTTTTCTTCCACCCTATCCAAGAGCTGCCCTACCGTAATGTCAAACCACTCGCACATGGCCCAATAAGCAGCAACTGATTTGGTAGGTGCTAAAGGCAAATACTTTTGGAGTAAGGAGTCCGGTGGATTGTGTGGGGAATGAGGTAAGAAGGGCGCATACCATACAAAAAATGGTTTGTCCTCTTCTATCGCATGATCCATAAAATCAAATATTGGATCCATTCCTTCACGACCTATTTTAAGCCCAACATCTCCATGTCTTCCTCCTCGGCTAGGATCACCATGCGTCATTCCATGCGTAAAACCACCCTCTTTGTAGTTTCCGCCCCACCATTTTCCTGCCTGAAAAGAAAGGTATCCCAATTTTTTCAAAACCATTGGTATGGTAGGATGTTTCTGAAATTCATCCAGGTAATCTTTATACAGTCTAGATCTGGCCATTTGCCAATCATTACTGTATCGTTTTCCCTCAAATGCGAATTCAGGATCATTACCGGTAATCCCATGCTGATAGGGATACAAGCCTGTGATAATACTGGCTAAAGACGGACTACAAAGTGGTGCTGTCACATAGCCTCTGGTAAATGTATGTCCTTCCTCCGCCAACTTGTCAATATTTGGCGTTTCAATATGTGGGTGCCCAGTAAAACCGTAGTCATTCCAAGATTGATCATCCGATAGGATATAGATAATGTTGGGTTTTTCTCCTTGGGCATAGGATGCCATTTTGGTAAATGACACCAAAATGCACATCATAAGCACCCATTTCAAAGGACGAATCCTACTTGTTTTTTTCATTTTAATTTATTTTGGTTATTGCGTTTTTAATAGCCCGAATTTTGTTCCAATCTGTTAATCAATATCTGCTCTGCAGGGATAGGTGCCAATAATTTATTCGCTGTAATATTGAAAGAAGCATCAAATAAGAAAGGTTTCATTTCTTTTTCCCTGACCCCATGAGCAGACATAACCTCCACTGCTTTGCCACTTCTCTTTAGGTCGTACCACCTTTGGTTTTCGAAACAAAACTCTACCTGACGTTCATGCATAATCAAGTCTTGTAAACTTGTTTGATCATATCCGTTTAGCGCATCTGTTAGTCCAGCACGATTTCTTACCATTTCTACAAAAGGAATGGCTTCTCCCGTTCTGCCCAAGCCATTTAAAGCCTCTGCATACATAAGTAAAACATCCGAATAGCGCAATACAGGCATATTGTCTCCACATCTATCATCAGGGGCAGAAACTGGTGGTTTGAATTTCCCAATATAGGACAAATCTCTTATTTCACCATCCCAATCGGGTCCTGTCCAGGTGTTGATTGAAACAGCTTTTCTTTTATCACCCTCCTCAAAAGCATTAACAAGATCTTCAGTAGGTATATTCCAACCTGCAGACACCATGCTTATATTCGGTCTATTTGTGATCTCTCCTTCAGAGCTCCAAGGGGCAAACATAAAAATAAACCTATTGGAAAGATCTCTGTTATTTTCAGAATACTGAATGGAAAAAAGCGTTTCAGTAAAATCAGGATTAGAAGGATCATACAAGTCCGCATATTCAGGAAGTAGACTGTATTGACCGGAATCAATCACTTCTTTGAGAACACTTGCTGCTTGGGTATAATTCTTCTGAGTTAGGTAAACCTTACCCAAAAGTGCCTGAGCCGCATATTTATTGGCTCTACCATCTTCATGAACTGCCGTAGCATTGGAGAAATGAGTGGTAGCACTTTCCAGATCACTGATGATTTGCTGGTAAACCTGCTCCTCAGTTGATCGGTCTATATTGACTGCTTCTTGGGCTGTAATGGGCGTGGTTACCAAAGGAACGCCTCCGTATTGCCGTACCAAATTAAAATAATAGAGGGCCCTTAAGAACAAGGCCTCTCCTTCTGATCTGTCTTTATAGGCTTCATTTGACCAAGAAACTCCTTCTCTGTCAATTTCTGCCAATAATTTATTGCATCGGGTGATGCCATTATAGGACAGGTCCCAGAATTGCCCATAACCTCTATTGTCAGAAGTGATGATAAACTGGTCAATTACACCTCTCACTGCTTCACCTGTTCTGATATTGTATTGGAAACTTGTATTGTCTGATATCAATTCTGCCAACACCCAATGTAAATCCTTTTCGTAATTTCTCATGGGTACATAGCAACCATTGGCCAACAGGATAAATTCTTCCTGGGTCTGATAGAAATTGCCTTCATTTAAAGTCGTCTCTGGGAAGATTTCTAGAAAATCCTCTGAACAAGAGCTCATTCCCAAAAAGACAAGTATATATAGTAACTTTTTCATGTCTGATTAATTTTTGTGAATCTCAGGTTTCGATAACAAATGCGTTTAAAAAGATAAATTAATACCTATCGATGTGGTTCTGGAAAGTGGATAAGACGTCATGTCAAATCCTGGAACCAAGGTATTGTTTTGGTTAGCTGCCTGCCCTTCAGGATTGGCACCTTTATAATTGGTAAACATGGCCAGATTTTGAACTGACATGTAGATCCTTGATCCTTTTACCACTTTCAAACGCTCCAGAAAATTACCTGGAAGGGTATAGCCCACAGTAAGATTGGATATTCTCACATAGGAAGCATCTTCTACCCATAAACTTGACACCCTGTGTCCCCAACTAGGCCTTACTTGTGGAATACCTGAATGAATCCCATCTCCAGGATTTTCTGTACTCCTCCAACGATTTTCCCAGTCTTTGTCAACATTGAAAAATCCCTGAAGATTATCTGTGGTTTGACGCAAACCATTCATAACCTGACCGCCACTTTGCCCATTGACTATTATGCCTAGGTCAATATTTTTGTAAGCAAAATTGTTGGTGAGTCCAAAAATAAAATCTGGATGTGGGTTTCCAATAATGGTATAATCCAACACATCATTGATCAAACCGTCTCCATTAACATCTTTATATTTCACATTTCCTTCGTAAACCTGAGGTGTTTTTACAATATCAGGATTGTCCATATCCTCAGGAGTGTACACACCTTCCAACACAAATCCGTAAAACTGCCCAATTGGCTTTCCTACTACAGAAACGTGAGTGGGATTTCCATCATTATTGCCTGCAAGAATTCTAACTGTATTGTCATTAAGAGACATCACTTTGTTTCTATTGAATGCAATATTGGCATTCACATCCCAATTGAATTCCCCAACATATGGTGAGCCACCCAAGGCAATTTCTAGCCCCATATTTCTTACATTTCCCTGATTGATCGTTTGAGAATTAAAACCTGTTATGGTAGGAATAACATCATTCAGCAACATATTATTGCTTTCTCTACGATACAAGTCTATCAATAGACTAAGTCTGCTTTCCAAGAATTGAAAATCCAGTCCTAAATCAAACTGATTGGATTCCTCCCATGTCAAAAAAGGATTGGAAAGCCCTACTGAAGAAGCGGTAACTTGATTGGTACCAAATACATAAGATCCAGCACTTATGGAAGCAAGGTGCGCATAGTTACCTATATTATTGTTTCCACTTTTACCATAACTACCTCGAATTTTAAACTCATCCACCCAGTTGATATTTTGGAAAAAATCTTCCTCAGAAACTCTCCATGCTGCAGCAATAGAGGGGAACAAGGCAAAGCGGTTTTGATTTCCAAACCTTGAAGACCCATCCGAACGGAAAGTAGCTGTCAATAGGTATTTGTCTTTCAGCGCATAATTCACCCTTCCCAAATAAGAAATCATGCTCCACTCATTGATTGCTTCTCCCCAATTATCAATACTTTGAGCCGCATTAATGGTGGTTATAAGGTCATTTGGAAAAGGGCTTGCTCCTAATGAAATATTATTGGAAGTAAACTTTTGGGTAGTGTATCCAAGTAGAGCATTTATCCTATGGTCTCCTCTGGTTAAATCATAATTTACTGTATTCTCTATCAGCCAATCAAAGCTGTTACTTCTGGAATTATAAGAGGAGCCTGTCCCTGGCGTAGGAGGCCTGTTAGATGCACCAATAGAGCTTGGTATGTACTGCTCATATTTCGACACTTCAAATATTGTATTTAAGGAGGACCTAAATCTTAAATTTGGCAGAATCTCCAACTCAGCAAATGCCAATCCAAGGTTTTGAAAGGTGTTTTGTTGCATTTTCATTTCCTGTAAGGCAAACAAAGGATTAACAAAACTCCAAGCCGAGTGAAAGCGACTTTGAGGTGCTACAATATATGGCTTAATGTTTCCATTGGCATCATATGGAGTAGAAATTGGGTTGGCCCAAATACTCACACCCAAAATGTCATTTCTATTTAGATTGGTGTTGGCCCTATCTTGTTTGATAAAGGTAGGTTGAATAGACGCTCCTATTTTAAGTTTATTGGTGACATTACTTTCAATACCCAGGTTACTACTGAATCTTTCTATGCCGGTATGTTTCAATACCCCCTCTTGCTTGAAGTAACCTAAACTAAAATTAATTCTAGAATCTTTGGTTCCTTTTTGCATGCTAAAATTATGGTCCTGAATTTTAGCTGTCTGTAAAACAAGATCATACCAGTCTGTTCCCTTACCTGATAGGGCATCCAAATTCCTATATTCCTCAGGATAATCCGCCAAGGTAGGTTCTCTTCCTTCAGTTTGCCTAACTCCGATATCAATTCTATCGCGTTGAAATTGGGCAAATTCTCTTTGATCTAAAAGTTGTGGTCTACCCTTCTGTGGTACTTGTTGAACACCTACCATGGAAGAAAAATTAATGGTTGTCTGGTCAAGCTCACCTTTTTTGGTAGTAATCATTATTACTCCATTGGCACCTCTGGAACCGTAAATGGCCGTAGAAGAAGCATCCTTTAGAATAGTAATAGACTCAATATTATTTGGGTCTATAAACATCAAAGGGTTTAGGGTTTGGTTCATCCCCGAAGAATAAGGCATTCCGTCGATTACATAGAGCGGTTCATTGCCTGCTCCCAAGGATCCACTCCCTCTGATTTTAACTGAAGTACCTGCTCCAGGTGCACCAGATACTTGCTGGATTTGAACACCTGCAACTTGTCCCACCATTTTCTGATCCAAGGAAGAAACTGGAAGATTTTTGATCGCTTCCTGGTTTACAGATGAAACAGCTCCCGTAACATCTTCTTTTTTCTGAGTTCCATATCCTACTACTACCACCTCTTCCAAGGCAGCTTGATCATCCATCAAGGTGATTGAAAAAGTAGTTTGATTACCTACAGTGAAGGTTTGGCTTTTATAACCTATAAAGGAGATTTTAATCACCGCCCCAGCCTCTGCATTCAATGAGAATTTCCCATCAATGTCAGTGACAGTACCGGTGGTGGTACCATCAATAATTACCGTTGCTCCGGGGATAGGGTTGCCACTTTCATCTACCACAGTTCCATTGATAGGTACAAATGCATTATCCGAATCCTGTGCAGGTGAAACTAGTTCAGAAACTTTGCCTTCGTTATTTTCAGATTCAAGACCGGGCTTTACATAAATTGTATTGTTTACTCTTTTGAACTCAAATGAAGTAACCTGCGCCAGGTGCTGAAGTACCTCTTTTAGATTGCTTTCTTCATAAGAAAAGGTAAATCGATTCTTATCCTTGACTACTTTTTGATTGTAGGTAAAGTTAAAAAGGGTTTTTTCCTGGATGAGTCCCAGCACCTCTTTAAAAGTATTCGATTGAACGCTTATACTTAGACTAACATCCTCTAAATTTTGGCTTTTCGAGGTGGTCGCCATTAGAAATTGCATTGCAATCACCTGTACAAGGAAGGCATATAAAAGCCTCTTTGATACCATGATCAATAGTTTTAGTAAATTAATTTCCATAATTTTAAATGCTTAAAATTCTTTTCGGGTTAGTTAATTGATGAGTGTTTTGAGCTGGATCCAGAACTGTTACAGCAGTTACTGGATCCTTTTCTTTTTCGCAAAGTATTACATAGGCTTTTAAGATTTATTTACAATTTTTAAGATCTATATTAATTGTTTTGGTACTTATATCTGTTTGGTATTCAAAATCCAAAATGTGCCGCAATCCCAGTAAGATCGTTTCTATCCGCTCTCCAGTATAAGCTCCAGTGATCACACATTCAATTTCTTTTTGTGGCATATTCACTTCAATACTGACACCATATGCACGCTCCAAAATTGAAAAAACAGATGCCACTGTCTCCTCCTCAAATACCAATTTTCTAGTATGCCAACCAATAAAGAAATCTGGGTTCACTTCATTCACCTGGATTTGATCGGTATTTACAATGGCCTGTTGGCCTGGATTTAGTTCAACCCCTTCATTGGATTTCAAATTGGCAACTTTAACCCTACCGCTAGTTACTGTGATCTCAGGTTGAAAGTGTGTATTCACATTGAAGGAGGTTCCTAAAACAGTTACCTCTGAGGTTTCCGTAACCACTTTAAAGGGTTTCTCAGGATTTGGCTTGATATCAAAAAATGCTTCCCCGCTCAAATAAACTAGGCGGAGCTCTTCGGTAAAAGCTTTCGGAAATTCAAGGCTGCTATTTTCATTTAAACGCACCTTACTGCCATCTGATAAGGTAACGGTTGATCGCATCCCCTGTTCAGTCCTCTTCACTAGCATCGGGATTTCAGCTTGTAGATTTGACATTTCCCATACGGCCAAGCCTATTAAAGCAAAAAATAAAAGTACGGCAGCAAATTTTCTAACCACCAAGTATACGCTCTTGCCTGAGGATTTTGGCCTCCCTTTGGATTCTATTTTTTTCCAAATGTTTAATTTTGCTGCATTTATTACATTTTGGGAAGGAGCTTTACCCAAATGTGCCAATTCATCTAGTAAAGAATCAAATTGACCATTCCTTTCAGGATCTAACTTCCCTGACCTGTATTTATTTGCCCACTTAATTAATTGCTTCAACTGCATAAAATTCCAAAGGGTTATATAGGGAAGTACCATAACACCGAAGGATCAGCTAGTCGGAGCCGAAAAAAAATCTATTTTTTTTTGTTTAGGCTAAATTATTTGCGGGTTTTGACCTAAATAGGCGATTTAAGTAAAAAAAAAGTATCGCATTAACACCAACTGACCAAGCAAATTACTATAAACTCCAAGGATTGCCTTAGTAGGTACAATGCTCTTTTAATGTGATTTTCCACGGTGAAAACAGAAATCCCCAATTTTTCAGAAATCTGCTTGTTGCTCAAATAACTAAACCTACTGAGGGTGAACACATTTCTACATTTTGCAGGCAATTTTTGAATTCCGCTCTCTAACAACTTACGGGTCTCTCTTTCTTCAAGGTATTCATCAGTAGAGCAAATTCCCTTTGTATTTTTAATGAAATCCAACTGCTCTTTGCTCCATTTATTCTTTCGAATTTCTTTCGCAATTTGATTCCTTGCCGCACCAATAAGGTAAAATAGTACTGTAGGATGACTTAAGTTTGGTGGTTTTTTCCATATGGAAATAAAAATGTTTTGAACCACATCTTCGGATGTCTCGCGGTCTTGCATGACCTTGTACACATATCCAAATACCGAATCAAAATGGCGCTGGTAGAGCATCTCAAAAGCACGATGATTTTGATGTTCCCTAATTAACTGTAGCAGTTCTTGGTCACTATGGGTTTTAATATTGGTCAATTTTTGGGTCTATTCAACTAGCAATACGCTAATTAAAAGAATAAAATGCACAATCCAAATAAAGATATTCAGAAGAAAATACCTACACAAGTAAAACCAAAGAGATAGATTTTATAATCATATAAATAAAGAAGTAAATACAGGTCTATTAGACTACAACCTCTTCGCTATGGTTTAGAGTTAACTATTAAGAATAATTTTAACCCGGATTATGTAAAAGAATTTCTCCGTCCTGACAATAGTCAGGGGTGAAGCCTGTCCCTTGATTACGGGAAGTGTTGCAATTGCAAGAAAATCAGGCTGTTTGGAGATTTTAGCATAGCACCGCTATGGTGAAATTGAAAACAGCAACGAAGTGGCTGATTTT
>NZ_JBSXOH010000003.1:0-14778 GCF_056859355.1 Cyclobacterium sp. L-R
AAAGAATCCAGAGCCACAAGCAAAAAGATCTCTATCAACTACTACCTTCCAATTGGGAGAAACATAAAATCAAGTAGCTCCTCAAAGCATAAAATCCAACAACTCAAAATTAATCTATATGGGTTCGTCGGATGCTTACAAATAAAAAGACAAGATATTAATAAAATTATGGCAAAATTGACATCATTCACATTCATTTCTTTAAACGGATTTTATAAAGGAATTAACGAGGATATAAATTGGCACCAACACGGAGGAGAAGAGGCCCAATATTCAGTTGAGAGCTTAAAATCGAACGACACTCTTCTATTCGGCAGAGTAACCTACGAAATGATGAAAAGTTTTTGGCTAACTCAAATAGCTTATGACTCTTTTCCCGAAGTTGCAGATGGCATGAATAATTCAGAAAAAATTGTCGTTTCTAAAACGTTAGAATCAACTGATTGGAAAAACACTCAAATTATCAACGAAAACCTAATAGATAGAATAGCGGAATTAAAAAAAACGAGTAATAAGAACATTACACTTTTAGGGAGCGGAAAGATTTTAGCACAACTTACGAATGCGAATTTAGTGGATGAATATCAAATTATGATAGACCCAATATTCATTGAAAAAGGAGAACCGATTTTGGACAATCTGAAAAATAATATAAAACTCGAACTGACAAAAAGCAAAGTTTTTAAAAGTGGAACAATCTTACTTTATTATAAACCGAAAACGAATTAAGTAATAAAGCCAGCACAAAACAATGTATATAAAAAATAGGCGAAATTGTGATAAATTCAAGGGTTTTGGTTCGCGTCAAACTTTGTGCTTAACGGAAAGTTTAGTGCTTCGAAATCGCCAACTTTTCATATGTGTGGCGAGAGTAACGATAGGCTAAAAAATCGTTATGCAACTGTTTATAAGATGGGCAAGGTATCGCTACAAAAGGTATAGAAACAACCTTACAAAAGATTATAAATGGTTGGACAGGGTTCAAACAATATCCAAGTCTGTTTTATCACTGGCCTGTGGGAGGTCTCTTGTTTCAAAGGTTGGCAACCTTAAACGGGCTGATATAAGCATAGCGAAGTTCAGCAAGGGGACAAGAGAAGTCGGAAGAGCCCATAGTACCTACGATTGTAGTGTGAACAAAAGCATAAATAGGAAATGGGTTCTGCTTTAGATATACGAATATAAAAAGTACTTCAATGACAAAGATCACTTTTATCAGCACTAGGCACAAAAAAAATGGTAAATGTAATGCTGATAATCTCTGTAGCATATTGGAGATCCAAAAACCTGAAGTGATTTTTCTAGAAGCACTTGAAGCCACATACTCTCAATTTGAAAGGATCAATTTCTCATCATTTGGAATTTATCACCACAAACTTGAGATAGAAGCTTTACAGAAACTTTCAGCACATTTTTCTTTCAAATATGTACCAGTTTTGGACAATGAAATTACGAATCTATTTGATAAGAAATATAATAGTATTCCTGTAAATAATGAATTGGATGCAATGCTTCTTGAATTTAGCAAATTAGAGTGCCTCGAAGGTTTTGAGTTTTTAAATAGTGCCAGGGGTATGGCTCTACATTCAAAAATGAGAGATTTTGAAAACAGTCTTTTACAAGATGAAGAATTTTTAAAAACTTATGATGTAAAACTTGAGGAATACGAAAATTCAATGATTCAGAATATCTATTCATTTTGTAAGTTCAACTCTTTCGAAAAAGGAGTTTATATGTGTGGTTCTGCACATAGGGAATCTTTAATTAAAAAGTTCGAACTCTTTGAATGTAAAGAAAAGCTCGGTATTAAATGGGAGGTATTTGGTGATTAAAGAGAAAAACTGCGTATAATAACCAATCATTCTGACAGCTGGCACTTCGACAACCTTCGACAGGCTCAGGGACCATGCTCATGGCCCACTCAGAGTTCTGGGTAACTATTGAGCAGTGATGTTAATATTTGAGGCCTTTTTAGGAGTTAGTCTAAGCTAGTCCAGTGGTATAAAAAAGCCGTTCAGAAAAACTGAGCGTTAGCCCATTTTTCCTGAACGGCTTTAATTAATTACTTTAACCGCTTTTCAGCAATTATTAAAATGCTCTATAGGTGCCATCCAGGAATTGGTTGGCTTCGTCTTCTTCAAAACGTGCTGTGGCATTGTCCCAGTGCAAGGTTTTATTTGGAAACCTGCCTGCTATTACGCCCAATAGTATCGTTTCCGTTAACCTGGAAGCGTAGGAGAAAGGAGCAGAACATTCGTCTTTTCCTAAACAAGCATCTACAAATTGGTGGTAATGGCGTTTGCCTTCCACTTCATAATCCCTAATTACATCACCTATTTTGCCTGACTTTTTAAGCTTAGTGAGGTCTAGTTCTACATACTTGCCATCTACAATGTGTTTTGGTAATTGCATAAAGTGAGGCAATAATAAATTGCCTTTTTCTCCCACAAACATGGCACCCTGTTCAGGTAGCTTATCATTATTGGGGAGTATAAGGTTTTTATCTTTCCCTGGTGCGTTTACACCGTCATACCATACCCATTTAAAATTTTTGGTGGTGTACTTCGTTCCTGGGAATTCGTAGGTTACTGTATTCTCTTCGGGGAAGCCAAAGCCAGTAGGTTTTCTACACTCGTTTTTGATGGTCTTTGGTACATCTAGGGCCAAGGCATTGTAAGGCGTGTCAAAAATATGAACACCCATGTCGCCCAAAGTTCCGCAACCAAAGTCAAGCACTTTACGCCAGTTGCCAGGATGGTATAGTCCTTCTTTATAAGGCCTATCGGCTGCAGTACCTAGCCATAAGTTCCAGTCAAGACCTTCTGGAATTGGGTCAGCTCCTTTTGGCATTGGATCGTCAGTTCCCCAGTTTTTAGGGGACCAGGCCCTTACTTCTTTCACTTTACCAATGATACCTGATTGTATCAATAGCGTAGCCAGTTTGTAGTCATAAAAAGAGTGCACCTGGATCCCCATTTGGGTTACCAATTTCTTTTCTGCTGCCTTTTTATTCATGGCTCTTGCCTCAGACACATGATGGGTAAGCGGTTTTTGACAGTAAACAGCCTTACCATGGTCCATCGCCAACATGGAAGCTGGAGCGTGGGTATGATCAGGGGTAGAAACAACCACGGCATCGATATCGTCCGCCATTTCTTTCATCATTGTCCTGTAATCAGAATAGAACTTGGCCTTGGGATAGTCCTTCTTTAATGGTGCAAGCATTTTTGCATCAACATCGCAAAGCGCTACAACGTCCACTTTCTCGTGAGAAGAAATTGCATCCAAGTCGGCTTTACCCATACCACCCAATCCCACGTGTGCAGTTCTTAAGCGACCATTTTCACTATTAGCCCATGCCCATGAAGGGAGCATAGATGCGATAGCCACGGTAGCTCCACTTTTCAATAAATCTCTTCTATTAATTATTTTCTGATTCATAATTTTTTGATTTTAATATTTCTAAACCATATCGGACTTGCGTGATCTTGAAGGCCAATGTATCCTTTTTTGGCTTTAGCATAATCGGGTGAACCGCTCCATTTACCAGAGTTTTTCCTTGTTTCCCAATCTTCAGACCCAGGGACAAATGAAACCACGATCTTTCCGTTAAGCCAATATTCTACTTTTTCGGGTGTATATACTATTTTGGAGCTGTTCCATTCACCGACAGGGTTTAATTCTACTTGGGATTGATCGGCAGGATACATTGCATAATCAGAGGCAGTTTTTTGCCAATCTTGCAGTTGGTCTAAATTTTCGGTTTCGCCCATTTTTTTATTGTAGGCAGTCAAATCATGTATAGAAGCATAATTTTCGTCATCAATAAGTTGATATTCCGGTGCCAATCCTGAAGGTCCAGAACTTTCTTTTACTTCAGGTATGTGATAGAATATGCCGCTGTTACCACCTTTAGGTAATTTCCATTCTAAGTACAATTCAAAGTTCTCAAACTCTTCTGCACCGTAAATAATGTCTTTTCCACCAGTGTAGTCTTGTTCTAAACCCATTTCGGTATCATAGGTTAGTTCCCCGTCTTTGATCACCCAGCCAGGAGGGAGTTCATCACCGTTGTAGGCTCTCCAGCCCTCTGTAGTAGTACCATCAAAAAGGACGATCCAGTCTTCTTCTTGAACTTTACTTTCGCTTTCGGTCGTTTTTTTGCTTTCGCAAGCATTGAAGGCTATCAAAGCCACCAAGGAATAAATGATTTGTTTCATATTGTAGACTTAATTTTTCAGGTATAAATATAATCCGAATTGTCTGCCCCAGCAAGATTTGATTATCCTGAGCAGTTGTTTCTCTTTTAAAGGCCTTCACTTCCTTTATATAAGGTATTTTTTTGGGTTGAAAGTGGAGGAAGACCTTGGTCTTAACATGAAAGAGAAGATGTAGGTCAAAACCAAAAAACAAACAGCTATACTGCTTCTATTAACCTGTTGTGGCCATATCTTATTTGGTTAAAATAAACTGTAATTCTATTTCATTTTGTCTAAAAATGACTTAAATTAATATTCATTTTCTAAATAGACATGGAAGGTACAGGATATACAGTGGTTGTCAGTATTATGATAAGTTTGGCTGTGGCTTACTTTATCATAGAAATCCTGCTTATGCTCAATAATGTGGACAATGACACCTCCAATATTTTATTACTCGAATGGTCAAAGGGTAAGTCTTTTTTTATTCCATTTGCCTTGGGAGCGATAGCTGGGCACCTTTTCCTAGGTACCACAAATGATGCTTTTAAAATGTCAAATGGCATGTTTCCGGTTTTAATTATTTTTGGTCTGACCCTAATCATGGTTTTAATCGGTTTTAAAGTACCCTTTAAAAAAACCAAGGCCTTTCTCACGTCTATTCTAATTGCTGGCGTTTTATTTGGCCACTTTTTTTGGTCTATGAATTATATTGTAAGGCCATGAACAAACTAAATAAATTCTTAAAAAGGCATTTGTCTGAAATCCGAACCATCAAAATTGTAGTGGCAGTTATGTTGGGCCTTATGTTGCTTATCGATATTGTGCTTGTTACATTGGAAGGAAAAGATTACCCCACATTCAGCTATGTGGTCAAAAACCTCCGACATAGGTTGATCTGGTTTACCTTCCTTTATGGAGGGTTGATGGCGAAGATCTTTTACAATAGAAAGGTTGGTGAAAAGGAAAAAGAAGTGACTGGCTTACTTGCTTTCTTTTCAATGGTTTTTTTGCTTTTTGTCATTGGCCGACAACTGGAAACAGCGCCAAGTCTATTTCTTCAGGTCATTTTATTGGTCACAGGTGGCATCATGGCCTACAGGGCCTGGCCTCAATACCAATAAAAAATATAAAAGCAGCTAAATAAGCATTCACAATTTGGGTAGAACAAACCAATTTTATAACCAGAATATTTTATATGAAAAAAATACTGTATCTAGTGATTATTTTAGGTGTCCTCCATCTTGCAGGATGTTCACCAATACCAAATGAGAGCCGGAAACCCAATATTATCCTAATATTTATAGATGACATGGGCTGGGCTGATTTTTCTAGTTTTGGAAATACCGACGCTCAAACGCCAAACATCGATAGGTTGGCCTCTGAAGGGATCAGTTTCGAACAGTTTTACGTAAATTCCCCAATTTGCTCTCCTTCAAGGGTAGCTATTTCTACAGGAACATATCCTCAACGCTGGCACATCACTTCTTACTTGGCCTATCGGGCAAGGAACAGCGAACGTGGAATGGCAAACTGGCTGGATCCCTCAGCACCAATGCTCGCTAGAAGCCTTAATGAGGCAGGCTATGCAACGGGGCATTTTGGAAAATGGCACATGGGAGGGCAGCGAGATGTTACTGAGGCACCTGCAATTACCGAATATGGTTTTGATGAATCATTGACCAATTTTGAGGGAATGGGGGCCAAATTACTTCCCCTAACAACAGACGAAACCGGAATAGTAGGACGCATTTGGGAAGATGCAGAAATTCTCGGGGAGCCTTTTACCTGGATGCAGCGCTCGGAAATAACCACTGGATTCATTGATGAGGCCATCCAATTTATGGGCAAAGCGGAGAAAGATGAAAAACCGTTTTATGTAAATATATGGCCTGACGATGTGCATAGTCCATTTTGGCCACCCTTTGAAGAGTATGGCCTTGCAAAAGAAGCTGGGAAAAGAGGATTGTACCTTGCAGTGCTGGAAGCCATGGACAAACAATTTGGTAAGCTTTTCGATTTCATTCAGAACAACGATAAACTGCGTGAGAATACATTGATTTTAATCTGTTCTGACAATGGCCCTGAAATGGGAGCTGGGAGTGCAGGGAAATTGAAAGGCTATAAAACACATTTGTATGAGGGAGGAATCCGGTCTTCTTTGGTGGTGTGGGGAGCGGGATTTATTGATGAAAAAGTGAAAGGATCCCGAAATAAGGAATCGGTTTTTTCTGCCATTGATTTAATGCCTTCTTTGCTTGAATTTACAGGAACAAAACCTTCCGAAAAGACCATTTCTGATGGAGAAAATGTATTGGAAACAGTTCTCGGGCAATCCAGCATGTCCAGACAAACCCCAATATTCTACAGCCGGCCACCTGATAGAAAGAGTTATTATGGATTCGAAAACCTTCCTGATTTGGCTGTGCGTGATGGGGAATGGAAACTATTATGCGATTATGATGGAGGAAGACCCGAATTGTACAATATTGTCCTTGACCCGGAAGAACAACAAAACCTTGCAAGGCAGAATGTTGAGAAAACCAATGCTTTGAAGGAAAAGGTATTGACATGGTATCAATCTATGCCCCATCTGGAAGTAGCTCCTACAGCTAATAAGGAAAAGGAAAATTAACCGGAATTTCTGCCTACCCAACAGTCCGATTTTAATGTCTTATTGACTAAGGAGCATTATATAAACGGAGGCATTTTGCCGTAAATTTCCTACCATAGAATTGTGATTTGTTCCATCCATTTATTGCAGTGAAAAAAATAACACACCTATTTGGCATCATATTTGGCTTTTTCAGAATATATCAATTTGTATATGGAAAAGTCAGATTTGAATCCAAGTAAAAAAAAGAAGAAAATGATAGCCCGTTTGGGTATAGGGACCAAAGGGGTAGTATACCTTCTAATAGGCGGGTTAACCGCATGGGCCGCTTTGGGAAGTGGTGGTAAAAAGACTGGGAGTAAAGGTGCTTTTCAATTTTTACTTGGCCAACCCTTTGGCCAAGTAATGCTTTGGCTAGTAGTAATAGGCTTGGCAGGATATGTTTTTTGGAGAATGTACCAAACTTTTATGGATCCAGAGGACAATGGTTTGGATAGGAAGGGCTTGAGACGAAGATTAAGTTATTTTTCTAGTGGATTTTTTTATCTCTTTATCATTTACAGTGCGGTACAGTTACTTATTGGTGCAGGTGGTGGCGGTAGCGGTGGCGGAAAAGAATCGATGATCCAGAAGCTTTTAAATCAGGAGTATGGCCGATGGATGGTAGCTGTAGTTGCACTTATTTTCCTAGGGAAGGCCATCTATCAAATGTTCATCGCCTACTCTGGGAATTTCAAGATCAAAATAAAAGAGGCTGGGATGAATAATAAAACACAGCAATTGATGATTTATTCCGGTCGTGTGGGGTATACAGCTCGTGGTTTGGTGGTTGGAATTATCGCTTATCTCACAGTTAGGGCAGCCATTACCTACGATGCCTCAAAATCTGGAGGAACAGAAGACGCTTTTAATTTTATCCAAGATGAATTTGGAACAATCGTATTGGGAATAATTGCATTCGGTATGTTGGCTTATGGGCTTTTCATTATGATCAAGGCAAGTGAGCATAAAATGAATTTTTAATCCATGGACTGGAAATTCCCTTATTTACAGTTTGCTTCAAAAACAGCGCATAAAATCAATCGTACAATAATACCTCATTAAATCATGAAGTTTTTTCTGCAGGCTTTTACCGCGGCTTGTGAGCAGTGAAGGTTTCACTGCGTCTTAATTTAAATTGTGTCAACCTATTTCAGTACACGACCGATTTTCTTGCGATTGCTACACTTCCCGTAAACACGGGACAGGCTATCGCGAATCCTATTACATAATCCGGGTTTAAATAAATTTAACATTTAAATGGTTGCATGCGCAACTATCTATTTTACCTTTGCAGCAAATTCTTATAAAATGGAAAATGATTGCAAGGTATACATTACGGAATATGGCATTTTACCCTGGTTGGGAAAAACAATAAAATGCGTAGATATATACATTAACCACAACTTGAAAGAAGCGGGGATTGACCTGACCATAAAACAGATGCTGGTGCTGAAGGCCCTGTCTACAAATGGCCCTTTGCCACAGAATGATTTGGCCTTTATTACGGAACGGGATAAGGCCTCATTAGCAAGGTTTATCAATACTTTGGAAAAGAAAAATCTGGTAGCGAGATTACCATCTGCTACAGACAAAAGGATTAATATGGTGAACCTTACCAAGCATGGTGAAAAGGTATATCAAAGCACCTTGCCCATCTTTAAAAAATTAGTTTTACAGGTTCAGGAAAACATACCAGAACAAGACCTGGAACAAACGGCAAAAACCCTAAGTAAAATAAAAGACAACATTGAAAATTTAAATAGTGGTTGCAATCGCAACTAATACGTATGAAAAGAAAAATAATTATAATTGCCGTTAGTGTTTTGATCTTGGTTATTGGATTTTTTGTTTCTAATCTCCTGAAGGATAGTAAAAAAGTACCTTTAAAGAATAAGGGAATTTACACCGCAACGGTGTTTACAGAAACCATAAAAAATGCCACATTACCTGTAGAAATAACTGCGACAGGTAGCTTGGAGGCCAAAAATAGAGTGGAACTCTATGCGGAAGTACAAGGCATTATGACTTCGCCTGTTGGCAGTTTTAAAGAAGGGTCTTTATACAAAAAAGGAAGTTCACTTGTCGCTGTAGAATCTGACGTTTATCGCGCTGGATTGATGTCACAAAAAAGTAGCCTTCAAAATTTAGTAACGGCAGCCTTGGCAGATATACGTTTGGATTATGCTTCCTCATTTTCTAAATGGAGCGACTTTCTTTCCAAGATCGATGTTAGTCAGCCTTTGCCACCTTTGCCAGAAGTTGGCTCTGAAAAGGAAAAAATGTTTGTTACCGGACGCAATATATATGCTACCTATTATACGGTTAGAAACATGGAGCTGACACTGGCCAAATACAATATTACGGCACCTTTTGATGGCGTTTTGGTAGAGGCTTTGGTTACACCAGGTTCGCTAATAAGACCGGGGCAAAAATTGGGTGAATTTATTCAACCATCGGTTTTTGAAATTGAAGCCCCTGTAAGTGCCAGTATGATTAACCTCTTAAAAATCGGACAAAAAGTGGATGTCACTTCTACTGATAATAATTCACTAAAATGGGAAGGAGAAATTACGCGAATCAACAGGTTGGTAAACAGTGAGACGCAAACCACCAACGTATACATTCAACTTCGTGGAAAAGGCTTGGAAGAAGGCATGTTTGTAAAGACCAATATTATGGCCACAGAAATGGACAATGCCTATGAATTGAGCAGAAGTGTGATTTTTGATAAGGACCAGGTTTTTGTGGTAAAAGACTCAATACTCGTTCAGAAAACAATTGAACCGATTTATTACAATGACAAAACGGTGGTGGTAAGAGGCCTGGAAGATGGAGAACAAACACTTTCCAAATTGCCAACAGGGGCTTACCCTGGAATGAAAGTTTCTATTTACAGCGAGCAATAACGGTGATTTCTGTTTTGCAATTTTTGTACAATTTTTCACAAATCACTAGTTAAGTAATGAAGTCGATTATAACGCATTTTATAAAATTCCCTGTTGCCGTAAATGTCATTATCCTTGCGATAGTGGTGCTTGGTACCTTCGGAATGTTATCGCTTAAATCTAGTTTCTTTCCTTTGCAAGATTCTAAATTTATAGACATAACAATAAGTTACCCAGGTGCTTCTCCACAAGAAATGGAAGAAGGCGTGGTTTTAAAAATTGAAGATAATTTACGTGGTATTGTAGGGATAGACCGCTTTACCTCAGCCTCTTCAGAAAATACAGCAAGCATTAATGTGGAAGCCCTAAAAGGGTATGACATTGATATTTTATTGGCGGATGTAAAAAATGCGGTAGATAAGGTTCCCTCCTTTCCCGCAGAAATGGAGCCTCCGGTTGTAGCCAAAAACGAAAACCTAAATGTAGCCATAGAGCTGGAATTGAGTGGAGAGAATATTCCTTTAAAAACCCTCAAATCCATTGGTAGGGAAATTGAAAATGATTTGCGCAGTATTCAGGGAATTTCCCAGATTACCATAGCGGGTTTCCCAGACGAAGAAATCACCGTATCGGTAAACGAAGAAGTGTTGCGTTCGTACAATTTGACTTTTAGCGATGTGGCCAATTCCGTGGCCAACAATAATATTTTGGTTACTGGCGGTGCCATTAAAACGGAAGCCGAAGATTACCTTATCCGTGTGAATAACCGTTCTTACTACGGAAAAGAGCTTAACAATATTATTTTAAAAACAGAAGAAAACGGAGCCATCGTTACTTTAGAGGATGTGGCTGTTACGGAAGACGCCTGGTCTGAAACGCCCGACAGAAGTTATTTTAACAATCAACCTTCTATCTCTTTTCAAATTAGCACTACCAACAATGAAGATTTGGTTGAAGCTGCCGAAAATGCGGCCCTCTATGCAGAAGGATTTAACGAAACGCACAATAACCTTCAATTGAATGTCACCAATGACAGATCACAAATAATTGTAGAACGAACCAAGCTACTTTTGGTTAATGGTGCACAAGGAATTGCCTTGGTATTGTTTTTTCTTTCGCTTTTTTTACGTCCGAGATTGGCAGCTTGGGTTGCCTTTGGTATTCCCATTTCCTTTATGGGAATGTTTATGGTAGCCTCCTATTTTGACATCACCATTAACGTGCTTTCCTTATTTGGGATGATTATCGTGATTGGTATCTTGGTGGATGACGGAATAGTAATTGCCGAAAATATTTTCCATCATTATGAAAAGGGAAAGACTCGTGTTCAAGCGGCTATTGATGGTACCATGGAAGTTTTGCCAGCAATTACATCCGCCATAATGACTACTCTGGTAGCATTTTCGACATTCTTTTATCTGGACGGAAGGCTAGGGGAGTTTTTTGGCGAAGTATCCATAGTGGTTATTTTGACCTTGGCTTTTTCACTTTTTGAAGCCTTGGTAATTCTTCCGGCTCATATTGCCCACTCCAAAGCCCTTTCTAAGGATCAAAAAATGTATTGGTTTAATGAAAGAGCCACTATTTTCTTAGACTATTTGCGCGACAAATTATATAGCCCGGTTTTGCATTTCTTTATGGAATCTAAAATTTTGGGATTTTCAATTCTTATTGCCCTGTTTGTAATTACCACCGGGGCCATGGAAGGTGGGATTATTAGAACCACTTTTTTTCCTATCATTGCTTCAGACCAGGTTAATGTTACCCTAAAAATGCCACAGGGAATTAACCCAATGGTGACAGATTCCATTATTTCTGAAATAGAACAAGTGGCCATAGAGGTGAACAAGGAATACACGGCCAAACAGACAGGTGGTAAAGATGTTTTTCAAAGCATTATCAAAAGAACTGGGCCTGGAACTGCCAATGCATCTTTAAAAATCAACTTGCTTCCAGGTGAGGAACGGGACTTTACGGCTTCTGAAATCGCAGGTTCAATTGCACAAGCAGCAGGTGAATACCCTTCATCGGAGAGTTTGACTTTTGATGCAGGAGCTAGTTTCGGTGGAAAACCTGTTTCTGTTTCTTTGTTGAGTTATAATATTGAAGAACTTAAAGCAGCTAAGTTAGAGCTTAAAGAAAAGCTTAAAGAAAACACTTTGTTGCGCGATATCAGCGATAATGACCCTGCGGGAATTAATGAAATCAATGTTGAGTTAAAGGACAAAGCGTATTTGTTGGGCTTTACCCTTAACGATGTCATTGGCCAGGTACGTGCCGGTTTTAATGGCTTGCAGGTGCAACGTTTTCAACGTGGGCAGGATGAAATCATCGTTTGGGTTCGTTACGAAAGAGAAGGGCGTTCATCGATATTAAACCTGGACAATATGCATATTGTAAGTGCGTCCGGGAATCGTGTTCCACTCAGTGAAATTGCCACTTATTATATTGAGCGGGGAGAAATCACCATCAATCACCTGGACGGAAAGCGCGAAATCAAAGTAGAAGCAGATTTAAAAGATCCGAAAGAAAGCTCCTCAGATATTATTGCCGATGTGCGTGAGAATATCATGCCTGAAATCATGTCTAAATACCCCACAGTATCGGCATTGTACGAAGGTCAAAATCGGGAAGCCGGAAAAGTTACGGCCTCAGCAAGTAAGGTTTTTCCAATCATCATCTTCTTAATATTAATCATCATTGGCTTTACTTTCCGTTCGTATATGCAGCCGATATTATTGCTTGTAATGATTCCATTTAGCTTGATTGGTGTCGCATGGGGCCATTGGTTACATGATTTTCCGATCAATATGCTTTCCTTGCTCGGTATCATCGCATTGATAGGTATTGTGGTAAACGATGGACTGGTGCTTATTAGTAAGTTCAACAGCTATTTGCAGGAGGGCTTTAGTTTTGACGAGGCCCTAATAGAAGCAGGTAAATCCAGGTTCAGGGCCATCTTTTTAACATCAATTACAACCATTGCTGGTCTGTCTCCACTGATTTTGGAAAAAAGTAGACAAGCCCAGTTTTTAATTCCCATGGCCATTGCCATTGCCTATGGAATTGCCATTGCCACTGTGCTAACACTGATTATGCTGCCCATGCTTTTGTCTGTCGGCAATGCATTAAAAGTGTACACAATATGGCTATGGGAAGGTGAAAAACCTTCAAAAGAGTCTGTAGAACCAGCGATAGAAGAGCTGCACGAAAACGATGAATCCACTCACAATGCATAAAATAATGAGCATACAAAGAGCATATAAAATAGATAAGCATTACAAATCGCTGTTATTGTCACTGATGGCCTTGGTAGTATTTGCCAGCTCAGTCACAGTAGTAAGCGGTCAAGAAATGCTTTCGCGAGAAGCGGCCATGGGTTTAACCCTGGAGCACAATTATGACATTAAGGTAGCGGAAAAGTCTTTAGAGGTAGCCGACAACAACCAAAGCATTTTAAACAGTGGTTATTTACCTACCGTGAGCACCAATGGAAATGTTGGTATATCTGGATATCAGGGGCAAAACCAAACCGTCAATGGAGACATAAATTACGATCCTACCGATGCCTATAACTATGGGGCTTCAATTGGATTTGATTACGTCTTGTTTAACGGCTATGGGAGAATGTACAACTACAAGCAACTGAAAGAGCAGTACAATATTTCCGAGCTACAAGCCAGACAAATTATAGAAAATACGCTTTTAGAATTGTCTAATTCCTATTTTCAAATGGCGCAGTTAACGGAAAGCGTAAGTATTCTGAAAAATGCATTGAGTATTTCCACCACCAGGATGCTTCGTGCCAAGTATAGTTTTGAATATGGGCAAACTACCCAAATTGATTTGCTAAATGCGCAAGTAGATGTAAACAATGACAGTATCAGCTTGCTTAATACCATTCAGGAATTGGAAAATTCGCGAAGAAATTTAAACTTGATTATGGGTAGGGAAATTGAAACAGAATTTGTGGTAGATACCACTGTTAATTTTGATTTGCCTGGTACCAGAGATGTTTTGGTCTCTCAGGCCTATGCCCGTAATGTACTGATACAGCAAACCAATAGCCAATTGCGAAACAGTGAATTTGCATTAAAAGCGAGTCAAGCTGGCTGGTTTCCTGCATTGTCCTTAAGTGGAGGTTACAATTATTCGGGCAACCAAAATCCTGCAGGAGCTTTTGTTACCGGAAGTTATAATTTGGGTCCTCAGGCAGGACTTACTTTGGCTTGGAATATTTTTGACGGCGGAACTACTCGGGTGAAAAGCCAGAATGCAAGGGTGGAGATTAAGCGGCAACAAATTTTAAAAGAGCAGACTGAATTCTCTATTAAGCGGGATGTGCTTAATGCCTATGGGGCGTACCAAAATTCCTTGTTTGTTTATTATGCTGAAAAAGCCAATTTGGAAACAGCAAGAAAGAACTTTGAACGAAGTGATGATCTGTACAAGCAAGGGCAAATTAATTCCATAGAATTCAGACAAGCCCAGTTGAATCTGCTAAATGCACAAAACAACCAAAGCATTGCCAAATACAACGCTAAATACGAAGAGTTAAAATTGAAGCAGTTGGCGGGAATTCTTTTGGAAGATTAGCTATTCATTTAATAAGTCTATTCAATCCACACCATGTCGGGTTTTGTCCTTTTAGTGGTGTGGATTTTTTTTCTTTTTTGACTTAAACTTAAAATCGGCAGAAAATATCCTGCTGTATAATTTCATTCAATTTTTTATAGTGAACCATTAATTCCGGTATGGATGGAGACAGTTTTAATGCATTCCAATACCTCTGCAGGATTGAAGTATTTTTAACCGGGTGTGTAAGGTTTTCGTAAAAGTATTGACAAAACTCTTCAGGTAAGAGTCATCATGTTTTCTTTTTTTACATGCATTAGATCCAGAAATTTACCGTTCTAATGGCATTTATTTGAGCATTAATAAGCGTTTTGATGTAATTTCAGGATAGGAAATTTTTAAAGGTTAAACCCGAAATATGCAATAAACAATCTATTACGTGCTGAAATCGCTTTAATATCAG
>NZ_JBSXOH010000004.1:0-12195 GCF_056859355.1 Cyclobacterium sp. L-R
GTGCTGAAATCGCTTTAAAATCAGCCACTTTGTTACTGTTTTCAATTTCACCATGGGGTTCTATGCTAAAATCTCCAAACAGTCTGATTTTCTTGCGATTGCAACACTTCCCGTAAACACGGGACAGGCATCACCCCTGACCTTGTCAGGGCGGAGAAATCCTATTACATAATCCGGGTTTAATTGAATTGGCAGCAATGAAAAAAACTAGTAATTGTCCACCCATAAACTATTAACATTTGCTCAAATTAAAGTATATCATTAAGGAGTTCTGAATAAAAAAAACTAACAAATCCTCAATCAAACTAAAGACATTGTCATTTGAGTTAAATTCTCTGACAAAACTTCACTGACCTTCAATATACTCCGAAAGTGAAAAGATCAAATCCTTTCCAAACAACCTTGCTTTTTCTTGGGTAACAAGCTGTCCATTATTGATCCCAAATGGAAACTCAAGGGTAGTGGTCATTATTAATCCTTCACCTAAAAATCCCGAAGCCCATTTACTAAAAGAGTAACCCTGTTCATAATTGCTACCTTTATTCCATGCAGTGCCATAAGCAAGAAAACCTGTCTTGCTATTAATCGTAAGTGGCCCTTGCTGTGTTCGGATCAGGGTATTTACAAAATTTTCTTGGGCAGCAGAAATCCTCTCGTCTTCGTTCCCCACAAAATAAACCCATTCATTGTTTTCTCCTTTAATCCAGGGATTGTGAAGATCAATCCCAACCCAAGGCAATCCGTCGATCCATTTCGGAATGTCTTCCCTTATGGATTTTGTACTCGTGTAAATACTTTCTCCGGAATAATCCCTGTTGTGATCTCTTGGACTCCGGTATTTACCTTGATCACCTTGTTCTACACCATCTTTATCTAAAAATGGAATGATCATAATCTCCACCTTATCTAAAAATTGATCCATCCTGGTATTATTTGATGTCAATGCATCAAGCATCCCCTCAATGATATAATTGCTCATCATTTCTCCAGCATGTGCCCTGGCAATAAACAATACCCTAAACTTTGGTTCAGAATCAAAGTTACTTACCAACAACTGCTCAACTTTTCTTCCCGATCGGGTGGTACTAAGCACAGACTTTCTTAAATATTTGGAGTTTTTATGTTTCAACATATACTTATCGAAGTTTTTCTGTGTGTAAGCCATACCCATACTTAGCATTACGGGCTTTCCATCCCCAGAAAATTTAAAGCTAAAAAGATCAGGTCCCAGGTGATTTTCTTGATCAATCCAATTCCATTCATAACCACCATCCGTACTGAAGGCCGCACCCAAATTGGTCAAAACATTGGGTTTCGTCGCTTTAAAAAACCATTTTTTATTGGATGTGCTTTTAACAGTAAAACACCAATAAAACCATTCTCTAGGAGTGTCCCGTAGGTCTGGTTTAAAAAAAATAGTGTCCCCCAAAACCTTATCAATGACAACATTTCCACCTGGAAAATCACTCTCTATAATGGGAATCTCAGCAGTTCTATTGGCAAAATTAAGCTTGTTAGGACTCCCAACTCTTAATGGATTCTTTAACTCATCTTGGCCAAGTAGTATATGGGGAATAAACAGAACAGTGGCAAAAAAAATAAAAGGGATCAATTTATTTAATAACATAAAAGATAAGGTATATGCGTATATTTTATTCAATTAATGATTTGAAATTGGATTAAGCTCGAATTAGCTAGGCCGGTACTCAAGCCAGAATATCCTTAACCACGTTTCCATGTACATCTGTTAACCTGAAATCTCTACCCCCAAAATGATAAGTCAGTTGTTTGTGATCCACACCCAGCAGATAAAGAATAGTAGCATGAAGATCATGAATAGTCACGGGATTATCCACTACCCTATAACCATACTCATCTGTCTGCCCATATATCGTTCCACCTTTAACCCCTGCTCCAGCCATCCACATACTAAATGCAGAAGGATTATGGTCTCGACCATCACTACCCTGTGCAAAAGGTGTTCGACCAAACTCTCCTGTCCAAACCACCAAGGTTTCTTCTAGCAGCCCTCTGGACTTTAAATCCTTTAAAAGACCGGCTATAGGTTGATCAACAGCATGGGCATTTCGCTCATGCCCATCTTTTAAACTGTGGTGCTGGTCCCACCTGTCAATACCGCTCATATATGGACAAGTAAGCTCCACGAATCGAACGCCTCTTTCAACCAGTCTTCTGGCCATTAAACACTGAGCACCATAATTTCTTGTATTTATATCCTCATCAAATAACCCATACAACTGTTTTGTAGCTTTGGTCTCAGAAGAAAACTCTGTCAATTCAGGAACAGAAGATTGCATGTGATATGCCAATTCATAATTTTTGATAGCTGCTTCAATTTCATTGGACTTACCTTCTTCTTTTGCATCCATTTCTTTTATAAAATCCAATTTTTCCTTTTGGTGACTAGTCAAACTGCTGTCTGGCTTAATGTTCGCCACAGGAGTATTACCGGTTTTCATAATTGATGCCTGATAATCAGCAGGTAGGAATCCATTCTTAAAATTATCTACCCCTCCAGGAGGAATAAGTCCTCCATCCAAAACCACATAGCCTGGCAAATTACTATTTTCGGTTCCTAATCCATAATTGACCCAGGCACCCACACTTGGTCTTCCCTGCAGCCCACTCCCAGTATGGAGGAAATAATTGGCGTTGGTATGCTCGGGGAAATTCGAAACCATAGACCTAATCAATGCCAAATCATCTGCACAGCCAGCAATGTGAGGAAATAGCTCACTTACAGCCATTCCAGATTCTCCATATTGCTTAAAATCCCAAGGGCTCTTTAAAATTTTACCATTATTATTAAACTGTGTCGCATCTATTTTAAACTTGGGATCCATACCATTTTCCCTAGCAAGCCGGGGTTTTGGATCAAAGGAATCTACCTGAGACACTCCTCCGTCCATATACAAGAAGATAACGTTTTTGGCCTTAGGTAAAAAATTAGGCGCTTTGGCCAATTGGCTTAGAATATGTTGGGATTGCTTGTCTTTAGACTTGCAGGCAGCTCCCAAACCACCCATCATCCCCATTAAAGCAAGTGAGCCAAACCCACAACTGCTAAATTTTAACATCTCTCTCCTACTTAAAGCTTTATTGAGAAGTGGCTTGTGATTGTTCATGGGTCTAAAGTAAGTAAATAAATGATTTCATATTAAATAAGGCATGACAGTATTCCTTCCATACAGTCAAGTCTACATTCTCTTCATCCTCAGGGTCAATAGAGGCTACAGCCTTGGTCTCCTTCAAAAAAGCCAATCCTTTGTTGATTTCATTCTCAGTAGGTGGCCTCGAAAAGGCCCTTAAATAAGCCTCTACGATTTTTTCATTTTCAGAAAGCTGTTTGTTTTCCAATAATTCATTGGCCATAAGGCCTGCCTGTTCTGCAATGAAAGGATCATTCATTAAAAACAAAGATTGCGCTGGTACATTGGTCACATCACGTTTCCCAAAAGTGGTAAAAGGGGTCGGTCTATCAAAGGCGGTCATCATTCTATCAAGAAAATTTCTCCTTACTTCAAGATACACAGACCTTCTTCCATTGCCATCCAAAGGTCCAGAATTTCTAGGCCTTCCTCTCCCCTGCATAAAGGAGGTCAGATGTACAGGAACAGGATTTCCATACATAGAAGAATTCAAAGTACCAGCCACTTTCAAGACAGCATCTCTGATTCCCTCTGCCTCCAGCCGCCTTACAGAATACCTGGTCATGTACAAATTGTCAGGATCTTTATCTACACTTCCACCAATGGTACTCCTTTGAAAAGCCCGGCTAAGCACCATATTTTTAATCATTGTTTTAATGGACCAGGAATGCTGAACAAATTGCAAAGACAGAAAATCTAATAATTCAGGATTAGTGGGCAATTTACCTTGTAGCCCAAAATTATCAACAGTCTCTACTATTCCTCTTCCAAATACATGGTGCCAAATCCTATTTACCATTACCCTGGAAGTGAGAGGATTATCTTCCGACAAGATCATCTTCACCATTTGTTGCCTTCCACTTCCTTCTCCTCTATATGGTTTTTGTTCTTCAAATATCCCTGAAAGAAAGATCCTTGGCATTTTCTCTTCGCTTTGATCCGCATGGTTTCCTCTAATAAAAATAGGACTTTCCTTAGCAAAACCATCTGTTACCCCTTGTATGAATACACTGTCTTTCACCTGACTCACAAAGGCATCACTTTTTTCCTTTAATGTAAAGACCGAAGGAAACTGCTTATTAAGTTCACCTTTTTTTAATTTCTGATTTAAATAGACTATTTCCGAAGGTGTACTTTGACCATCCTTCCAATTCTTTACCGCCTGAGAAAGTGAAATGTTAGTTTTCTGATCGTTTAAGACGGGAGTTTGCCAAGCACCGTCAAAAGCAATGGCAAATGCAGCTTCAATATAAGCCTCTGTATCTTGGGTATAATTATGTCTAATAAATGAGCCTGGCAATAATTCTATATAAACTTTCTGGCCTTTCCAACTTCCCACATCTATGGTATAATCACGCCATTCTTCCTCATTTACTTTCTGGTCCAGATCACCGTAAATAGGATTACTTATGAGTTGGAAATTCTCCATTACAATACGGATGCTTGCACCTTTACCTTTTGCTCTGACACCTATAAACTGTTTGTCAACAATAAAATCAGGGGACCTTAATGCACCAAAAATACCTTTTCCAAATTTTTGACTTGAAGCCATCCCCTCAGACAAGTATTGCAAATCACCCTTTGAAGAAAACAAAGGTTCCCCCAAAGTAGTACTTGTACCAAAGGCAAAACCATCAGATTTCCAATCCTGAAAATCAGCAGTTCTGAAATCTCCTAGCACCTCAAATCCTTCAGGATTCTCAGTTGTAGATTTTATATTTACAAATTGGGCTGGAAGCGTATCTGAAATGGTGGAGTCAACCCAAGATTCGGCCAGTAAAGATTTGATTTTTTGTTTTAACTCAGCAGCCTGAGAAATTTTCTCAAATTTCAAATTGGAATCCCCAACAGGCACAGGACTGAATCGAGTACTTCCCAATACTCCATAAAGCGAATAGTAATCCGCAGTAGGTATGGGGTCAAATTTATGATCATGGCATTTGGCACAAGCCACGGTAAGCCCTTGAAAGCTTTTGCCTACCACATCTATCATATTATCTATCCTGTCTGCCTCATCTTTTTTTACATCCACCGGACTGTGCGTACCTTCACCCATTGTGAAAAACAAGGTGCCTAAAACAGATTCATTCTCACCTGTTTTAGGATTAACTCGGGGAGAGTGAAGCATATCTCCTAACAATTGTTCTTTTATCAATTGATCATAGGGCACGTCTTGATTGAAAGCCCTTATAAGATAATCTCTAAACCTCCATGCCCCTTGAATTTGATAATCAAACTCATGTCCTTTGGTCTCAGCATAGCGCACCACATCCATCCAATGGCTGGCCCATTTCTCTCCAAAAGCTGGGTTATAAAGGTACTCATCAACCAACTCAGCATAAGCCTCCGGTCTTTCATCCGCTACAAAGCGCTTTACTCTTTCTACTTCAGGAGGAAGGCCTGTCAAAACATAGGACAACCTTCGTATCAATTGGTATTTATCTGCTTTTAAGCCAGGTTTCAAACCTTTTTCGGCTATTTTTTCATCAATTAATTCATCAATTTTACTGCTAAAATCATTCTTGTTTACCTCCTTTTCAGTGCTAGGTGGTAAAAAAGCCCAATGGGGTTCATATACAGCACCATCTTCTATCCATTGTTTTATCAAAGCTACTTCATAGTCAGAAAGAGTTTGTTTCAAGGAAGGAGGTGGCATCATAAAATCTTCATCTTCGCTGGTAATTCGATCGATCAAAGCACTTTTATGAACTGACTCTGGTACGATGGCTCTATTTCCGCTTTCCAAAAGCATGGTCGCCCCTTCCTCTAAATCTAACCTTAATCCGGCTTCCCTACTACTAGGGTCAGGCCCATGGCAGAGGTAGCATTTTTGAACCAGTATAGGCTTAATATGAAAGTTAAAGTCCACCTGAGCAGGCCTTTCCTGCTTAGCCTCTTGTTCACAGGAAAGCATGGCACCTAAGACGATAACAAAGCAAAATCCTATTAAAACACGTAAAGAATAGATCCATTTAAACATTAACATCCCATATGAAATTGACACCTTATAAATAAAGTAAAATGAATAATCTTCAATTTACTCTATTTTACAAAAACTTCAATGGCAAATGAAGGAAAACACCAATTTATAAGTCAACAGTAATACAGACAGGGGAAAGAAAGAATAATTATTGACATTTTCGTCCCTCCTCACGAATTAAGGAAGTTTAGTTTAGAAGCAGAAATAAGGTAAAATCTACAATCATCCAAATTTCCTTGCCATTGCATATCTTTTAAGTGAAATCCAGAAATTCTAAGACAAATTTAGGGCTTTTCAACAAAGTGAAATCAGTAAAAATTTACGTGATAACTTAAGAAAGGCTTATGACAAATTGAAACAAGTCCTTTAACATTACATTATAAATATTGAATCCAAGTAATCTCTAAACAACCAACCGAATTTTTGATGATATTTAATTATAGGACAATTAATTAAACATATAATCATTTCATATTTACAATATTGTATTAAATAAATTTACCACATAATTAAAAATAGTATTTTATACTTAAAATTATTTTTAGGATTAATAAATAAAACTTTTTAAATATTTTCTCCCTATCCATATTAGGATAAAATTTCAGGTATATTCCTCGAATCACTTTATTTCCAAATTATAAATTGTGAATCCGGTTACGTACATCATATTTTATGATAATGAAACCGATTGCATAATCAATATTGTTTTACTATTATTGAATATCTAATAGGATCTATTGAAGCAATATTCTTATTAAGATTTAAAAATAATCTTTTAATTCTAACCCAAAAAAGATGAAAAACTTATTACAAAAACAATTTTTCAGATTATCGGAAATGAAAATTCTGATACTCTGTTTCTGCATGCTGTACATTTCAGTGGATGCTGCAGCAGAATTACCAATTATTAGGATTGATGAAGACATTACGGTATCGGGTCAGGTAACTGATGAAAATGGTGAAGGTCTTCCTGGCGTAACGGTACTTATCGAAGGACAGGGAACGGGAACAGTCACTGACATTGAGGGCAATTATAAAATTACTGTGCCTGAAAATGCGAGTTTGACATTTTCTTTTGTTGGATTTACTACCCAAACACTAGAAGTAGGGAATCGTTCAGAATTGAATGTTACCTTAATTATGGACACCGCTTCACTAGATGAAGTTGTGGTTATTGGCTATGGTACAGCTAGAAAAAGGGACCTTACAGGTGCTGTATCATCTGTTACCGCCTCCAAACTTGAAAATGAGAATCCAAACTCAATCCAAGACGTTCTTAGAGGAAATATCGCTGGGTTGAATGTTGGCTTGAGCACCTCCGCAAAAGGAGGAGGTAGTCTTGAAGTACGTGGAAGGACTTCCTTAAATGCAGGTTCAAGTCCACTTTTGGTTCTTGATGGGGCCATTTACTATGGACAGCTTGCAGACATCAACCCAAATGACATCGAAAGCATAGATGTTTTAAAGGATGCTAGTTCCGCAGCAGTATTTGGAGCCAAGGCCGCCAGTGGTGTTATACTTATCAATACCAAAAAAGGAGAAATGGGAAAGACTCAAATTAAAATTAATTCTAATTGGGGGCTGGCTACAATGTCAAAAAACGAACCTTTATATGGCCCACAGGGCTTTCTTTCTTGGAGAGAAGACGTAATGGAGAGTATAAATGCAGGAGGATTTGAACCTTATAGATTTTCAAACCCCAATACGCTTCCAGACAACATCTCCTTAGACACCTGGCTTAAATATGATGGCTCAGAAGGAGATCCAGAAACAGTATGGTTGCAACGATTAAACATGCAACCTCTTGAAATTGCCAACTACAAGGCTGGAGAGAGTGTAAACTGGTACAATATGATGTTTCAAAATGGCTTGAGACAAGACCATACAGTAAGTCTTTCGGGTAGAAATGAAGATTTTCAATATTACTGGTCCATGGGCTATCTGGACAATGAGGGATTGATCGTAGGTGATGAATTCACTACCATTAGAAGTAGGTTCAATATTGAAGGCAATGTAAACGATTGGCTTACGGTGGGAATGAACACACAATTCGCAGATAGGGATGAAAGCCAAATTGCAGTGAACTGGGGCGACATGGTCAATTTATCACCCTGGGCGGAACCCTTCTTAGAAGATGGCGAGAGCCTTAGATTCAGACCAAATGAAGAAGTGAGTGGTGGACGCCACCCCTACTATACTCCTGGATTTACGGATAGATTACAGAAAGAAACTACAATCAATGCTACTTTATTTGCAGCAATTGAACTTCCTTTTGGCTTCAAGTTTAGAACAAACTTTACACCTCGGTATGAATTTTATGAACGTTATAATCATGAAATGGCTGCCCACCAGGATTTTGAAAACATGGGAGGAAGAGCGAGCAGGCAACAAAGAAAAGTATATTTCTGGCAGCTTGATAATATCTTAAGCTGGAGCAAAAACTTTAATAACATACACAATTTTGATGTGACACTCTTGGCCAACTCCGAAAAATTCCAAAGTTGGGACAATACAATGAGCAATGTGGGGTTTGAACCCCATGACCGATTGGGTTATCACAATATCGGAGCTGGGATCAACCCTATCATTTCAAGTAATGACCAATACCATACAGCAGACGCACTTATGGGAAGAGTTATTTATACCCTTTCTGATAAATACATCACCACTCTTTCTGTAAGAAGAGATGGATATTCTGCTTTTGGTCAAAGTAACCCTAGAGCTACTTTCACTTCAGCAGCTTTTGGTTGGGTTTTTACTGATGAAGATTTTGTCGATATTCCATGGTTGGATTATGGTAAATTAAGGGCTTCCTGGGGTGTAAATGGAAATCGTGACATTGGTAGATATGCTGCACTTTCAGATTTACAAACAGGTAAATATTTCTACCAAAGACCAAGTGGAGACATGTATTTTGTAAGTCAATTGTATGTAAATACCATGCAAAACTCCAACCTCAAGTGGGAAAAAACAACCTCTTCAAATATAGGTCTTGATTTCTCTTTGTTCAATAGTCTTTTGGATGGTACTATAGAGGCCTATGACATGTCCACTACCGACCTTTTAGTAGAACGGTCTTTACCTGATATTTTAGGATTTAACTTTGTCTATGACAATTTAGGGGAAGTAAGAAACCGTGGAGTTGAAGTAAGCTTGAACAGTCAGCTAATGCAAAGATCCAACCTTACATGGAGAGCAAGCTTAAATTTTCAAATGAATCGTAATAAAATAATTAGCCTATACGGAGATTTGGATGAAAATGGAAAGGAATTGGATGATATAGAAAACAAATGGTTTATAGGCCATCCAATTGACGCCATATGGGATTACAAAACAGATGGTATATGGCAAACACCAGAAGCAGACCAAGCAAGTGATTATGGAGTAAGGCCAGGTGATTTCAAAATTGAAGACGTAAATGAAGATGGCCTTTATTCTAATGCTGACAGACAATTTTTAGGATTTACAGAACCTAGATCTAGATGGAGCTTTAGAAATGAATTTAAAGTCTGGAAAAATTTTGATGTTTCATTTATGATGTATGCTTATTTAGGGCATATGGGCACCTTCAACCAAAGGAAAAACAGGCAAGGATTCCTTGATCGATCCAATTCATACATTTTACCTTATTGGACAGAGGAGAACCCTAGTAATGAATGGGCCAGACTCTACTCAAGTGAAGGAGGAGCTGGAGGTTTCAATGTTTATCAAAGCAGGTCATTTGTTCGTCTAGAAAATGTTTCCGTAGCGTATACTGTTCCACGAACAATAGTGGAAAGGGCGAAAATAGAAAATTTACGATTTTATATGAACGTAAGGAATGTTGGCTTCTATGCTACCGAGTTTAATTTTTGGGACCCTGAATCTGCAGTTCCAACCCCTAGAATCTTTACACTGGGTATAGATTTGACTTTGTAATAATTGGCTAAAATGAAAAAAATCATGAAATTTAATATAAAAAAATCAACGTTCTACCTCTCCATATTGGCCACCGGCCTTTTGGTAAGTACAACTTCCTGTGACGAAAGTTGGCTAGAACCTAAACCATTATCTTTTTATGCACCTGAAAATACTTTCAACTCTTCAAGCGGACTTTGGGGTGCATTGGTAGCATGCGAGAGAAACATGAGGCACGAACTTACTGGTGATGGCCCCCCTATCCTAACAGAGCATATATTTACAGAAGTAGCTGTAGAAGGAACAACCGATAAATCTGGCCCAGCTCAGGACATGAACCTTCTGATTACACCAGATGCCAACCTTAACTCTGCAAATTACAATAGAATTGGATGGTATTGGTATGAAGGTTTTAAGGGTATTAAATATGCAAATACCGTAATATCCAGAATTGATGACCCAACAGATTACGAATCAGAAGAGGAAAGAAACCACATTCTCGGAACAGCTTATTTTCATAGAGCATTAAGGTATTATAGGCTTACAAATCAATTTGGAGATGTCCCTTTAATTCTTGAAGAGATACTTGAGCCTCGCCTAAACTTTTATTCTACTAAAAGGGAAGTAATTCTACGAAAAATGAAAGAAGACTTAGAATGGGCAGAGCCTTGGGTGCCTGCAGTGATGGACAAAGGGCAAGTTCCTAAAGGAGCCATTCAGCACCTTTTAACTAAAGTGAATCTTGCACTTGGAGAATTTGACGATGCCATTGCATCTGCTTCAAGGTTAATAGATGGAGGTACACATTCTTTGATGACAGACAGATTTGGGTCTACAGGTAATGACCCTTCGAAAAACCTAATTTGGGATTTACATCGACCTGAAAATAAATCGGCCAATGTTAATAAAGAAGCGATTTTGATGGTCATGGACCGTATTGATACTGAAGGAAATTCTGGGGGGATGTCTTCCATGCGACAAGGTGTGCCTTTCTGGTTTACTAACATCAATACACCAAATGGTAATCGTGGTACAATTGATCAACCAGGAATTGAAATTGATCAAGTAAGCACTTATGGTAGAGGTATTGGTAGACTGCGTGGAACCTGGTACCACCAAAGCATGATTTGGGATGATGAAAACGACCTGAGGCATGCACCTGGAAACTGGATGGACATGACAGATTTGGTTCATAACAACCCAGATTTAAAAGGTACCGATGACTATTATGGAAAACCTTTACAGTTTCGAAATGATGAAGGCACTGTTTTAGTGGTAGACACCATTAGAAGCTGGTTTTCTTGGCCTCACTACAAACTATTTATTCCTGACCCCCAAAACATAAGACCTAGCGGAGGTCATAGTGATTGGTACATATTTAGGTTAGCAGAAACTTACCTATTGAGAGCTGAGGCCTACGTCTGGAAAGGTGATTTAACCAATGCTGCCAATGATCTCAATGCAGTAAGAACCCGTGCAGGTGCTGCACCTTATTCTCCTGATCAAATGAATATTGGGACCATACTAGATGAAAGAGCTAGAGAATTGTACTATGAAGAACCTAGAAAAACAGAACTTACAAGAATGGCTTATATTTTCGCCAACACAGGAATTCAAGCTTATAATGGTAAAACTTATTCCATAGAAAACTTCTCCGATGAAAACTTCCTTTATGACAGAATAATGTCTGTAACTGATTTCTATAATAAAGGAGTTTCAACCAGACATGGAGATACTTATACCTATAGTCCTTACCATGTACTATGGCCTATACCTGCCCCTGCAATAAATAGTAATACCCAAGGTATTATCAATCAAAACAAAGGCTATTCAGGTTATGAAAACAATGTTCCTCCACTTACTACAATTGAGGAAAATACAAGTGAATAAATCACCATAATTCCCAATACCGAAGCCCTGAGAAATTCACTTTTTTCAGGGCTTTATTTTTTGAGTTTCGGATGTTAGCCTTTACAAAATTTACCAATTTAAGTTTTATTATATTTTAACCCGAAATATGCAATAGACAATCTATTACGTGCTGAAATCGCTTTAAAATCAGCCACTTCGTTGCTGTTTTCAATTTCACCATAGCGGTGCTATGCTAAAATCTCCAAACAGCCTGATTTTCTTGCAATTGCAACACTT
>NZ_JBSXOH010000005.1:0-7413 GCF_056859355.1 Cyclobacterium sp. L-R
CTCAAAAATAAAGGACAAGTTTTAACCCGAAATATGCAGTAGACATTCTATTACGTGCTGAAATCGCTTTAAAATCAGCCACTTCGTTGCTGTTTTCAATTTCACCATAGCGGTGCTATGCTAAAATCTCCAAACAGTCTGATTTTTTTGCCATTGCAACACTCATTACGAATCCTATTACATAATCCGGGTTTAATCCTAATCAGGTAATCAATTCCCATAGGAATAAGTCCTTTCCGCAAGCAAGGAATTGTAACTCAATAAAAAAACCCAATAGAAGCTGCCATACATCTTCTATTGGGTTTTTATTATTAATTAGATCTATGCCTTATTTCTGTTCCGAAAGATAAGTTATCAAAGATGCAAATTCTTCATAAGACAATGCATTGGCCAATCCACTAGGCATCATTGACGTTTCTAGTTCAGTACGTTCTTTAATATTGTCTGCCAAAATGGTAAATGCTTGTCCTGCAATATTTCTGATAACAATGCGCTCAGCACTCTCTGCTGTCACAAAGCCTACATAAGACTTATCATCCTTGGTATCAATCATAACCGTTGCAAAACCCTGCGAGATGGAAGCATTGGGCTTTAGAATAGATTCAGCAATTTGCTCTCTAGACATGATGCTACCAATTTGCCCCATGAACGGTCCTTTCATTTGCTCATCAGCAGAAATACTATGGCAGGCTTTACAACCCTGGTTTTGGAAAATTGCCGCTCCTTTGACTGCATCTCCTTTCACTTCCTGCATAGCCAGAAGAATATCCTCTATGGAGGATTCCCCCACCTGACCTTTTTGGTTTTTAATCTTCTCCAGGTCAAAATCTGGTTCTTCTATGATTTCTGTTACCGAAAATTCACCACCAAACTCGGTAATTCCCATTCGGTTTTTCTCATTGAGCATTGCTATCAGATCTTTATCGCTTTGGGAGCCGTTCTCCCATAAGTTTTTAAACAATTCTTTGATTTGCGCCGACTCAGACCACAACACTGATTTGTAATACGGCCCATGGGTATCTGGCCTGGTTCCCCACCACCAAGAACCATCGTATGGCGCTTCCTTAGTATACAATCTTGCCAAAGTAGTCAGTATCCCGTGTTTCAATTCAAGGTCTTCTGTACTCGACCCATTAAATCTAGCAACTAGCCCTGCAACAGCATCCTTAGAATGCATATAACGTAAAGCCCAAAGAGCCAATTTAGAATTTCCTGATCCAACCGCTGCCAAACTTTCCTCGTCAGCATCCAATTTCACCAATGCCCTTACCGCAAGGTGGGACAAAATAATATCTGAGTTAGGAGTGGCATGTGGTCCTTCTTCTCCATATTTTGGAGCTTGAAAAGAATCCGGCACCTTGGTTTTTAATAATTGAGGAATAGCAGCCTTGTTTCCAATACGTCCCAAGGCTATTATAGCAGCAGCTTTCACCCTTACAGAAGGATCATCTAAAGCTTCTACAAATGGTTCGATAGATAGTTCACTCAAAAATTCTTTGCGGTCAGTAACGGCTCGGATTACATACTCTTTAAGCTGCTCATCATTCATTAATTTCATCAGCTGAGGAATAGCCTCTACTCCCTTGATTTGGGTATAGGCATACATAGCAGCGACCCTCGCGAAATCAGCTGCGTCTTCATCATTGGCTAATTCCAATGCTGCTTTTGCAGCTTTATCAGAACCTCTATTAATGAGCTCCTGTTGTGCATAAATCCTTATCGTAGCACTGCTTTCGCTAAGCATATCCACCAAATCGTCTATATCTGCTGAAGGAAGATCTGGCATTTCACTGTATTCCAAAACCTTTGGAACAACCCTCACTACATACCCTTTACTTTCATTACCAGAATATCCTGCTCCATCCCAAGCAGCCATAAACATTCTACCAGATCCATCAATATCCAGATCCGTTACTTGTGGTAGCTTGAAAAAAGGTGTTTCACTTTGAATATAAGACGGACCATCTTCGGTCACTTTATGAATATAGACATGGCTTCTACCCCAATCTGCCATTAGTGGGTTATTATTGTATTTTTCAGGCCATCTATTGTCATTCAAAAACAAAGCACCCGTACCAGAACCACCTCCAACATCGATAAGCGCTGGAATAATTTCTTCGGTGAAGTTTTTAAATAAAACAGGATATCCATATTCACCTGACTGGATTTGATGGATAAATCGAATGTTCCATCCACCACCGTCATTGGTATTGCCACGCGTAAACATGTTCATGTATGGATCAATGGCCACATCGTAAATATTTCTTAGACCATGGGTATAGATTTCCATTTCAGTACCATCAGGACGGACCCTTAAAACGCCTCCACCAAGCATGGTCATTTCAGTTCCTTCCCTATCTATTGCTCCATGAAAACCGAAATCACCAACAGCAATGTAAATCCAACCATCAATTCCTAGTCGAATCCCGTTGGTCGCATGGTCTGTACCCCTGTTTCTCAAAAATTTTGGTGAGCTGATATGTTGAATTAGCGGCTTGGAAGGACCGTCTGCAACACCGTCTCCATCATTGTCTTCAAATACGACAAGATCCATACCGGTAGCTAAGCTGTCTTCCTTTGAGAAAACCGTATGAAGCACATACAGCTTGTTGCCTACAGAAATAATCCCTCTGGGATTGTCCACTTCTGCAAAGACAGTGTGAGAATCCGCCTGGCCATCGTTGTCATTGTCAATAAGCTTAACAATTCTTCCTTTTCCGGGGGTTTTTCCTAAAGACCCTATCGCATCCACACCCACATAAACTTCCCCATAAGGCGAAACAGCCAAACATGCAGGGCTAGGGGTTATGTCTGGACCAGAAAATGCCTGAACAGCTAAATCTTCAGGCCAGTCCAGGGCTTTACTTAGAGAATCTAATGAAGTAGAGGTTTGAGACTCAATAATTTCAACCTTCTTTTCTGGTTTACAAGCAAAAAATACAACCAGAAGAGAAAGCAAGAACAAGGATTTTTTCATTGGGCTTAAGTTTTTTATAAAATCAAAATTATACAAAAAGCAAAGCCCATCCAAAAATAGGAATGGGCTTTGCGTTAAAAATACATTTATTTTTCACAATAAAACGCCAACTATAGTTACAATCCTTACAAATGAAGCCCGCATTCCGTTTTTGGGCTATTGTTCCAGCGTCCACTCCTATCTTCTCCAGGAACAGTACAATGCTTACATCCTATGGAATGATATCCGAAAGCGATTAGTGGATGAAAAGGAAGTTCGTGCTTTTTAATATAGGCATCTCTCTCTTCTTCAGTGACGTCTAATAATGGGTAAAATTTCAGGATCCCCCCACGCTCTTCAAAAATATCTAGTGAGGCTCTATGGTCACTCTGCCAGCTCATCAGTCCTGAAACCCACACTGAAAACCTACTTTTAATTAACTCAAGAGGCTTCACCTTGTTGATGGAACAACACAATTCAGGGTCAGTCTCCCAGGTTTTATTTTTACTCGTAAACGCATGATCTTCTTTTCCTGCGCTTACAGACTCCACACTCAGTCCATAAAGTTCAGTTAACTTTTCCCTGTACTCAAGGGTTTCCGGAAAGTGATAGCCTGTATCAATAAAATAAATTTTTTGCTTTGAATTACTTTTAGAGAACACACTTAACAATAAAGCTGAAGTTGCCGCAAAGGAACTGGTAAGCATTACATCGCTAGCATCAAAGTCGACATACAACTGTTTTACCCGTTCCTCAACCGATAAATCTCGGTACTTTTCATTTAGGGCTTTTATCTCTTCCTTTGAATAAAGTTTTTTTGAAATCAAGGATTCCTGCATGCCAGGTGTTTTTATTATTCTACAAAACCTACCGATTTGGTAGGTATTAAATTTTCGTAAAAATAGTGATTAATTTCTAAAATGCAATAGCCAAAATTCCAAATCATAAAGGTTCTTTTCAGATGGCTTTAGGAGTAAAACTCTTTTTACCTACCCAAACCCAAAAGGTGACCATCAAGCCTACCAAAGACATCAAAGCAAATGAGGCCTTCAAACCGATCCACTCCGCAATAAACCCTATTAGCGGAGGGCCAAGTAAAAACCCAAAAAAGGAAATCGTGGAGACCATTGCAATGGCTATACCTGTGGGCAATGAAGTAGAATTAGCAGCAAGACTAAAGCAAAGAGGCACCACTGCGGCTGTACCCAACCCCACCATTAAAAATCCAAAAATAACCACCCAAACCTGAGGATAAGTGATAGATAATATTAGCCCAGTAAAAATCATAATACCAGAACCTTGTAAAACCCTAATCATCCCAAACCGATGTGCCAATTTATCTGCAGCAAACCTGCCTATAGCCATGGCTCCCATATAAGCAATATAGCCGGTTGGGACCAGATATGCTGGGGCTTGCACAACTTTATTCATATAAACCCCTGACCAATCAAACATACAGCCCTCACACATCATCCCACAAAAACCTACCATCCCTAATTTAAGTAAGGTTTCGTCAGGTTTTTTCCAAACAAGTCCTCTCACCGAACTGGTCTTGTCCGGTACCTCCTCCACAAATCCATTTCGAAAGATAAAAATCACAATTAAACCAACTGAAAATATAATAGCATAATGCTGATATGGGCTTAGTTGAAGGTACACCATCAGCCCTCCTACTCCAGCACCAGCAAAGCCTGCCAAACTCCACAGTCCGTGTAAAGAACCTAGGATATTCCTTCCATAATCCTTTTCTAGGTTGAGTGCTTGTGTGTTTAAGGAAATATTCATCATATTCCCAATCATCCCAAAAATAAAGACCATCACGCTCAAGAAAAAGGCATCCATAGAAAACCCTATCCCGACTAACACCAGGACATACAAGGACAAACCTACCATCACCACCGACCTGCTACCAAATTTGATGACAGCCCAAGTAGCCAAAGGTAAGGCCAGTAAAGAACCTAAAGGAAGTCCCAAAAGCACGGAACCAAGCTGCCCCTCACTCAATGAAAATTTTTGTTGAAAATCAGGAATCCTGGATGCCCAGGAAGAAAAACACAACCCTGTGAGGAAAAAGAAAGCGCCTGCTGAAATTCTTCTTGTTTTTAATTGCACCATGGATTCTAAATAATTCACAAAGGTAAGAGAGAAAATGAATGAATACCAAAGGTGACTTTTAACTTTTCGTAAACTTTTGCATGAGTTTAGGAAGAAGTCTACATAAAGTCTAAATCAAGGAACAAACCCAATCAATCCACACATTATCAATTACATACACCGTATCAATATAAACTCAACAGGTAATAGATGGTCAATTTCAGATTTAATTAAACCATAAATACTACTTTAGAGTTAAATAAAAGGCAACACGCTTGCCTTGGATGGGCTGAGACTTTTAACGCTCTTTTCAATTGTTGCTTTATTCTCAATCTAAAACTCAAAATCTAAATGGAATTTGTCATTGCAGGATCCGCTATTGTCTTAGCCATACTTTTGATAAGGGTAATAATTAAAAAAGTTTTTGATTGATACTTGTTAATAAACAAGTTGACATGATTATACTTGTAGAAGTGAATACTGTATCGAATTAATTCGACTTATCCATGCCATGAATCCACACAAGGAGATCGTATCCATTACTTTTTTTCAATACCCTAAAAGAAATCGCTGGTGGGCATTTAACCAAATGCAATTGGCCATTTCACCCCTAAAAAAAGCCAAAGGAAAAAAGTTCTTTAAATTGATGGGAACAGGAGGAGGTTTTGGCTTCTCCCTAAAACCTGATCTTTCTACCTATGCTTTGTTAATGGTATGGGAAGATCTAGATGCAGCTAAAAATTTTAGCCTTTCCGAAAATTACCGACGATTCAATCAGCAATGTGTTAGTAATTTCACCTATTGGATGCGCTGCATTCAAAGTCATGGCACCTGGTATGGAGAAACACCATTTACTCCTACAAATTCTTCCACAGATGGACCTATTATGGTTATTACCAGGGCAAGAGTTAAAATTCGGAAAGTTTTAAACTTCTTAAAGTTTGTAACTCTAACAAGTAAGTCTGCTGAAAAAGCAAAGGGTTTGATTTATACAAAAGGTATAGGAGAGTGGCCAATAATAGAACAGGCTACTTTTAGCTACTGGAACAGTAGGGAACAAATGGAAGCCTACGCCTACAACTCCGGCCATAGAGAAGTTATCAAAAAAGTGAAAGAAGAAGGATGGTACAGAGAAGAACTATTTGCAAGGTTTATACCTATCAACCTAAGCGAAACCACTGAATGAAACTCCATAAAACCAGACTGGCACCTACACCTAGCGGTTACCTACATCTGGGAAATGTTATTTCATTTTTAATAACTGTGAGTTTGGCGAAAAAACATGGGGCCAAAATTCTTTTACGGATAGACGATCTAGATCAAAAGCGCGTGAGGTCGGAGTATATTCAAGATATTTTTGATACGCTGGAGTTTTTAGAAATCCCATATGATGAAGGACCTAGAGATAGCAAAGAATTCCTAAAAGACTACTCACAGGTTCACAGAATCCCCATTTACAAAGATATAATCTACGAATTAATTGATAAAAACTTAATATTCTCTTGCGATTGTTCTCGCAAAACATTGCTAAACAAGCACCCTAAGAAGTGGTATACTGGCACTTGTTTACACCGCAACATCCCCTTGTGGAAAAGCCAAACTTCTTTAAGGTTAAAAACTGAAAAAAATGCATCTGTAGATTTAAACACCTACTCAACAGGGCAAAAACCTTATATTTTACCTAGGGCAATGGATTTTTTTATGGTTCAAAAAAAAGATCGCTTCGCCAGTTATCAACTGGCTTCCATGGCTGATGACATGAATTTCGGAATAGATCTGATTGTACGGGGTATGGACTTGTTACCTTCTACTATCGCACAGGTATACCTCTCAAACCAACTGGATGACAACAAATTCATTCACAGCACATTCCATCACCATTTATTAATTAAAAAAGAAGGAAAAAAACTATCGAAATCCATTGGTAGCTATTCAATTTCACAAAGGCGAAAAGCCGGAATGAAAAAAGAATCCATCTATCAACTGGCGGGTAAATACCTGAATTTAAAATCAGCCGCTTCAAATTTGGAAGAGTTCTCTAGTCTTTTCCTTTCTTCTATTCCCCAATCTTCAAAATAAGGTATATTCAAATACTCCCCTCCTATCAGAGAAGACTGATGGGCAACTATTCCAGGAACCGGATAAGCCAAAGCTTCATATACACTTATTTTAGGCATACGTTCTTCCACAATGGATTGTTATAAGGATTATTTTTAACCCGGAATATCAATGTCGTTTAGTTAAGGAATTTTTATTATTTTTAGGAAAGAAAAGGGAGCGTAGTTTTTTTGAAAATAATCTAACAACAATCAAGTCCTTTTCCTTTTCGAAGGACTTTTTAAAACTATTAAAAAACAATATAG
>NZ_JBSXOH010000006.1:0-17901 GCF_056859355.1 Cyclobacterium sp. L-R
GCTGTTTTCAATTTCACCATAGCGGAGCTATGCTAAAATCTCCAAACAGCCTGATTTTCTTGCGATTGCAACACTTCCCGTAAACACGGGACAGGCTTCACCCCTGACTATTGTCAGGACGGAGAAATCCTATTACATAATACCGGGTTAAAGATTTAACCAATAATTTAATTTCATCACAAAAGCCCGCTGCTTGGAGGCAAAGGAATCTGGGAAGTAGTTGTCCGTATACACCATAAACAAATCAGAAACAGGTGCATACCTCCATTGTAAACGGGTATTGATATTGATATTGTCAATCTGATTATTGTATTGGATAAAGGTGGTCCAGAATAAACTTCTTGTAAAGGTAAGGTCGAATCGTGGTCCAATCAGAAATAAATCTGCATCCTTCTGAGGTTCAGGAAGCCTTAGCCTGCTATAACTGATATTCATGGAGATATTGGCAGAATATCCGACTCTCCATTGGGCAGTTCCAAGAAAATTAGACATTCTACCATTATAATATTGCCCAGTCTGTCCAACTCCTTTTAAGGAAAATGCTTTCCTGGGATCCGTTCTCATATCTATACCAAAATAATTGTACCTGTAAGAAGTGCTCTGGGCCAAAGGTTCGCCACCAGTTCGGGTAGGATCAAAAGGGAAGAATAAATAAGTATATTGGTTGTTTGCGCTAAGCGTAATCTCTGCATAGGAATGCAAGCGAATCAAGTAATTTAAGGTATGCAACTCGTCAGTTATTCCCAAAGAAGGCGTCCATAAAGTTTCAGATTCAAAACCCGGACCATGTCTATTGATGAGTTTTGAGTCTGGGAAAAAAGTATAGCTCATAATTGGAGCTATTCTTTGGTACCCCACTCTGGGCGTATAACCTACCAGGGGATTGTAATTCTCTCCCACATTGGAATAAGACAAACCTGCCATTAGGTTAACATCGGTAAAAGTAAGTTGCGCATGCCCCGTCCCGGTATTGCTTTGCTTACCCTCTTCAAAGGTTTTATGGTAAAAAAACTTGCCCGTCCATCGATTGTCTTTAGAAAACAAATTATAATCAATACCAACCAGGCGATTATGCTTTCCATTGACCAGGTTTAAGCCACCTTGTTCCATGTCCATGGTCTCTCTATTTATGACCATCACCCCAACATTGGAACGGTTGAATACTTTTCTTTGCAAAGCAGCTACAGTAAAGTTTTTACCGGAGATTCCTCTGAGGGGATCGTTGGCAGTTTGCATGTTCATGGCACCTATTCTCCAATCTTCATTTAACTTGCCACTTAACCTCGCACCATATAGGATCTGATTTTGCACATTTTGCCCCGTATTTTCATCCCTGTCCACTCCTATTCTTCTGGAGAAAAAAGGTCTTATTCTGTCTGTCCCGAAATCAGCAAAAAGATCTACATTCTCTAAAAAGAACTGTCTCCTTTCAGGAAAGAATATTTCAAACCGGTCTAAATTGGTCACTTGCTCATCCACCTCAACTTGAGAAAAATCAGGATTAACGGTAAGATCAAGATTCATGGCAGGTCCAATTCCAATTTTGGCATCTCCTCCAAAAGATGGTTTTAAAGGTTCTTCTATGCCATTGATATTGTTTTTTGAAGTGGCCACCGCTGCGTAGGGTATTATTGAATAGTTTCCTCCAGCTTTGGGCAATGGCTCCGAAAAATGAAGGTTTCGGGAAAAGGCAGTATGGGTTACATTGAAATTCTTAGGAATAGGGGTCCAGGTTGTTTTTTCAGAATATTTACTGTCTATCCTATAAAAGTTAATGTTCCAGTTTTCGGCTCCGTCTTTGTACCTCAGTGTGGATAAAGGTATCCCTATCTCTACTATCCAATGGTCGTCATGAATCGTCGCTTCGGAGTACCATTTGTTGTCCCAGGCCAGATTGAAATCTGTTGATAGCAAGCCTCCATTGCCTACCATGGCTTCCCTCTGCACCCCATAAGGGTTTACTCCGAATATATAACCATTGGTTTTGTCATTAAAGGTATCAATTACAATGCTGATACCATCATTCTGATTTCCTCTATAATCTCTTCTTAGGGAAGTACTCACATACTTTTTACGAGCTTCAGGATTCAGTAGGATAGCCGCAATGTATATGAATTTATCATCAAAGGACACTTTAACCTTTGTTTCAGCAATTGCCTTTGCTGTGTCAGTAGGAAAGGTTTGGATAAAATTACTTTCCCAACCTATGTCCTGCCATATCTCTTCATTAAGTATCCCGTCAATAAGCACAGGTTTTACTGCTTTTTTAGCAAAAATACCGGGATGCTCGGGTTCTTGACTAAAAACAATAAGTATGGAATTTAAGGTAAGTAAAAAGGTTAGAATAAATCTTTGCATGAAATTAAGGCGTTCGAAGCCTAAGTTAAGTCTTCGAACGCCAAATTATTTATTCTTTTTACACAAATGGTATACTAAAAAGTGAAATTATTTATTGTAACACCTATTCTTCATTTGTTACCCAAACATTAAGGTATCCATTTGGTAACTCAACTACCACTTTAAGTTGATCATAATTGAATTTTAAATCAAATATAGCGGAACCTTCTTCAAGTGAAATCGCCCCTATTTGCCTGTAAATATCCGTCTCTCCATATTTGTACTGATTGGTTGGGCTTACCCAAACCAAGGCTTTGCCTATAATGCCATAATCTTTCCATGAAAGGCTAAGACTTTCCCCTTTTAAAGATCCAGACAAATGGCTTGCGTAGGCCTCTCCTAATAAAGACACACCATCTAATTCCATGGCTTGATTTTTAGGAACGGCAATATCCATATAGTCAACTATGGTAGGAAAAATGTCAACCACACCAGGAGTGTTTTTAGAAATACCATTGAATTTTTTATTGGAAACAATCCAGGTAGCACGTTCTTCATCGGATTGTCCGCCATGTCCTCGACCACCAACTTTTCTACCATGATCTGTAGTAATGATGATCATCCATTCTTCATTGTGGGATTTTTCTCTCTTCTGAATGGCTTCCCAGATCAACCCTACTTGCCTGTCAGCCTCCTGAATACCAGCATTCATTTGAGGGCTCTCCCCAAATCTATGCCCCATATCATCAGTATATTGCAAATACACCCAGGTCATATCAGGACCTTTAGTAAGGACATCGTTGGCTGCATAAGTTGATACGGCCTGATCAATTTTCTTAATATAATCACTCTTATTATCATGAGGATAAGAAAGGGTGTCTATTTCAAGCCCATCAAAGTGATAATCCAATTGCAAATGTCCTGTCTCCTTCAAATTCTCTCCTACTAATTTGGTACGGTTGTCCAACCAGGTAGAATAAACTGCTATGGTTTTATTAGGATAATTTTCTTTAAATTTTCGGAAAATTGTAGGGTAATTATAATTGGGTTCGCGTATGCTATTTCCCTTAACATTGTGTTTGTTTACCCAAACTCCTGTCAAAAGGCTATTGTATCCTACAGCCGAAATGGTAGGTGTTTCAGAATATCCACCCTTTTTTCCTCCTACATAAGCGTGGGTATATTGACCAAGTGAAGCTATTTCATCAAGGTTTGGTGTTGGGTTACGCTCTAAAAGTTCCCTCTGAATACCATCTAAAATAATAAAAAGGGTCTTTTTTTCCTGGGCATTGGCAGCCAATGTCAGCATAGTGCTAAACATAAAAATAATGGCCACCCTCATCGTATTTTTCTTCATTTATTTAGGGTTTAAATTTCATCTATAGATTAAACCCGAAATATGCAATAGACAATCTATTACGTGCTTAAATCGCTTCAAAATCAGCCACTTCGTTGCTGTTTTCAATTTTACCATAGCGGTGCTATGCTAAAATATCCAAACAGCCTGATTTTCTTGCGATTGCAACACTTCCCGTAAACACGGGACAGGCTTCACCCCTGACATTGTCAGGGCGGAGAAATCCTATTACATAATTTGGGTTAAACAAAAGTAAGCTGTTGGAATCTAATTAATCCAACAGCCTACCTCATACTCTTTTTTTATAAATTATTCCCAACCAAAAATCTGTTCAAGATTAGGGTTGAGTGCCACCTGTTGTACAGGGATAGGTCTGTAATAATATTTTGGTTCGATAAAGTTCCTTGGGCTAACTTCAGTCACCATGGTTCCTCCATTTTCACCATTCTCAAGATAAACAGTCACATTATCATCTATTGTTCCTGTCTTGTAATAGATGAGTAATTTTCCTAACTCATTTACTACCTTGTCTTTATCCTCTGGGATATCTGTGCTTTTGTCAACCAAAAGGATATCAGGAATGCCATCACCCGTCAAATCAAATTTTCCAAGACCTGAGAAATACATACCTTCAGGAATGTTTTCCAGCAATTTACCTGCACCATAGCGCATCAGGTCATCAAATCTATAGCCTTCTACTGCAAATTCTACTCTTCTTTCTCTTCTAATCTCCAACAGCACTCCAGCCATAGGTCCTGACACCTTAGGGTATTTTGACATCATAACTGGATCCGGCTGAGCATTGGCTTCATTAAGCATTAAAGCAGGCATTCCCACTCTATTTCTAAGCAAATTCACGGATGCATCAAGGTCTGCTTGGGTCAATGTTCCCAATTCTGCCATTGCTTCTGCATAAGTCAACAATACTTCAGCATACCTGTAAACCGGGAAGTCCAAGCTTCCAAGCTCTATGTTATCAGTAGTATTACTGTATCCTTTGTGCTGATAATACCCACTGAAATTCCTATTTAATATAGGGATATAAGGGCTGCTTTCGGGTACTCTAACCCAGCCTGGATAGACCAAAGTTTGGTATAATCTAGGATCTCTATCTTTGAATTCTTCCACATAGGAGAATTTGTCATAATCTGGTTTATCAGTAAACTTGGATCCATCTGCCATCAAGTAGCTCTGTACCAAATCCCTAGCAGGTGATTGTTCATAAGTGCCGAAAACTCCAGTATTTACATTACTACTCCTGTCCTTATTAATATCATAGGCATTGAATAAGATTACTTCACTATTTCCAGTAAGGTCTTGGCTATTAAACAAGGTTTTATAATCATTGTCAGGATTCCCTGTATTGTAAATGGAAAATTTCCCTGAATCCATAATGGTTTTTGCAATCTCACTCGCTTTTTGCAAAAAAGTATCGGCGGTATTTTGTAGTCCTAACTCATCGTGGTATTTCCTGAAAGTCCCTTCATATAGTGCAAATCTGGCATAAAAAACCTTTACTGCCCAATTCCCAGGAGTTCCTGTCGCTACATCTGCATTTACATGTTCATTTGCAAATGCCAGGTCTTCCATAATTCCATCAACAACGGTCTCCCTAGAATCTCTACCCTTGTACAATTCCTCATCAGTAGGAGAAAGTAATTGCTCATACCATGGAACATCTGAATAACGTTTCACCATGCTTGAGTAAAAGATAGCCCTATAATAGCGTGCTATTCCCTCATAATGTTGGATTACTTCTAAGCTTGCGTTCGCTTTTCTGCTGTTTTCAAGGAAGTAATTGATATTTCGCAATCTTCCCCAATTCCATCCCACAATTACATTTTGTGAACTTGGTGAACCAGTTAATATGCTTTTAATTTCTACAGCTCCAGTTGTTGCCAAGTTATCACTACTTTGATCACTTTGGTACTCGAAGGTACCTGGCAAAGACAATAGTCCATTAACATAAAGTTGTAAATCCTGTTCTGTCTTAAAGAACTCCTCAGGTGCTATTGAAGTCTGGGGATACCTGTCCATGAATTCTTCATTACAAGAGGTAATCCAGAATATATTCAGTATGAATAAATAATATATGTATTTTTTCATTTCTAATTTGCGTTTATAGGTCAATATTTACCCCGAATGAATATTTTCTTTGGAAAGGATAGGCAAATCCGTTGGCATCGTTAATTGCCTCTGGATCAAGGAAAGACTTGATGGCTGAAAACTCATAAAGGTTTTCTCCAGACACAAATACCCTAATTCTACTTGCCTTTATCCTAGACACCCATTGCTCAGGTAAATTGTAGCCAATAGTAACGTTCTTTACCCTTACATACGCCGCACTTAAAAGGTAACCTGTTTGGGATATATCAAGTCCAGAACCATAGTTCGCATCCGCCAACCAAGATTGAAGGACTGGATAACTCGAATCCGTATTGACATCGGCCAAGCCTGCATCAATATAGGATTGACTGTGCTGTGCTCTCAATGCCTCACTGTCTGCTTCTCCTCTATAGAAATCTAAATTCCAAGGGTAGATATTTGCATAAGGCTGTTGGTAAGGTCCCCAGAAAAGATAATGTCTTGGATAGTAATCCTGTTTGCCAACACCCTGAAGAAATAAAGAAAGATCAAAACCATTCCAAGCTACACTTAGGTTGGCTCCCAACTGATACCTAGGTCTACTGTTTCCAATAAGTCTAAGGTCCTTGGGGTTGTCCTCTGTAAGTCCTTCTTCTATTTTACCATCATTGTCAACATCCACATACTTAGGCCATCCTGGCACAATATCAAGTGCTCCCCATGGAATAATCGCAGATTGATCTAGTTGGCTAATTTCATCTTCGGAACTAAATAGACCATCATTGGTTAACCCCCAAATTTCACCTACTTCTTGACCAACTCTATAATTTGAAAACAAACCTTGTTCATTTTCAAACCTAGTGATGTAGGATCTGGAATCGGATATGAAGAATTTAGAAGCAAATTCAATAGGTCTATCATAGCTTCCAAATTGGTTCCTATAATTAAGAGATAATTCCCAACCTTTGGTCTGAAGATCGGCAGCATTTTGTTTAGGAGGAGATGTTCCCAAAACTCCTGGAAGTTCAACTGGATTGGTCAACATGTCTTTGGTGTCTCTGATAAAGTAATCAAAAGTCGCAAAGAACCTATCCTCCCATAATCCGAAATCCACTCCAAAATTTGTGGTTACTACTCTTTCCCAGGTATAAAAATTAGGATCCACCGCTAATTGTGGGGAGCTAGAAACTACTACCTGCCTGTCATTATCAATCAAAGCACCAGAAAGTCCTGTAGGAAGAGATTGTAAATAGCCAAAGTTATCTACGTTTTGGTTCCCCAAACTACCATAAGATGCTCTAAATTTCAGTGTTGGATCTCCATCTAAATTTTGAAGAAATTCTTCATCACTAGCAATCCATGCTCCTGATAAAGATGGGAAAAATCCCCACCTGCTCGAACTTGGAAACCTTGATGAACCATCATATCGACCATTAAATTCGATAATGTACTTGTTATCGTAAGTATAATTGGCTCTTCCAAAAACACTCTGAGTAGCATAAGAACTATAACCCGGGGTGATAAATGAGTCTCCACTAGTCAAGCCAATATAAGGCAATGATGAAGAAATCAATACTCTTCTTTCAGCCTGTACAGATGAATAGGTATAGCTTTCTTGGTTGTAACCAGCAAGAAGGCTAATGGTGTGCTTACCAAAACTCTTATTATAATTACTATAAAGGTCAAATATGGTATTCTGAAGGCTGCCATTCCTTTGAACCACAGAACCATCACCACCTTCAGTCCTGATATCATCAGGACCATAACCTATGTCATAGTTTTTTCTGTCCCATCCATATATCCATTGTTCTCTTTTGAAACTGGCATTACCTGTTACGGTAAGGTCTCCATCCATAAAAGTACCAATCGCTCTTAGAATATTATGAAAACCAAACATGTCTTCAACATTTCTACCTCCATCTACCAATCGTGCCGCCAATCTTCCCGCATCCGTATTGGCCCAAGACCCATCAGGGTTTTTGGCTACCTCTATAGGTGTGAGTGAATAAATATCTGTAATATTATTGGTTGACTCCTCACGCTTGGTTTGATAGATATTGAGGTTATTATCCAATTTCAACCAGCTTTTAGGGGTAGCAGTAATCCTTGCTCTTAAAGAATACCTGTCCCAGTTGTCCGGTTGTAATTTGTTCATACCATTTTCCCTGGTATAATCCCCAGACACATAATAGGTCATAGGCATGTTTTCATTGTTTGAACTTCCACTTATGGACAAACTTTGATTGGTTGAAAAACTAGAACTGTTGAAAAAATAATCGTACCAATCATTGTTTCCCATATAAGCCCATTGACTTGGGTTATTTGGATCAACTCGAACATCTTCTACAGAAGGATCTCCTGACCTTTCTTTGGCCCAGGTATAATGATAATCATTGAAATTGATATAATTCCAAGGTGTATTACTTGTCGCTTGATCCATTACCCTGCTATAAATATAGGGATCAGTTACTGGTTGTGGCATCACTGTTGGTTTTCCCCAGGAGAAATTACTATTGTAGGAAATTACCTGCTTGCTACCACCTTGTTTGGTCGTGATCAATACAACACCAAATGCTGCTCTCGCTCCATAGATAGCTGCAGAAGCCGCATCTCTTAATACCGAAAATGATTCTATATCTGCTGGGTTTAATCGCAATAGATCATCATAAGCAGCAGCCACTCCATCAAGTACAATAAGTGGACCACCACCGTTAATAGAAGTAAAACCTCTAATATTAATATTTGGTATGCTACCTGGTCTTCCTCCAGAATAGGTGATATTTAAGCCTGGGCTTACACCTTGAAGACTTTGCATTACATTTCCAACAGGTCTATTTATGATGTCTTCCCCAGAAACCTGATCTACAGCTCCAGTCAGATTGATTTTCTTCTGGGTACCATACCCCACAACAACAACCTGCTCCAAAAGTGTTTCTTCAGCCACTAGAGTCACATCGATAATTGACTTGTCACCCACAGTAATATTTTGTGTCTCAAAGCCTATAAAAGAAAAAACTAACTCAGCGTTAGAATTGGCCACCTCAATGCTATAAACTCCATCAAAATCTGTAATGCTTACACTTCCACCACCCTTTTGATAGACCGAAACCCCTGGTAAGGGTATGCCTTCAATTCCGTCTTTAACCACTCCTGTAACCACGACTTGGGCTTGAGCGGCGAAGACAATCAGCATAAATAAGATACTAAAGCTTATTCTTATACTGACTTTTTTAAATAATTGTAAAATTTTTTCCATAAAGTATTGGATATTTATTTGGTATTGATTGAATTAAATGTGAAATCGAGTGCAAGGTAGTTCGCACATATTACCCTAGTGTTAATGGGACTTTATCCTTTGTTTATTGAATGTTCATTCAATATAAATTCTAATAAATTTAACAAAAAATAGATAAAAAAATAAACCTGAATCACTATTTTAGTGTTTTTATTTTAAACTAACATATGAAGTCAAACATAAGAACCGAGCGAAAGAAGGAAATAATATCAGGATTTTACGAATTGTGTAAGCGAGATGGATTGGAAAATGTTTCCATTGCAAAAATTGGAAAACACCTTGAAATGCCCCCAAGTCTTATTATGCATTACTTCTCCAATAAGCGACTATTGGTACTTGGTTTAATAGATTACATCCTTAATCAATACCTATTGATTTACAAACCAATAATTCTGAAATCTGAGAAAAATAGCAAATTAGATCCTGTTCAGTTGGTGAATAGGCTTTTTTCAAGAGAGTGGAATCTGCTTTTTGATGACGGTGTCTTTTTTAGCTGCTATGCTTTTACTTTTAGAGACAAAGTGATAAAAGAAGAGTACAAAAAGCTACACATTAAATTAAGACATACCCTAAAGACTCTGCTCGATAAAGATGAGGCTCTCGTTATAAAAGATACGGAAATATTGGCTGAAAAAATCTTCGCCGTAATAGAAGGTGCCTATTATTTCTTATCATTAATAGACGACCCTAAAGAGTATGAACGAAAATTAAATATGTACAAAAGTCAGGTTTTTGACTTAATCCATGCTGATACAGAAGTGGTCAATTAAATTATAATTTAACTCGAAGTAGGCAATTCATTTTCTATTACCTGCTGAAATTGCTTCACTTAAACACAGGACAGGCTTAGCCTCTGACAATTGTCAGGGCCGAGGGATCCTATTGCATAATTCGATTTTAAAAGTACCTAAAGTGAGTTACTAATGGATAGCCACCGCAGGTTAATTGCCCCTAACTTCTCCACTAAAACACACCCTTTCTGTACCATCCGAAAGAGGCAAATGACAAATTGTTTGAGGTTAAATCGTCCTTAAATCAATTTTCCACGAATAGGATTAAAGAAATATAAAAATAAAAAATACCAGACAAATATATTGGGTAAAGTGTTTATCCTTAGGAAAATGCCATTAAAATATAGAAAAAAGTTCAATAAGTTTATTGCGATTTTATTCTAATTTCCCCATAAAAAAAGGTGTAAATTTGTTTTAATTATTCTCTTATTAAAAATTAGTATTTTTAAGGAATAATGGGCTAATTTGAACACCTATGAAAAAACAAAGAGCCATTTTTTTTGATATTATGAAGGCTTGGTATAGAATTACTTGTTTATTTATTTGCCTACTTTTATGTTTTGCATGCAATAGCAATCGCACAGAAAAACTTGAACTTTCTCTAGAAATTGACAATGCTATAGCTGATGCTAGCAATTATTTAAACAGTGGCCAACTTAGCAAGTCCATCACTCATTTTGACAGTGTTTTTCAAAAAGTGGACAAAAAAAATGCCCTAGACTATTGGGAAAAGTACAATTTCCTTGCTGGCGTTTATTTGAATTACGATTTTGATTTAGATAAATCAGAAAGCTATTTGGACAGCATGTACCTAGTATTAAATTATGGTGACCAAATCAGCCAATACCGCTACGTATTGACTACCTTTTTGAAAGGTGATATTTTACAAGCCAGGCATAAGTACAATGATGCCTTTCAAAGTTATTTTAATGGAAGAGAGTATGCGATTGAAAATCTTGACGATTGTCACGTTAGTGATTTAACCTATAGACTGGGCATATACAGGTATAACCAGAAACAATACAGTGAAGCCATTCCATTTTTCAAAAAAGCAATTGAGGAAAATAGAGCTTGTTGGGGAAATGGTGATTTACAACAGAATATTAATGAGCCCCAAAGGTATCGCAACACCTTAGCTTTAAGCTACGAGAAATTAGGAAAGTACGACAGTGCGGCCTACTATTATATTAATGCTTTGGCCTATCTTGAGGAAATTAAGCCTAAATACCCAGAAAGAGATTTATTTATAAATTCAGCTCTGGGAGTCGTAAAAGGAAATCTTGGAGGGGTAATGGCAATGCTTGGCAAAACAGGTGTTGCGGAACAATTACTAAAAAGCAGTATAGCTATTAATAGCCAACCGGATTACGACTTTAGCGATGCACAAACGGCCAAATTGAAATTGGCTAAATTATATATTGAAAATAAAGAGCTCCAAAAGGCCGCCATTTATTTAAATGAGCTAGACATTGAACTGCCTCAAGCGGAGGTGAAAAACAGACGATACTTAGATATTCTATTACGTTGGTACTTGATAAAGGGGGAGTATTATGAAAAGAATGGAGAAATGGAAATGGCTTTTGACGTAATGAAATCCTACCATCATTTAAATGATTCAATACAAAGCATTGACCAGGAACTTAAATTTGTAGATGTAGAAGGATCCTTTCTAAATGCTGCTCAGAAATATGAATTGTCTATTTTAAATAGGGACAATAAAATAAAGAATATTTATTTGGCCACAGCTGCAGGTTTCACTCTTCTTTTGGCAGGCTTTTTAATGGTCAATTGGTATAATTTGAAAAAATCCATCAAAACAAATGCCCTTATCCTTCAAAAAAACAGGGACCTTCAAGATACTTTAGCAGCTCTGGAGTTTAGTCAAGCAGAAAATACCAAAATCATGTACATGGTTGCTCATGATCTACGCAACCCCATAAGTAGTATGATAATGATGGCCAACCTAATACTAGACGACCCTCAGGTCAAAGGTGAAAACAAATACCTGCTAGAAAACATTAAAACTTCTTGCAACAATTCTATGGATCTAATTGCTGAAATGTTACTTTCTAATAAGAAAAACAGCAAGCTGGCAAAAGAACAAGTAGAGATCGGAAGACTGCTAAAATATTGCGTTGAAATTTTAGTTCATAAAGCAGAAGAAAAGAGCCAAAACATAAATTTGAATACACTTCCTGTCAAAGCTTTAATAAGTAAAGAAAAGATGTGGCGAGTGCTAACAAATTTAATAGCCAATGCCATCAAATTCACGCCCGAAGGCAAAACCATCGATGTGAATATGAAAAGCAATAATGAAAAGATTACCATAATTATAAAAGATGAGGGCATAGGTATACCAAACTCCATGAAAAACCTGATTTTTGATTGGGACACTATGGGGAAAAGAGAGGGAACGAATGGTGAAAAACCTTATGGTATGGGCTTGGCCATTTGCAAGCAAATCATCATAGCACATGATGGAAATATATGGTTTGAATCAGAAGAAAATGTAGGTACTACTTTTTATGTTGAATTTCCTATTAAGAATTGACCTACTCTCCCAACTGAATTTGGTATAATAGCCAATTATTTCCGGCATCAATACCAACAATTTAACAAACCAATCAAACTGTTTTACTCCTTATAAATCTGAAAGAACAATAGGTTTATTTTTTTGGCGTGAAAATTGAATCAAATACACCAGCATTGCAAAATCCTTTGAGAAAAATCAACCCTGATATTGGGAAAACTTCTATGTAAAGAGATCGTTTAAAACTGGCATTTTTCAAATTTGTTCTTCTTCAAGATAAAATTGATTTGATATTACAGTTTTTAATGCAATTTTTGAACCGAGTAAATATTTAATGTCTATTAGCAGCCAGAAATGAACAAATACATTGACCTCATAAAGCAGACTTTTGATTTTCCTACCAAGGAATTCAAGGTAACAGATAACCAATTGCAGTTTAATGGTGTAAACCTCTTGAATATTATTGAGGAATACGGAACTCCCTTAAAATTAACTTACCTCCCAAAAATCTCTGAAAATATCCAAAATGCCAAAACCTACTTTGGCAATGCAATGGAAACTCATGATTATAAGGGAAGTTATACCTATTGTTATTGCACAAAGTCTTCTCATTTCAGCTTTGTAGTAGATGAGGCGCTAAAAAATGGAGCGCATATTGAAACGAGCAGTACATTTGATATCCCCCTTGTAAAAAGCCTTTATGCCAAGGGTAAAATTAAAAAAGACATCTTTATCGTTTGCAACGGTTTTAAGAGGGACTTGTATAAACAATACATTACCGAATTACTCAATGAAGGATTTGTGAATTGTATTCCTATATTGGACAATATTACAGAAATAGATTATTATTTAGAACATGTAAAAGTCCCTTTCAAAGTTGGAATTAGAATTGCAGCAGATGAGGAACCGACTTTCGGCTTTTACACTTCACGATTGGGTGTGAGGTATAATGATATCATCAGACTTTATGAAGAAAAAATCAAAGACAATCCCAATGTAAGTCTTAAAATGCTTCATTTCTTTATCAACTCGGGTATCCGTGATACGGCCTACTATTGGTCAGAACTTACTCGATTTATTCAGAAATACGTAGAACTTAAAAAGGTAGCTCCAGAACTGGATACCATGGACATAGGCGGTGGTTGGCCCATAAAGACCAATGTGTTTTTTGATTATGACTACCAATACATGGCAGAACAAATCATTAAAAACATCAAATGGATGTGTGCCAAAAACAATACTATAGAGCCAAATATTTTTACAGAATTTGGTAGCTATACAGTAGGTGAAAGTGGTGCCGTTCTGTATTCAATTTTGGATGAAAAATTACAAAATGACAAGGAGTTATGGTACATGATTGATGGCTCATTTATCACTCAACTTCCAGACAGTTGGGGCTTAAACCAAAAGTACATTATGTTGGCCATTAATAATTGGGACAAGGAATACCATAATATATCCCTTGGAGGTCTTACTTGTGACAGCATGGATTATTATAATTCAGAGTCTCATCAGTTCAATATTTATCTACCGAAAAGAGAAAAAGACAATCAGCAATACATTGGTTTCTTCCATACAGGAGCATACCAAGAATCATTAGGGGGATATGGTGGTATTCAACATTGCCTCATTCCAGCTCCTAAGCACGTGATTATAGACAGAAATAAAGATGGCTCTATCCAACATCGATTGTTTGCTCCAGAACAGGAGAGCAAGGACATGATGAAGATCTTGGGTTATTGATCAAATTAAAATATTAAGTAAAGTAGTAAAGAAGGTTCCGGAGCTCGGGCCTTCTTTTTTTGTTAAACTAAAAAATTTTAATTGACTTTCTACTTGTGATGGAATGGACGTTAATCCGAATTATCCAATAGGATTTCTCCGCCCTGACACAAGTCAGGGGTCAACATCACCGGTATTTCCAAAGGACTGTAATTGTAAGATATTCAGCATTTTTGTAGATTTCAGCACAAAATAGAACGGCTATTGTATATTTCGGGTTTAAGGGTTCGATGGCAAATTTTAAGTTAACCCCTGCTTACCAACAAAGCAAACCTAAGCCTGCCCCTCACCTGCTTCTTTCTAAAGTTTATTTAAGTAAAAAAAACTAAATAATTAGTCATTTTAGACATAAAAATAAGCTATGAAAATCTTTTCATAGCTTAAGTCAATTAACAATAAACCCAAAATAACCAAGTTGTAATAGCAGGATTTGAACCTACGATGAAAACATCACCAATTCCCTCAAAGGGGTATTACAAATACCAATTTTTCTAATTGGTATCACAAATATAAGGACAATAATTATTTTACAAAAGTATTCTCTACTTATTTATATTTTTTTTTAACTATAAGAGTTAATTAAAAAAATTATTTAACAAAAATTTAACACAAAATCCACAAAAGACTCAAATAGTCTAAATAAACCTGAAATAGGTTAGCAACTTTCTAATAATTAATAATTGGCCTAAACTGGAAATAGGCAAAAGCATCCTTTTGCCTTTAATTATAACCTTATTTTTCAGGGTTAAAGGTAACTTTCCATATATTTCCACCTTGTTCTTTCCCTCCAAATTCAATTACATAAAGAAATCCATTCAGCAAAACAGCATCCACAGGTTGTGTAAAACCTTCTGCTATTCTATAAGTATTTAACTTGAAATTTTGTTCTTCATCAAGGAATTGAAGGTCAAGCAATAAAAGGTCTTCTCCATTTTTGGTAAAAGGTTGCATCAAGGCAGATTTCTGTCCATTGGTATACCTTGCAACAAGCCCTTTGCCTTTGAATCTTCCGGGCAGGGAATTGTCATTGTCAAAGACCAATCCAAGAGGGGAAGAATGAGGCGTAAAAGTCCTGACTCCGATTCCTAAATTAGACGCATCTTTTATTTCACCCGTTTCATTATCTCTGAACTTATCTGCATCAGGCCCATAGTTTAAGATGCTTTTGCCAAAATTAACACCCTCAGGCCTTTTTGGAAAATCAGGATCATTATAGAAATCATCTGGCCAGGCTGCGGCACTGGGATTAAGAAAAGGATCCTTTTCCGGATCCGGTATCCAGTCTGAAAATTGTTGTGGGGATTCCATGCCTCCCATTATCCAAGGATAGCCATAATGGTAAGCTTCTCTTACCCAAAACATATCCTCATTTTGATCATAATCTCCTGAATTTACAACTGCCATGAGTCTTCCTTCCTTATCTAAAGCAAGATCATAGGCATTTCTTAGCCCTTCTGCATACAAGTAACCCTGTTCCTTAAGAAATGAAAGGTTATCTGGAAGCAACAAATTGACAGCATCAATTGGAATCCGAAAAATTTTGGATGTAAGCGCCACATCTCTAGAGTTGGGATAAGCACCCAAATTGTCTTGAACTTCTCCATGGTCAGTTCGGCTTCCACTTACGACGTATAGGTATTGCCCATCAGGACTTACTTGCAAGGCAGACCAGCCGTGATCAAAGGGTGTATTGGTTGTTCCATATTCTTCAGTAGTAAACACCACTTCTGCTTTGGCACTATTTTCCTCATCCCATTTTACCCTAACCAATCTACCTATTGTGCCTTTATTCTCATTAACACGAACATTCCCACTTAACAATAAAACATTTTCATGCATGGTAGCTCCTTGTAACCTACTGATTCCATGATCTGAAACATCTAGCATTTTTTCAAGTTGATGCGGATTATCTATGGGTAACCTATAAATTTCACCATCGATATTGGCATACCAAAGGTAATTATTTGGACCGCTCCAAATCCTAACAACCCTTGGAACAACTTTAGTGAAATGGCTAATCTCAATATCAGGAACGAGTGGAATAGGGGCATTTTGGGTTAAACTATTTTCGGTTAATTGTTTTAGGTTTTTAATAAATCCCACTAGACTCCATCGCTGTTCCTCGGATAGAAATTCCTGAAAAGAAGGCATAACCGCCTTCCCTTTGGTAATTTTATAGAATAATTCTCCATCTGTTTGCCCCTGAACTCTTGTTGAAAGCAAATCGGCAGGTTGACTACCCATGGCTTGTCCTGCTGCTCCATCTCCTCTTCCTCCTGCACCATGACATGTGGAACAATAAATTTGAAACAATGCTTTACCATTTTTTAAACTTTCATCGTCTGTAAACCTGTTTTGAAGTGTCTTCACACTATCTGGCACCAACCAATCCCCTTCAGCATTAGCAAGCTTTCCACCTTTTTGATTGCAGGAAAAAATGATAAAAATCACACTAAGAAAACCTAATAGACATTTGATATTCATAATCTTTCAACTAAAATTCAATTTTCATCATAATATAAAAAATTGTCGATTAGATTATACTATATACAGTCTTTTTTCCTTGATATAGAGAGATAATACAATAGTATATTTTGGCCAAAATAAAGCTAGAACAAATTGTAACTAGCCAAAGTGGCTTGGGCTTTTTATTATCAAGAGGTATATAAATAGAAGCCTCAGGAAAATAGTTTAATAAACGACACCCATATAAAACATCTACAAAAAACTCATATTCAAACAATTACAAACCTTACTGAGAAAATCATGCTCAAAGCACTTAGTACTTTTTTGATTGAACAAGGACTAAAGAAATTCGAGAAATTAGGAAAAAGTAAGCATGAATAGCAAAGGTAATAATAATGTTAACTATGAAATTTATTACCTTAGTTCTTCAACTTTGTGTCTCACCAAGCCAACATTAGGTCATGATAAAGCGGGTTCTATTTGTAATTTTATTTTCAGGATTATTTGCTCCTACTTTTGCTCAAAACACCAATAACCAGTTTAAAGTAGGTTTTGATGCTGTTGCTGTACTCAATGAGTATTATAAAACCCAATTTCCTGCAGGCTTTGGGCTTTCTTTCAAAGGATTGATGGCCATGCCTAATGAGGCCCAATTAACCTTTTCTGGAAACTACCTCTATTTCCCCTTGAATTCCAATTACATTATACCCAAGGGAGAAAACATTAGCCTACATCAAATACCTGTATTTATTGGTTACAGAGTTTACAGGCAATCCTTCTTTTTTGAACCTCAAATTGGTGCTTCATTTTTAATCAATCGAAATAAAAATATTGTAGGTACCAATTCCTCCAAAAACATTCAATTTGGCTTTTCTGCTGAAATAGGTTATGTTTTTAATCAACTTGAGTTAAGTCTAAGGTACCAGCAATCGGGTGCAGCACCTTATCAAATGGCGATTTTAGGTGCTAGAGTTGCCTATACCATTGTTGGAGCAAGCTATTAAGACGCAGACACATATCTATTTCTTGGATTTCTGGAATGAATAAAAAGTCTGCCTCAATTAAACCCAAAATATGCAATAAACAATCTATTACATACTGAAATCGCTTCAAAATGAGCCACTTCGTTGCTGATTTCAATTCACCATAGCGGTGCTATGGTAAAATCTCCAAACAGTCTGATTGTCTTGCGATTGCAACACTTCCCGTAAACACGGGACAGGCTTCACCCCTGACATTGTCAGGGCGGAGAAATCCT
>NZ_JBSXOH010000007.1:0-17835 GCF_056859355.1 Cyclobacterium sp. L-R
GATTATGTAATAGGATTTCTCCGCCCTGACAAGGTCAGGGGTGATGCCTGTCCCGTGTTTACGGGAAGTGTTGCAATCGCAAGAAAATCAGACTGTTTGGAGATTTTAGCATAGCACCGCTATGGTGAAATTGAAAACAGCAACGAAGTGACTGATTTTAAAGCGATTTCAGCACGTAATAGAATGTCTATTGCATATTTCGGGTTTAAACTTTGTCAACATTATATAGCAAAAAAAGGTAAGAATGTCGCCACATGATTCTGACTTCATTCTTACCTAAATTATAAATTAGTGTTTTACTAATCTTTAAACTGGGTTACCTAAATTGATGTTTTTCATCCCTTCTTCATTCATAAAAGGCTGGTTTCGCAATCGCTGACCTGAAACCTTATAAATGGCATTGGCTACCGCTCCTCCAGTCGGTGGCAAAGCAGGCTCTCCCAATCCTGTTGGATCTATTCCATTGTCTATAAAGTGAGTTTCTATCTCAGGTATTTCTTTCATCCTAATCAAACGATAGGAATCAAAATTCTTCTGGTCTGCCACACCATTTGTAAAGGTCAGGTTTGCGAACATGGCATGTCCCATACCATCTAACATTCCCCCTCTTACTTGTTGATCAGCTCCTGTAGGGTTAATAACTATACCGCAATCTGTAACTGCATAAATTTTATCTAACACGGCCTTTCCTTCTACAATTTTAGCTTCCGCAACTTGAGCCACATAAGATCTATGAGAAAAATAGACGCTAAAACCCTGTGAAACGCCTTGTTTTTTACCCCATCCAGATTTTTCGGCAACTGTGGTAATGACTCCTTTCATACGGTCTATATCATATTGAATCTCTCCAACAGGCTTACTTTTGGCTTTATCCAGAAGATCCAATCTAAATTGTACCGGATCTTTACCGATTGCTTCAGCTACCTCGTCCAAAAAGGATTGTTCCGCAAAGGCTAGGAAATTCGTAATCGGTGCACGCCATGCATTGGTTGTAATGGGTGACTTGTATTCCATAGAACTTATTTCCAGGTTATCTATAGCTCCAGCTGGGAAATTATTCTCCCTTGTAGAATTGCCGGAGTTCATACCCACCCCACACAATTTGTAACCGATCAGTTCATCCTTACTATTCAATGCCGCCTCAAACCTATACTTTACTGCAGGTCTATAGGCTCCTCCAGTAATATCATCTTCTCGGGACCATGTCAATTTCACAGGTGCTTTCAGCATTTTGGAAAGTTCTACAGCTTCTTCCACAAAATCAGCTCTAAGTCGCCTTCCAAAGCCACCACCTAATCTGGTCAATTCAACACTTACCTTTTCCGGGGCAATCCCACAAATCTCTGCAGCAGCTTTTCTGGCTCGGTCGGGAGTTTGTGAAGGTCCTATCAATTCTACACTGTCCTCCTTCACGTGAGCAAAGAAGTTCATTGGTTCCATTGGACTATGGGATAAAAAAGGACATTGGTATTCACTTTTTATAACCCTTGCTGCATTCTTAAAGGCTGTATCCACGTCACCATCTTTTCTCTTCACCTCAGCCTTACCAGAATTAAGCATTTCATCAAATTTCCTATTGTGAAAGGCAGTCGATTCTAATGCTTTATCGATAGGCTCATATTCAATATTAAGTAGTCTTCTAGCTTTAATTAAAGGCCAAGTGCCTTCTCCTACTACAGCTACATTGTCTTTAAAAGTAAGAACATCTTTGACCCCTTTTACTTTTTTTGCCTCATCAGAGTTAACACTTTTCAACTTCATACCAAAAGGAGGCCTTTGAATCATGGCATGAAGCATTCCATCACGGTACACATCCAAGCCATAAAGAGGTTGGCCAGTAATCATAGCATCATTGTCCACATTTTTTACAGGCGTTCCGATGATTTTAAAGTCTTTGATCGATTTTAATTGAACATTTTCAGGGACAGGTAAAGTTGATGCTTCATTGGCTAATTCACCATAATTCAACTTTTTAGATCCGTAAATAACATTTCCTTTGTCTGTTGTCAGTTCGCTCATGGGTACATTCAACCGCTTGGCTGCCGCTTCCATTAGCAACTGCCTTGCCATGGCCCCTGCTTCCCTTAATCGCTGCCAGGAATGTGGCATGGCTCCTGAACCTCCCGTAACCTGTCTATCGTATTTTTCTGTATCTAAAAAGGCTTGTTGTACCCTAACGTTTGACCAATCTACATCCAATTCTTCAGCTACAATCATTGGAAAAGAGGTTTTGATGTTTTGCCCCAATTCTGGATTAGGAGAAAAGATCACCACATGATTGCTGGGAGAAATGGATAAAAAGCTATTGAAATTGATGGCCTTGTCATAAATCTCCTCATCACTGATGACTTTCATTTTTGGTGAGTCACAGGCAGACCAATTAAAACCAATCAATAAACCACCACCAGCTGTGGCTGCTATTTTCAAGAAATCCCTTCTATTCGATTTTAGTGCTTTGTTCATGGTTATTTGATTTTAGCTGAGGCCAATAATACTGCTTCTTTGATACGGTGGTAAGTACCACATCTGCACAAATTGGCATTCATTCCATCTATTACTTCATCTTCTGAGGGTGAAGGATTTTTCTTTAGCATAGCTGCTGCTGTCATAATCTGCCCAGCCTGACAATAGCCACATTGAGCGACATCTACTTCTTTCCATGCCTGCTGTACGGGATGATCCCCCTTCTCTGAAAGCCCTTCTATGGTGGTAATTTTTGCATCTCCTATAGAAGACACTGGAAGCCCGCAAGAACGCACAGCTTCATCATTCATATGGACAGTACATGCTCCACATTGAGAAATACCACAGGAATACTTGGTTCCAATTAAACCCAAATTGTCTCGAAGAACCCACAATAATGGAGTATCTGAATCCACATCCACCTCATAATTTTTATTGTTGACTTGAAGTTTGTAGTTAGCCATTTCTTAATCTATAAAGTAAAACTTTTTTTTTAAAAATAGACCCTAAGTAGGTATACTTTCTCTAGGACTATTTAAATTATTTTAATACAAGAATGCCCTTTGTGAATTTATAGATAATTACTCATATAAATATCATAAAATCATCACTATAAGCAATAAATAATTAATCCAAATAAACAATTTAGGCAGTCCAATTTAATTTTTAGCCAGCTTTAGCTTCGGCTATTTCAATCATCAAAATATACTGTTTATTCTTTTGATATTGAAAAATAATTAATTAAATTTTGAAGCACAAAGAATCAACACAATATTTCATCCTTCAATCTTAAAATACAAGAAAAATGAATAGAATTCCTGGTTTACTGGTTTTAGCCGGGATCTTATTGGCTATTCTGTTTTTATATTCCAACCCGGAAATTTTGGGTAAAATTTGGTTATGGATGATCGGTTTTATAGGCTATCTGGTCATAGCTGCAAAAAAAGGTTTTGAGATGATAAAAGACTTGTTTACCAAAAACCAAACTATTGTCAATATTCCCGATAAAAAGCTAGAGCCGAAGCCGGAAATTGAAAAGATCAAGAAGGGACTCCAACCTAATATAGAAGAAGCAAGCAACTTACTGGACAATGAGGAGGTAAATGCACTACCAAAAGCCATGATCACTGTTTTAAGGTATGTTGATGATGGGAATACCACATTGGGCTTGATGTTTATCAACAAAACCTTCTTTGCTTATACATTGGAAGATACGCATAACGATGAGAAAATTCCCGGAGGAACCAGGATTCCTGAAGGTCATTATCAACTAGGGATCAATGAGCAACTCAGTCCATTGACACAAAGGTATAGAAACAGGTTTAATTGGTTTTCAAACCATATTGAAATAAAAGGGATACCCAACTATGACAAGGTTTATATTCATATTGGAAACAGTCACAAGGACACAAAAGGCTGTATTCTTATAGCTGATGGAGTCAATGCGGGTCAGACTGAAAAAATGATTTTACAATCTCAAAAAGCCTACGAAAGGTTTTATAAAAATATAATCCCAAAAATCAATCAAAACGAGCCAATGGCGATTAATATTCTAAATGAGGAATGGTTTGAAAGGGTTACCAAAGCCCCTCAGTTAGTACATGCCTAGGACAATACAATCTTAATTTAGAGACCTCAGACCGAAACACTCCATGGAAAATGCCACTTCAACCCCTGAAAACCAGGAAAAAAAGCCCAAATTAATTTCAGAACGCAATTATATTTTTATTCATATTGCTGCGATATTGATCATAATGTTAGCCTCATTGATCTTCATTGTGCCCGGCATGGAATCTACCAACCATACATTTGCCAATGGATTCGTCATAATTGTTGCCTTGAGTTTTATATACGGATTGGTAGCAAGGCATATCAGTCCGAAGGTTAAGGACAGAAACCCAAATTTCAATCCCTACCACACCTTTTTCTTTAGAGGGACCGTTATTCTTTCTATTATTCTGGTCATTTTTGCGGTGCTGGGAGCGCTCTTTGTATATGTAGAGCATGACAATCTCTTTCAGGCCATAGGGCTTGCCACAACTGTTATATGGATCGCATTGTTTTTGATATACTTTATGTGGTCAGTTTACCATTACAATATTAATTACGGACTTACGGATCAGGATTGGCAGCGTATCTATGATTTCAGGGATATGCACAGCAAAGGCATACCTGTTAAACCATCAGATTTGGAAATGCCGGAATACAATCCATATAAAAGCCAAACTTTTGGTTTACCTCCTGGAACAGTAAGAGGTATGATTGCATTTACGCTTTTAATGGGAGGCATGTCTCTCTTGATCGTCAGCTTTGGCACACAGTACACAGGAGTAGATGCAGCTTTATTAAGCCAGCAGTTTGAATTCTTTGAAACTGCCTTCTTAATGATGATTGCCTTTTATTTTGGAGATAAGTCTTTGAAGTATTTACGAGAAAGATGGACACCTAAACAAGCCGGTAATCAAGACAGCAGCAATGCACAGGCAGGAAACGGCGTATCTGCTTCCACCAATCAAATAAGCAATACGTCTAGACCAATGGACAATATGGAAATTGACAATGCCTTTTTTGAAATGGAGGACAGAAATTTTTCCATTGAAAATGGGCTGAAGGTTGAGGAAATGCCAGCAGCTACGCAGCAAAGGGCTATTCTATCAACCTCTTTTGAAACCCAGCCTGAGTTGAGTTTACATAGGGAAGAGTATGTTCAGATAAAGGACAATACCAATAGCAAATTGCTTAGCGACATGGACATCAGAATAGCGCTAGATGAACTCGAAGAAAAGGACAACATAAAGGTAAGTTTACCTGTGATAAAGGCAATTGTGAAAGTTGAATCTGCTGGCCGGGGTCACCTTAGCGATGGAAGAGCAAAGATTTTGTTTGAAGGCCATAAATTCTGGTATTGGCTAAAAAAATTCAACAAAGATCCAAAAGCATTGAGTGTAGGCAATGAGGATATTATTTATGAAAAATGGACAAGGTCACATTACAGGGTTGGTATTAAAGAATATGATCGTTTAGAAAAGGCACGGAAAATTGACCCAAAAGCAGCTGTTTATGCATCTTCATGGGGACTTTTTCAGATTTTAGGTGAAAACCTAGAGCATAATATTAAATCCCGAAATTACCAGGGATTTGAAGACTTTGAATCCAAGCAAAATGAATCAGAATATTTTCATTTTCTAGACTTTCTTGCCTTTATAAAAATAAAAAAGGTTCGTGGAAAAACCCTGATAAATTATATTTCTGAAGAAAATGAAGGAAATTATGATTGGGAATCTTTTGCCTATGGCTATAATGGAAGTGGCTATAAGGCCAATGAATACCATATTAAGATGAAGCATTTCTATGAGCAATTCAAAAATGAGCAAACATGGACAGCTTAAAAAAGCGATTGCTTTATATTACCGTCATTGTCACCATAATCCTCTCGGCTACGGCTTGCAAAAAGGATGACAGGGGCTTGGTCATAGGCAAGATCCAAAGGGCAAGTGATCTTGTTGTAACAGAATTTGTGGTGGACAAAGTAGTGTTTGGCAGAAAGGAAAAGAACATACTCTTTGTACCTGTCAATGAAGCCTCATTTTTGGCCTATTCAAGGGCCAAAATTAAAACCGGCTTAAACTTAGAACGACTAAAAGAAGAAGACATAATTATTGACGGGAATAAAATAACCCTTCACTTACCCACTATAGAAGTAATAAATTTTTCTTATCCCCCAGAGGATTTTGTTGAAGATTCATTGGTTTCCAACCCAAAGCGCTTCTTAAACTCAATCAATCTTGAAGATCAGGAGACCTTTTTCCGACTAGCGGAAATGGACATTCGGGATCAACTTCCCTATATGGGCTTGGTTGAGACGAGTCAAAATCATGCACGTAAATTAATGTTTACCTTATTGAAAAGTTTCGCCTTTGATGAAATTTTTATCCATTTTAAAAGTGATTCATTGAAAATAAGACAAATCAAACTTCCCGACAATTCTTTAAATCCATGATACGTCAAATCCTAGGTAGTGCACGTCTGATAATTCAAATACTGCTGGTTGTGGCTGCAGTAATTTTGATTTACTCGTGGAATCCAATGAACGTTTTTGGAGGCAAGGCCGAATTGAAACCAACTGCAAATATGGTTTCAGAAATAAGGGAAATCGGAGAAATGATCACCGCTGAATACTATGGTGAGGTATTGACTTCCATTGATGAAGTTCAAATTGATTTTCAAAAAGAACCCGAAATCGCTCAACTAGCAGAGGCAACCTACGATAAAATAGCTGAAGAAATAATAAACCTCAGGAATTTTCACACACTGACTTTGGAACAGCGGCAAGAGATTGGTGATCCGGAAAAAAAACTTAAAAGAAGGGATAGAAAAAAACTATTAGTAGATAAAGTTGGGAAGAGTAATGTCCTTGAAAAACTTAAGTACTTGGGTGATTGGGAACAAACAAGCAGATTGGTCTTCTTTGATGAGATAATGACTTATATCTATCTGAAACAAAAAACCAAATCAGATGTAATTACAGAGCCATTGAGCGAAAATAGGCTTAGAAAAACATTAGAAAATTGGCATGAGTCTGAAGGTGATAAATCATGGAACGCTGAGTCCTTTACTAAAGATTATTTTGCGAGTAAATTGTCAGACAGACCACGTAAAGAAGCTAGGAAAAAATTGGCCATGATTGGTAGAGGAACCGTTAAGGCGGGATTTGATTTTGAAGGTTTACAAAGCCATATGTATTACCTAAATGAGGAAGTTGGAGAGTTACACATCTTCGGTTTAGCTCCTAAAATTCTGAATGCAGACATTAATCCATGGTTTATTCCTGAAAAAGGAGTGCCCGGTTTCGATTTACTGACTTACAATGGCAAGGTTGATTTTAAAGACAGTAGAAAAGTTAAAATTTATGCTGTCCAAAAACTTAAAACCAATGCTATAAAGGCTGGTATAATTGAACAGGCTGAATTAAATGGAGGTCAAACCATCAGTCGACTTATTAACTTACTTACCGAGGTGGAGGTCAAAAAAGTCATTTTTCACCATGATGAACTCATTGATTTAACCAAGGAAATACTGGAAGATCGCTTCATAAGTTTCGAAGAGGCCTCTTTATTTGAATACCACATAAAAGCTGAAATAGATAAAATCGACTCCTTAAAACTAGCAACCGAAGACCGATACAATAATCGAAAATTAGCGGAAACAAAGTGGAACACCTTGGTACAAATGCTTAAGCAATTACAAACTTGTGAATTTGAGTCTCAAAGTCCGCTATACAATAACTATTCAACTTTATGGTACAGTATTCGAGAAGATGGCGTAATTGACAAGGAAGAATGGTTAAGCATTAATGCCCAAATTGGCCATAAGACAACTAAACAAGAACAAATAGAGCAACTTTGGGTAGAAAATGACACTTTACAGTTAAAATCTCAATTCAATGAGGGTCTTTATTATCTTTTTAAAGATTCCATTCCAATAGGTCAGTACATTGCTGATACTTTACCTTTAGCTGAATGGAATGAAAAAATCGCAAATGATACAATGCTCTCTGTAAAAGAAATTACCTTTTTGTCTGAAGATACGATAGCCTATCAATACTTTGATCTGGATAATGAAAGAAGGCAAGAACTATTACATAGGATAGGTCTGGAGAAATTCCAACCTCAAGATTGGCAAGAGTGGATTGCAAATAAAGAAAGTGTCCAAAAAATTACTAAAGCAGATACCATAAAAGTTCTTAAAGCCCATCCTTCCCAGTTTTGGGTGGTAAATAAAAACGAACCTGAGCAACTATTTAAGATTAATATTCCGTTGGAAAATTTGACCTATCCCCTCTTATTAGGGTTACAGGAGAACAAGAATGGCAAAACGAACCTGGAAATTGGGAATCTCATTATTTTCAAATCATCGAATAATTATTTAAAAGAAATTGATAATCCGAATCATTCAAGCGATTTGTCTCAAGATCAGCTTAAAACACTTGAAACCCATTTAATTAAACTGTATACAGAATACAATGCCTACCATAACCGAGATTTTCTAACAAAGGCCAATCGATGGTTTACAAGTAAAATGGAAAGCAAATCTGGTATTCTAGACAAATTCAAATAATAGTAAGCCATCTACTCGCCTCCAAATGAGATGATACAAAGTCCTTCTCTAATGTCTCCTTCTAACTAGGGTGAAATAGGATTTCTCCATCCTGACATAAGTCATGGGTAAAGCCTGTCCCCTGTTTATGGGAAGCGACTTCAGCCCATTATAGATTGTCTATTGCCTATTTCGGGTTATAATTGGTATAAAGCAGGGCTTGAATACTGATAGAGAAGTAATGTAATCACAAAAAAATAGAACCGTATTGAACTTCACTATAGAGATACTAAAATGAAGTCCAATACAGCAAAATTGAATAAGCCTATTAATGAAAGATAGAGGCCTATTTAAAGTTTAAAATAAGTTTCGAACACATTTCCAGCAAAGAATTTACCGAAAGTCCCGATCGCTCTTCGCCCCTCCTCTTTACTTGTTGGATGCAGGGCTTTAACAGTCCTTAATTGCTTGAGAAGGTCCGTCACTTTTATTACCAATTTCCCTTTACCGAGAATGACTCCATCAGTTGTAGTTCCTTTGTATAAAGTAATGAAAAGTGTAGTAGTATCCTTCCAGGCATCTACCACAATATCATTTTTAATTTCTTTAAATCCGTCGAAATAATATTCCTGTCCTGTAGGGCTTATGAGTTGTGCGCTATAATTCATGCGCTTCTTTTTTTCATCACCTTCATCCTGAACAAACAAATTAAACACTCCATTGTAAGCGGAGAGTGGCTCCTGACTAATTGAAGGAGCAATCATATTCCCTATCATCTTACCAGCATGGGACGCATCAGCCACGAAAGCATCAATATCATCAGTTTGTATGGTTAGGGTAAACTCAAAAGTATTGTTCTCTAACTTCCCTATTTCGAATCCTTTTTCATAATCCACTGATTCACCTAATCCTATATATCCTTTCATGGTTTCGGTAAATTGCACTCCAGTTCCGGAGACCTGTTCTCCTACAGAATTGGGAGCAGTTTCATAACCATAGCTCAGATTTAATCCTTTTTCCTCAGCAATAAGCTTACAGCTCCTCTCTGCCAAGGCACTTATGGTTAAGAGTGGGTTAGTGCCCACCGGTCGAGGGATAATTGCCCCATCCAGAATGTACAAGCCTTCGTGAAGTGTGTTGCCATTTTCGCCGTCAAAGACTTGTCCTTTATGGTCCACAACCCCTTTATCAGCGCTATCCCCCATGCCACATCCACCCAGAGGGTGAACAGTTACTAGGTCATAGTTCATCAAGTTGTTCCAAGTTGGGTTGGGTATTTTTGTACCGCCAAGAGCCTGTGTGGCACTGAACATTTCTCCGTTTACCTTATTAAAAATCTCTTGTTTGCCTACACCTTCCCAGTTGAGTGACATTTTGCCCTCCTGATCCATTTTCATAGTTCCATTTCCATCATCATGGGTCATGACAAGGTAAATTTGTGTATGGGCTACCGCTCCATGAAAAGCCCCAAGAAACAAGCTTCTAAATTCTCTGTATTTTTCTTTGAAATAGTCTTTTATCCCTCTGTCTGTATCTTTACCAGCCAACCTTGAAAAGGCAATCAATGCTTTGGGCATAAGACTCCTTATCGGTCCGGGAACAGTACCCTCTTCCAAGGTCATGCCATCTTCTAGGTCCTCTCGCTCCCGAAGATCAATAACACTCGTTATACAGGGGCCTACGTTAGCAATACTATCAGTACCTTTTTTTCCTAAGCCAATCCCGTTGATTCTTTCATCATTATTATAGCCAAAACCCAACACATCGCCATTTCCTGTGAACCGCATCCCCAATCTTTTGGAAACTTTCAATCCCATTTTTGCTGAACGAAACAATATTTCAGTGGAGCCCAAAGAACCGGCACTGAGGATCACATTTTTTGCTTTAATAAACAAAAGCGGTGCATCAAAATTATCTCTACCTATGCCTATTGGGTGGTAAAACACTTGCCAGTACGCTTGAAACTTTTTGACGTACCTGACATTAATTGAGGTGAAAATTTCAGCCCCATGATTGTAAGCATCAGGCAGGTAATTCATTGCCGTAGTATTTTTTGCTCCTACGTTACAACCTGTTACACAGTCCCCACAGTTGGTGCACTTTGCTTGTTTGACACCGACATGGTTGGTTTTATTTTCGAAATTCACATTGATATCCAGAAGTCGAAATGGTGCGGACATATAATCAGCAGATTTCCGCATGGCTTCGGTTTTTTTGAGTATTGGGTAGCCCCCCTTATTTTCTGGATAAGGATTGGGTTTAAGCATGTCCCAGGCTCTGTTTACTCCCTCCTCAAAAGAGGCCAGATCTTGCCTAATCGCCTCGGGCCACATTTTGTCCTGCATTACCCGTTCTTCTGGCTTAATAGATACGTTTGCATTTACCAAAGAGGTCCCTCCCAGGCCACAGCCTTTGAATACATTAATACCATTCCCCATAGTGAATTCATACAGCCCATTGTTTTCAAGACTGGAAGATTTTCCACGGACAAAATTCATTTCTTTCGAAGCGTCCAATAAGGTGTCAGGGAATTCTCCGGGTAAAAATTCTTTTCCTTTTTCCAACAGGCAAACAGATTGTCCCGTTCGGGCCATCCTTGATGCAGCGATACTACCACCATATCCTGACCCTATGACTACAAAATCATATTCAGGCTTAATGCTGGCTAGGGGTTTAGCTAGTTTCTTCATTTTTTATAAATATAGGATCCTCTATCAGTTCATAATTAATTGGCCCACCTTCAAATCGTGGATTATCATTTATGCTAAACTCTTTCCAATTGGTAACCACTTTCTTCACTCCAATGGGGTAAATGGTAAGTCCCTCCTTGTTAACTGAAATTCGCAAAAAGTTTTTATATCCCTCCCATCTATAAGAAGAGGAAGCTTCTGTTATGTGGTTCTTCAACAGCACAATGCTAATTGTCAAATAAAGACCGAAAATAAAGCTACTAATTAAGCCTCCAACAAGCACCATTTCAGCAAAAAACAACAATACTTGCCCTCCTTCATTGACATTATTTATCCACGGAAAATTATTTAGGTTATTATAGGAAAAAAGCCAAAGGAGAAAATAAAAATTGACCAACTGCAATAGCCCATGAATACCACCAGCAATATAATTGAGCTTTTTCTTTCCAGAACTAGTATCTGTGAACAATACTATTCCTATTAACAATAAAAGGTTAAGAAATAAAGCTGAAGGAAAGTGAAACAAAGTATTTGTAATTATTCCCAGTATTTCTGATAATTCACCCTTAAACAAATTGTGTTTTGCCAGGCTTTCCATTATTGTGGAATCATTAGATAACTTCGTTTGAAGTATCCACGTAGTAAAGACATGGTAAATACCGAAGAACAGGAGCATTGTACGGCTAAAGAAAGGAAAGAGTAGGTTCAACAAACTTAATTTGACTGAACTTTCTTTTGGTGGGTAGGTCTTTTTTAGTTCGGCCTTTCTTTCATGAATTCCTTTTAATTCTTCCTTTAAGGTATGCGTAGGATGCATAAAGGCACCTCCTCCTCCTGCGGTTATAAATTGAGAAGGTCGAGAATCATCCTTTACCGTTTCGTACCTTGCATAATGGTGCAAATCCCCTGTTAAAATTGCTTCTATACTTATGTTCTTGTTTTTCTCTTTATAGTCTTCATCCTTTTTACCATAAAGAACCTTATCAATAAAAAATTGCAGCCGATCAAAGGAATCATTTTTTATATCGAATGATTTATAAACCCAGGACGGTTCGGATGTACATAATATGATCTTACTATTGGGTTTAAAATATTCTTTAGCTATTTCTTTAAAATAGCATATTTGAGGAAAATCAATGTCTGCGTTCAGCTGTATATCAATTGCTATCACCCAATAATCATAGGGCAATTTGAGCGCAAAATAACTTCTATGTTGTTGTGTTTTCCAATTCCCTAGGGAACGCTTTTGGGTGAAAAGTCTTAAAAAATTGGTTAACCCATCGTACCAATCATGGTTTCCAGGAATAGCAAAAACATCTGGTCTGTTCTTATCATTTTCATTTTTAGGAAAAGCAGCGGTGTAAGGACCTCTCAGTCTATTGTCATACTCAATGTTCTCTGGAGTAGGATAAACTTCGTCTCCACCCATAAGTAGAATATCTCCTCTTTTTAGTGATTTTCCTCGAAGTGAAAGTTCCTCTTTTGCCAACAATTGGGCCATAGTAAAAGTGGAATTAAAACCATCTCCGAGGTCTGAAATATAATCTAACCACAATTCTTCGTTTTGAGAATAATCAAAAGGCTTACAATCTTGATCAAGTGCGGCCTGAAGCTCTCTTCTGTCTGCAAAATTACCAAAAACCGAAGACAACACTGTTTTGACACTCGTGAAAGCCAACTGCTTTGGATCATACCAATTGACCATTGGTTTTCTTTCAAACTTCATTTTTTATAATTTTTTTTACCATTTCAAACTTAAATCCAATACCTCCATTTGAACCATTTTTCTTTTTGGCTAAACTTAGGGCTACTCCTTTTAACCTTGATACAAAGGTTTGGTGGAGTTTTCCTTCCATAAAAATTTTTTTAGGTCCTTCTTGACTTGAATAAACTTTAATGTCAACCGATTTGAAAGCAAGCCCCATTAACCAAGACCAAGGGCTTGCGCAACGCAAATCAGCTTTTAACAAATAGGCCTTTTCATCGTAGATCATATTGGTCTCAATCTCTATCAATGTTTCAGCAGAAGCTTTTCCATTCACTGTAACCTTGGTAAGCCCACCAATTACTTCTTGTCCAATAGCCCTCAAATATAAACTAGAAAAAGCTTCAATATTTTCCACTCCATCCACTATGGTTTTGCGCAGAAAAATATAAAAATCCACCTGATGCTTTTTGTCCCTTTGCACAAGCTTTCCTGAGAACTTCATAGGCAGCCAAAGGTAATCTCCCGAATCAGAGGTCTGTGTAGCCCTAAAATCAAGAGAATCCCCATTTTCAGGTTTCTCCCTTAGGTAATTCTTGGTATCTTGGTATCCCATATTTATAAGGGACCTTGCAGTTATTTTCTTAAGAAACAATTCAGGATCAAGTGGTAAAGGCAATTTTGGTTTTACAATAAATACCTGAATTGGTCTAGTCTGACCATAGGGAGAATTCCCAAGTGCAATTTGTTTATTTATCCATTTAATTTGTTCAAACTCTTCAAACAAAGCACCATTGGCACTCATTTCTATTGAGTGAACATATTGATTTAGGGATCCCGGCAGGTAGGATGGGTAATTACCTATTCCCCATATCAACCAAATATCCTCAACCCCTCTTTTAACTGCTTCCAATAAGTTGGCATCCTTGACCCAAACCGCATCAATAAACCAGTCGTTTCCGACTTTTAGAGCAGGCATCAATATGGGTAAGGAAACACCTGCCAACAAATGGTTTTCTTCAAGCTGCTCGCTGGAAATGGTACTGACTCTTTTTTGAGTGAAATTACAAACTGAAAAAGTAATGGGTAAGCCTAGTGAATTGATTTTAGACACATTAACCTCAAAATGAGGTAAAACCTTGTCTCTTATTCCATCAGCATCCCCAAAAGCCTTGAGTCTCCAAGGAGTGAAATATTCTTTTAGCTTTACAAAGGAGGTGAAATAATTAAAGTTTAAGGACTTCCATTTTTCTACAATCTTACCTACTGAATGGCCTGAAGCCAACATGGCTGCATTAAAAATACCCCCTGAAGCTCCATCAGCATGAGAGAAGCTTAGCCCCTCTTCTTCCATTGCTTTCATTACACCAGCTTGATAAGCAACACGCATTCCCCCTCCCGCAAGTATTAATGCACGATTAGGTAGCTCTTTATTTTGTTGCTTTTCAATTAACATGTTGCTTGTTTCGTTTGTATTGGAGCTAATTTGACTTCTAAATTCAGTAATAAATTAATAATAATGCGTACTGTAACAAACAGTCCTTTAGGTATTAGAAGTATTGAGCACTCTCAAATAGATAAAGAAAACCACTCCTGAAAAAAGATCAAAAATGGCTACTGACATGGCTAGAATAGAGAACAAACCGTTGAAAACGCCAATGGTTACAGCTATAAATGCTCCAAATTTCTGCAAGGCTGACCATAACATCACTTGCTTATTCGTCACCGAACTGTAAACGGCATGCAATACCATCCCTCCAAAGAGTGCCATAAACATACCTACTATGGCAAAGAAATGTGCTGATGAGGGCGTGGCTACCTCCTTACCAATAAAACCAAGCATAAAAGAAGGAGCGATCATTTGAACCAGGCCAGAGACTAAAGTTATGAAAGCTATTAATACCACCAGTAATTCTGTGTAGCGAGCTGATAAACCAAATATTTTTTTATCATCCATTGTATTGGTGTTTCTGCTTGGCTTTAGCAATAAAGAAATACATCGTAATTAGCCACATTACTGTTAGAATAATCCATCGAATATCATTAAGCCACATCCACTCCGTAAGCAATGCCTGTAGCGTTCCCTCATCCGTAAGTCCGGCTTTAAATTGATTGTTAACATCTTCTATATAGAGTTGTTGCACCAATACAGGAGCCAAAAGACCTGGAATCCAGGCTAGAGGCACCCATCTGAGTCCTGTCTTCCATTCCGTAATGAGCATTATTACGAGGGCAATTGCCATTATAGGAATAGAAATAAAGAAAAACTTTGTGGCAAGGTCTGTTTGAGGAATTATAGCATCATAATAATTGGAGAGGTTTAAGGTTTTTGGATAATTTGGAAACCAGAAGTAATGCAATGACCAGAACATTCCCAAATAGATGGATGCACAGAAGAAAATGTAGGCATTGTTTATATCTAATAAGGTTTTTTTTAGTGGACTCATTTTATAAATAAATTTTAGATACGATACTTTTCATAATCGGTAATAGATGGATCAGGCAACCAGTCTTCTGAATAACCAAGCGGATAAACAGACTCTAAACCTTCAGGCATTTCCTCAGGCGGTTCATCATAGGTCATAAACCAAGATTCAAAATGATCATCCAGTATCCCGTTGGTTTTAGGCATAAAGGTGGTAAAAAATGGATCTGGATTAATATCGATATTTTTCAAAGGAGCAACCTTAGGATGGTCACCTATAAATAGACTTCCTTTGGCCTTTCCAAAAAGATTAATCCCTGCTTTTGATTCAAAATAAATATAAGAAGCCATCAACATGTTTCTAAACCTACAATAATTGGTAGCCCCAACCTTGAGCTTTATGGAGGGTGATTTGGGTTTGTTGATTTCTATTCTGAAGGCAAACTGCCCATCCTTTTCGTATTGGCTAGTTACCTTATCCTCTTTAACTTTAAAATCCAAGTTGGCTTTGTGCTTGGGCATACCCCAGATACCTTTACCACCTTTTACAGATATTTCACTGCTGACCGGTAGGTCCAAGATATATTGACCTGTTCCGTAATGACCCAATAACAAGGTATTTAAAATTCTAGGTGCAGGTTTGGCTCCATGGGTACAGGCGATGGCTATACTGTATTCGATGTATTTACCTATACTGGTGTCAAGGTAATTAATGATGGTAATCATCAGTGCAGCGCGCCCATTTGGCAATTTCATGGCATGAATCTCATTTCCTGGCAAAAGTGCATTGGCTTTCTCCCAGTCGCAGGAAAAACCAGCCATTAAAGCTGGAGATTGGGAAGAACTTACAGGCATGGTATAGGGTATGCCATCTACGAGAGCATACCTACCAGTGTAATTTTTAATTCTTTTCGGTGGCATAATTGTTTATCATCCAAGTTCTAGTTCATTTATCATTTTAGGGAATACATCTTTGTGCGCATTTTTCCCAAAAAACACATCCAAGTGACTATAATCCTCAAGTAGATACAGCTTGTGCAATCCTGGTTGTAATTTATTGAGGTACTCAAAGGTATTTTCCTGACTTTTGGGTAAAAAACATTTATTTTTCTTCCCGGCAAACAATACAAACCTTGCCGATGTCATTGGGGCCACTTCTGTATAATCTTCTCCATCTTTATCATTTCGAACAAGGGCGCCATTACTAACACATTTTTGAATGTGGGAGAAAAAGGACAATGGAACATGAGCAAACTCATATTGTATCCACTCTTTTGTTTTATCGTCAATATTATCAAGTTCCCATAAGGCCGGATATCCTGAACCATAAGTAAAACTCACCATTTTGCCTACCAAGGAATCTTTTTCCCAATGCGTCGCTTTTACGACCTTTAAAATCAACCTTGATTTAAAATCAGGAGCTCTTAAACCCCATTGAGGATCCAAATACCTGAAAAACCTACTTACCAAAGGGACCAACAATTTCAGCTTTATACTAGAATTAAATGGCACTATGGGATGTAATGAAACTGCATTGCTGATAATTAGCTTCACCTCAGGAATAAGCCCAAGAATCGAAGAAATCATAAAACTGGTACTCCCCTGACAATGAATGATTGCCATGATCTCTTTTGATCCTGTACGTTCCACAATTTTCCTTACAGCTGCAGGATGATCAAATTGAGCCACCTGATCCAGATTCCACTCATTTGGTTCAAAATGAATACTTCCACGCCAATTTTCTAACCATACATCATAACCAGCCTCTGCAAGTGCATGAATGATATTGTTACTTGATGGAGGATTAAATATATTACTACTTACCCCCGCTCCATGCACCAATAATACTGGCCCTTTTGTGGTTGTAGGGGCTATTAGATGCTTCAAGTCACACTGGAAGCCATCTAAAGATTCAAAGGGTATAGTTTCAAAATAATGACTCATTTATTAAATTTTCCTTTCCTAAATTTAACAAAATAAAATTAATATCAAATGGCAATTCTACAATAATAGAGCTATTAAACCCCATAAAAATACTATTGAAACAATCTTTCTAAGGTTTTAAACAGAAAAACCATGAATTAAAAATATAGGGCAAAATCAATCCAATACTGAAGGTCTTAATAGCTGGCAAAAAAGTTGTTAACCTAGCCGAAGTGGAGGAGAAAAATGAGGTATAAAAATTACAATAGGCCATATTGCCCAGATTTTCATTCCTACTTTATCCCGGATTATGTAATAGAATTTCTTCGCCCTGACGATAGTCAGGGGTGATGCCTGTCCCGTGTTTACGGGAAGTGTTGCAATCACAAGACAATCGGTCGTGTACTGAAATAGGTTGACACAATTTAATTAAAAATTGTAAACCTATAATCGGACAAAATGAGTGAATTACAAAAGTTCTCCGAAGATGCAAGGAGAAAAATCGTTATGGAAGTACTTTCAGGTACTTTAAG
>NZ_JBSXOH010000008.1:0-18178 GCF_056859355.1 Cyclobacterium sp. L-R
GTCCATGTTTGCGAATTTGACTGCATGATTTTTTTAACCCGGATTATGTAATAGGATTCGTGATGAGTGTATCAATCGCAAGAAAATCAGGCTGTTTGGAGATTTTAGCATAACACCGCTATGGTGAAATTGAAAACAGCAACGATTGGGTGTTTTAAAGCGATTTCAGCACGTAATAGATTGTCTATTGCATATTTCGGGTTTAATGACAACCTCTGTTTTAAATGGAGGGTGTCTGTTTTTCTAGCTAAATTACTACTAGTAGAACGAGAATTCTTTCTTCCAGAATTACCTAGGAGTTTGTTTTAAGGTGATGAGGACTGGGCAGTCATTTGGATTTAAATTAAAAGTCTAAAGAATTTTTTTATTGAAATAATCGTGGTCTTAAGTAATTTCTTGTTTTCTCTAAAATAAGATATTTTAAAATGATTTTTTTCCGTTTACTTATGTTTCTGTGCAATTTTTAAGTTATTGTCATTAGATTTAAGACAGAAAAGTTAAAAAAGACATGGATCAGGATCAGAAAATCCTCGTTGTAGGTAGTGCCAATACAGATATGGTTATAGGGGTTGATAAATTTCCTTTACCAGGTCAGACATTACTGGGTAATAATTTTCTTTTAAATGCAGGAGGGAAAGGTGCCAATCAGGCAGTTGCAGCAGCCAGGCTTGGTGGGCATGTAGCGATCATTGCCAGACTTGGAAATGATCTTTTTGGCAATCAAACCATTGTTAACTTCAAAAAAGAAGGGCTCAATGTGGACGGTGTTGTACTAGATAATAAACTGCCCTCAGGTGTTGCTCAAATAGTAGTGGACAAGTCAGGAGAAAATACCATCGTGGTTGCAGGTGGAGCCAATTTAGCATTAAACACTAAGCAAATCAATAAAAATGCAGATTTGATTAATGCCTCAGAAGTTGTGCTATTACAGTTAGAAATTCCTTTGGGCTCGGTTTTGTATGTAGCGAAAAAAGCCACATCTCTGGGTAAAAAAGTTATTTTAAACCCCGCTCCAGCCAAAAAGCTGTCTAATGAACTGTATGCGAATATTTATGCCATTACCCCCAATGAAACCGAAACGCGGTATTTAACAGGGATTAAAATAACCGGTGAAGAAAGTGCTCAGCATGCTGCTGATTTTTTTCATAACAAAGGAGTGAGAGTTGTTATCATTACTTTAGGTGCTGCCGGAGCTTTTCTATCGACCCCAGACTTCTCAGGAACTTTGGCCACTACGGAAGTAGAGGCGGTGGATTCCACTGCTGCCGGTGATACTTTTAATGGAGCTTTGGCTTCCGCCCTATCCAAAGGCATGGGTTGGGTTGATGCAGTGTCTTTTGCCAATAAAGCAGCCGCCTTGTCAGTGACCAAACATGGGGCTCAGGCTTCCATTCCGTTTTTAAAAGATATTCAGGGATAATTTCCCATATCGTATTTATAATAGTTATTCAAGATATACACCAAATGAAAAACCTTTTATTCGCCTTATTATTAGTAATGGGCATTACAATCCTGACTAGCAGTTGCCATAAACAAACGAATTCAGGAAAGCACCGGGTCTTATTGGATTCTGATGCCAATAATGAATTGGACGATCAACATGCAATGGCCTATTTATTCTTTAATGGCGATGTCTTCGACGTAGTAGGAATAACAGTTAACACCACCAGAAGTGGGGGAAATATTGAAGGTCATTACAAGGAAGCCAGAAGGGTAATGGATCTTTGCAATGTATATGAGTCCATGCCGCTTTACAAGGGTGCAGATGCATCTTTTGAGGAGATCAGACCAAATTTGGACCAACCTGATTTTGATGGTGCTGAAGCAGTAGACTTCATTATTGAACAAGCACATAAAGAGGCGGATGAGAAATTGATTCTTCTTCCCGTAGGTAAATTAACCAATATTGCCCTTGCTTTAGAGAAGGACCCATCCATAGCCAGCAAAGTGAGGATTGTGTGGTTGGGTTCTAATTATCCATATGCTGGAGAATACAATCAGGACAATGACGAGGAATCGATGAATTATATTCTGAATACTGATGTGCCTTTTGAAATTGTCTTGGTAAGAGGAGGGAAGGAAACAGGTACAGCTGCAGTGTCTTCCAATAGGGCTGAAATTAATAGCATAATGCCAGGTAAAGGTCCTTTAGCGAACAAAACAGTGATCGGTAGACATGGAGATTCATTTGATCGATTTGGAGATTATTCTGTAAGTCTGTATAACAATATCCAAACCTATGATGAGGCAGGAACAAGACCCTTGTATGACATGGCAGCAATCGCAATTATAAAAGTTCCTTCATGGGCTGAGAAGAAAGAAATCCCTGCTCCAATATTGGTAGATGGAGAATGGCAAGAAAGACCTGATAACCCTAGGAAGGTGTTTATCTGGGAAAACTTTAACAAGGAAGCCATAATGGGAGACTTTTTTGACAGAATGGAAAACTATGTGCTTGTTACTCCTTGATGCTTAATAAACGGTATAAGATTACCCTAGTCGACTCAATTTCGGTTAAGAAATGTGATAATTTTAGCCTGAATTTGAGTTGACATGATCAAAAAAAAAATTAAATAAACCCAAACATTTACCTGATGTATATAATTAACGATTACCCCCTTGCTGTTTTCTTTTGTTTTATTACCATGTTGTGTTGGGGTTCTTGGGCCAATACGCAGAAATTGGCCGAAGGAAATTGGAGATTTGAGTTGTTTTATTGGGATTATGTGTTGGGAATAGTTTTGCTTTCTTTGGTTTTTGGTTTGACCCTTGGAAGTATTGGTGAAGGGGGAAGGCCATTTCTCGAAGACTTAAGCCAGGCCGAGCTTTCTAGCTATTGGAATGCTTTGGCTGGAGGGGTGGTTTTTAACTTGGCCAATATTTTAATCGTAGCAGCCATTTCTGTTTCCGGCATGGCGGTGGCTTTTCCAGTGGGCATAGGTCTGGCTTTGGTTTTGGGGGTGCTGATCAATTTTATTTCCGAGCAAAAGGGAGATCCACTCTTGTTATTTGTAGGCGTTACTCTGGTGACGGTAGCAATTGTATTGGATGCGAAAGCTTACAAAAATAATAGCAAAGACAAAGCTAAAAATGTTTCCAAGGGTATAAAGTTGGCTTTGATAGGAGGAGTTTTGATGTCCTTTTTCTATTTCCTTGTTCAGCAGTCTATGTCGTTGAACTTTAAATCCCCTGACCTAGGAAAATTCACTCCTTATAGTGCGGTGTTTGTTTTTGCTTTAGGGATTTTACTTAGTAATTTCCTTTTCAATACCATCCTTATGAAAAAGCCTGTTGTTGGAGATCCCGTTTCTTATAAAGATTATTTTGCTGGAAACTTTAAGGTTCACCTAGTTGGTGTTCTCGGAGGAGCCATTTGGTGCATAGGTATGGCGTTTAGTATTATCGCCTCTGAACAAGCTGGACCTGCCATCTCTTATGGCCTAGGTCAGGGGGCTACCATGGTAGCTGCATTTTGGGGTGTGTTTGTATGGAGAGAATTTAAAGGCGCTTCAACAAGTACCCAAACCATGCTTAAAAGTATGTTTGCCTGTTTTATAGTGGGCATCATTATTATTATTTATGCCGGAATATAAGTCTTGGTATATGGGTTAGAAAGATAATTCCTGACAAAAGTAAAAACATATAGATCAGTTAATACTTGAAATCCACAGCCTATTTCTTTAATCAGTTGGGTTTTATAAAGATGAAACCTTCTTGGTTTCACTCCCCTAATTTTACCATCAGGTTGATTATCAATAAAATCTGGAAGGTTTGCGGATTGAACGTAATACCCTAATCAAGAAAATATAACTTGGTTAGGGTATTATTATTTCTGGTATAACAGAACTCAACCCGTTAATATATTTTGACAGGCTTCCTTGCAAGCTGTACATGCTCTCGCACATTCCTGGCAGTGTACATGGTCATGCTGACTACATTCTTCTGCACATCTCGTACAAACGCTGACGCAAAACCTCAATAGCTCATCAATTGGACCATAGGACATGGATAAAATTTTAGCAGTGGAGGAACAAACCTCGGCACAAACCCGATCTGTTCGGATACAGTCAATCATGTGACCGATATTGTCTTCATCAAGACAAGCATCTGCACAATGATTACATGTATCTGCACAGGTATTTAAGGTTTTAATTAAGGCTTCGTTTTTCATGGTTATATAGTTTGGTTTAATGTTCTACCCATGTTTTTACAAAAAATGTGCCTCAAAAACAATAATTCCCCTTCATTGGGCAAATTCCTGGTAAGCTAGCCTACCTATTTCTGCAATGATTTTATCCGCATTTGCGACATTGGAAAAGTGTTCTACCATTACAGTCAATACGATAGTTTTTTCCCCATACAAAATCCCAGCATCTCCACGAACATATTCCAGGGTACCTGTTTTATGAGCTATGGCTATTCCCTTTGGCAGCAAATGAGGTATTGCACTGTTGTCCTCACAATTTTTCAACCATTCAATGACTTGTAAGGTGGAGGATTTATTAAGCAAATTTTCATTATATAGGTCGAGAAGAAGCTTGTTCATTTCTCCTGGACTAGTATAATTCTGATACCCTTTAGCAATGGCATCAAAATCCATCATGTACCTGTTCAATTGAGTGGTTTTATAATCATTTACCTTTAACCATTCTTGAAATTGCGTTAGTCCTAATTTCCTAATGAGGATATTGGTGGCCGTATTGTCACTTACTCGGATCATTTCCTTGGCCAGATATTCATACGTTGCAGGGAAAGCAGTTGGTTTATATTGTAATTCCCCGGAACCACCCACTTTGTCTGCTTCTTTCAGTTGGTAGCTGTCGCTAAGTTTGACTTTTCCTTCTTCAACATTTTGCATCAAGTAAATCAGCAATGGGATTTTAATAATACTGGCGGAAGGTATTTTTTTATCGGCATTCAACTTGGAAAGAACTTTTCCTTCCTTATCCTGAATAATACAAGACAATTCAATTGTACTATCTAAGCTTGCTAGGTATTCCTTTAGCAATTGTTGTCCTGAAACTGACTGGGCACTCATACCTAGTAAAAGGCTTGTTAGTACTAAAAAGGAAAAACAATAATTAAATCGCTGCATGATTATTTAATTACATTGCTGGATATTCATAGGTGGATTGCAATCCCAATGGAATGCCCAGGCTCCAGTAAATTAAAAAAAATGCTGTCCATATAACCAATAAGTAAATAGAATAGGGCAACATAATAGAAACAAGTGTACCTATTCCTGTTTTTTTTACATACTTCTGGCAGAAAATCACAACCAAAGGAAAGTAGGGAAGTAATGGTGTTATAATATTGGAGACAGAATCTCCTATTCTATAAGCTGCTTGAGTAAGATCAGGAGAAATACCCAATTGCATAAGCATGGGAACAAATACAGGGCTTATTAATGCCCACTTTGCGGATGCCGAACCTACCAGTAGATTGACAAAAGCACTGAGAAAAATAATTCCTACTACGGTTACCTGTGAGGGTAATTGTAAGCTTTGGAGAAAAGCAGCACCCTTTAAGGCAGTCATGGCTCCAATGTTTGATTGGGCAAAGGCATCAATAAACAAGGCACAGAAAAAGGCCATAACTATATAGTGAGCCATGCTTCCCATTGACTTGCTCATCGAAGCAATAACATCAGTCGAAGACTTATAGCTTTTTGAAATGAATCCGAAAATAATTCCTGGAATCCAAAAGATTAAAAAAATCAGAGGCACTATGGAGCGCATCAATGGTGCCGCAAAAGAGGTGATTTCTCCATTTTCACTTCTCAGGCTGGAATCTACTGGTGAGGCCCAGAAAAAAAGACCAATAAGTCCCAAGAGCATTACCGAGCTTGCGATCTTAAAGGCACGCTTTTCAATTGGTTTCAAATCCTCCATTTTAGGTATGTCAGATAGGTCTTTGTCTACCGGGTTGGTTCGATTTAACCGAGGCTCTATGATTTTATCTGTCAAATACCATCCTACAGCTATCACCACAATACTTGAAATACCAGTAAAAATGATATTGTTTAAAGGGTTTAAAGTTATAGATGGATCAATAATTTGTGCGGCAGACTGTGTGAAACTTTGAAGCAAGGGATCAATAGCAGAAGGAATGAAATTGGCACTGAAGCCTCCCGATACCCCTGCAAAAGTTGCGGCAATACCAGCCAAAGGATGCCGGCCGGCAGCATAAAATATAATTCCTCCTAAAGGGATTACCAGTACATATCCCGCATCAGCAGCGGTATGGCTCACAATGGCCACTAATATTAGAATAGGGGTAAGCAAAGCTTGAGGTGTGAAACTCAACAGGTATTTTAATCCTGCATTGATATATCCTGAATACTCCGCAACCCCCACTCCAAGCATGGCGAGTAATACCACACCCAAAGGAGGGAAATTGATAAAAATACTGATCATTCGGGACAGGAAATCTGCCAATCGCTCTCCTGTGAGCAAGTTTTGGATAAACAATTTCTCCCCTGTCCTGGGGTCAAATTCTCCAAAATCAATAGGAGCCAACAAGGCCGAAAACAACCATGTCAACAACATTAATCCTAAAAATAAAACAGCAGGGTCAGGAAGTTTATTGCCTGCTTTTTCAATGGCGTTTAAAAATCTATCAAGTAAACCTTTTTTTGTACTTATTTTTTCCATTTGGGTTTGGTTATCCTCAAAAATAAGAAAGAAATCGAAAAATGATGAGGAGTAACCGAATTAGTATCGATTTTAAATTCCTTTTACTTGAAAGTCAATCATTTAATCAAATAGGAGAATTTCAATAGTTTGTTTTTCACAACTATATGAGGCGCTACAACTTCTCAGAAAGGAAATAACATCACGTGATTGAAGGCACAGTGTATATTATGAATTTTCTTGTATCACCAGAGCTTAAGATACTTATTTTCAAATGCAGGAAAGGAGAACGGAAAGCTCAGGAAGAACTTTTCCAATTGACCTTTCCGTACGCTTTGAACAAATCACTTCGGTTTAGATCTAAAAGCGCTGAAGCAAAGGAAGTAGTGTTTGACGGGTTTTTAAAAGTTTTCACTCAATTGGACAAGTACAATGCAGAACCTCAATACGAATGAACTCATGTATTATCAAGGAATGAAAAGTGATGGGTTTTTACCTGATGATATAGAATTCAAAACCAACAAATTTTGGCTAACTATTGTCTTTGATTTTATCCATAGCTTACCTTTCGGGGGCTATGGGTAAATCATTTCTTGACCATTCACTCCAAGAGCCTACATATAACTTAGGGCTATTCAATCCAGCATGCGCAATGGCAAGAAGGGTATGGCAGGCCGTCACTCCAGATCCACAGTGAACAATAATATCGTTTGAGGTTTTACCATTAAATGCTTTTAGGTATTTTTCCTTTAAAGTTTCTTTAGGTAAAAAGAATCCATTTTCATCAAGATTTTCTGAAAAAGGTAAATTAATTGCTCCTGGAATATGTCCTGCGATTAAATCTATAGGTTCTTTTATTCCTAAGAATCTTTCGGCCTCTCTAACATCGATAATTATCTGACCAGCTTTTTCTGAAGCTGTTGATACTTCCTCCAGTTCGGCCATTGGCAACTGCCATGTTTGTGTTAGGTAAGCTGATAAGGGTTGAGGGTTAGGGATTTTATCATTTACAGGAAATCCATGAATTTTGGCAGCCTGAAAGCCTCCATTCAAAACCTGAACTTTTTTATGGCCAATAGCTTTGAGCATCCACCAAAATCGGGCAGCAGACATGGCCGCAGATTTATCATCATACACGATTACATGGCTTTCCGGGCTTATTCCTAATTTACCAAGTGTATCCCCAAAAGCCGATGCAGAAGGTAAGGGATGCCTTCCTCCTTGAGCAGGATTCTCGCCTACATTGGATAAGTCTTTGTTTAAATTGACATGTATCGCTCCATCAAGGTGTTCTTTTTCATAATTTGAATAACTAAATTGGGCATCTATTAAAACCAAATTCTGTGTCTTGGCCAATTGGTGTAAAGCTTCGGGTTTGATTAAAGGATTGATCATGCTGTTTAATTTTATTGTAAATTTTTTAAAGGCAATGATATTAGATTGTTTTAGGAAGTTGAGAGGACAAGAGAGATTTTGGGGTTCTATTTTTTCTTTACCAGGTTTTCTTTCACCCTAAACCGAACAATTTCTGCAATTAGTTCTAAAGGTAATGGCTTGTCTAGTGGAAATTGAATGGCACCTTTCGAATAGGTGTAATTTGTTAACTGACCTTTAAAAGCTTCGATTGCAGAGGGGCTAGGATAAAAACCGATGTGGTTTTTGTAGGCAGCAAAGTGAACAAGATTACCATGGAGCTTAAAGGTTGGCATTTTATAATTGATGCATTCCTCTGCTTCCAAGGGGCAATTCTTTTTAATGATGGCTCTCAAATGCTGTAATTTCTCACTTACATCCATTGGGAATTTCGCGATATAATCATCCATGCTTTATATCCTCTATTTTTTATACCTTGTTCAAAATTTATTGTTTGATAAGTTGGTCTTGTTTTCCATAAAACCTTTAGGTTGGTTGATGGTCATCACATTGAAGTTGTTTTTTCACTTTTTCGGTATGCCAATAAATATAAAGATTATCCCATTAATTAGAAAAGAAAAGCATAAAGCCTGAAACAAAAAGCCCAAGGTGATTACCTTGGGCCATAAAAGCTATAAATTATTTTGATTGAATTAGGTGTTCATGGCACCATTTACCTCAAGTGTTTGGCCAGAGATATAAGTACTCATGTCTGAACCTAGAAATACACAGGCATCAGCCACTTCTTCGGGTTTTCCACCTCTTTTCATAGGAATGGCATCTCTCCATCCCTGAACAGTTTTTTCATCCAAAACGGCGGTCATCTCAGTTTCGATAAATCCTGGAGCGATGGCATTGCTACGGATATTTCTTGAACCAAGTTCCAATGCAACAGACTTGGTGAAACCAATAATTCCTGCTTTAGAAGCTGCATAATTGGATTGTCCGGCATTTCCTCTAACTCCTACTACGGAAGTAATATTGATGATAGAACCGGCTTTGGCCTTCATCATGGTTCGAGTTACTGCTTTGACGGTATTAAAACAGGATTTGAGGTTAATATTGATTACTTCATCCCAGTTTTCTTCCGACATTCTCATTAGTAAGTTATCTCGGGTAATTCCGGCATTATTTACAAGAATGTCTATTCCACCTAAAAATGTCACTACATCGCCAATTAATTTATCAGCAGCTGCGAAATCTGAAGCATCGGAGCGAAAACCTTTAGCTTTTATACCGAAAGCTTCCAATTCTTTTTCAAGTGCTTCTCCTTTTTCTACACTTGACAAATAAGTAAAGGCCACATCAGCACCTTCCTGAGCATAACGTATAGCAATGGACCTGCCAATTCCTTTGGAAGCGCCTGTTACCAAGGCTTTTTTACCTGTAAGTAATCCCATAGTCAATGTTTTTATTGTTTGATTGAATTCAAAAATAGCTATTTATTATAAAAAATTGGCTACCCAATAGTTTATTCATTCCTCACACATTTTGAGTAACGGTGCTCAGACTTAGGAAAAATTGGAATTATATTAACTTTTATATGTAAAACCAAATTTTTTTCTGAACTTAATTATTATAAATTTGCATAGCAAAATAGTAATCAAAAGTTAAAAATATGTCTTCAACAAAATTCGATGTCATTGTTCTGGGCAGTGGTCCAGGAGGTTATGTAGCAGCAATTAGAGCTTCTCAATTAGGATTAAAGACTGCCGTAGTAGAAGCAGAAGATCTAGGTGGGATTTGTCTTAATTGGGGTTGTATACCTACCAAAGCTTTGATAAAAAGCGCTCAAGTATTTGAATACATTAATCACGCAGACGATTATGGTATTTCCGTAGAAAAAGCGAGCGTGAATTTTGACGACATGATCAAGCGTAGCCGGGATGTGGCCGGTGGAATGAGCAAAGGCGTTCAATTTTTGTTAAAGAAAAACAAAATTGAAAAATTGATGGGCTGGGGAAAAATCAAACCCGGCAAAAAAGTAGAGGTAGAAGACAAGGATGGCAACAAAACAGAATACAGTGCCGACCATATCATAATCGCCACTGGTGGAAGATCTAAAGAGCTTCCTGCTTTAAAAATTGACAATGAAAAAATTGTTGGTTACCGCAAAGCCATGACTTTGGATAAACTTCCAAAGAAAATGGTGGTTGTAGGTTCCGGAGCTATAGGCGTTGAATTTGCCTATGTCTACAGTTCTATTGGTGTGGAAGTGACTATCGTCGAATTCCTAGACAGGATTGTTCCCAATGAAGATGAAGAGGTGTCCAAGACACTAGAAAAAATATACAAGAAAAAAGGCATCAAAGTGATGACCAGTGCCGAGGTGACCAATGTTGATACCAAAGGAAAAGGTTGTAAAGTCACCGTTAAGACAAAGGGTGGTGAGGAAAACATTGATTGCGATATAGTACTTTCCGCTGTAGGCGTTGTGTCTAATGTGGAAAACTGTGGACTTGAAGATGTTGGAGTATTGGTGGATAGAGGTAAAGTTAAAGTAGATGAATTTTACAAAACCAATATGCCGGGTTATTATGCAATAGGGGATGTTGTTCCTGGACCTGCTTTGGCTCACGTAGCCTCCGCTGAAGGGATCATCTGTGTGGAGAACATTGCAGGACAGAACCCTGAACCACTTGATTATGGCAATATTCCAGGATGTACTTATTGTCTTCCTGAAATCTCTTCTGTTGGTTTTACTGAAGCCAAAGCCAAGGAAGCTGGATATGAAATTAAAGTCGGTAAGTTTCCTTTCTCTGCCTCTGGTAAAGCTTCTGCAGCTGGAGCCAAAGATGGTTTTGTGAAACTTATATTCGACGCGAAATATGGTGAACTACTCGGAGCACACATGATCGGTTATAATGTAACAGAGCTGATAGCTGAAATTGTAGCTATAAGAAAACTTGAAACTACCGGACACGAAATTATAAAAACGGTACACCCACATCCTACCATGTCTGAGGCGGTAATGGAAGCTGCTGCAGCAGCCTATGGTGAGGTGATACATTTATAAATTTCAGCTAGGTTAAATAAAAATTTGTAGTAGTCAAATATTGACCAACAATCTTTTTGGAAGAACAAGCATTAGTATATGGGCTAAGAGCCAGAGACAGCAAAGTTCAGGAGTATTTGTATGATAAATACTCCAAAGCTTTGTTTGGTGTAATTTCTCGGATCATTTTTGATCGGGACATAGCCGAAGAAGTCTTTCATGATGCTTTCATAAAAATTGTCAATAAGATAGATAATTATGATGAAAGCAAAGGTCGAATCTATACCTGGATGGCCAATATTTGTAGGAATTCTGCTATAGATAAAACCCGCTCGAAAGAATTTTCAAAGAAGAGTAAGACCAATACGATAGATGCTTACGTATATGGTATGGAGAACGATGCCGGCACAGCAGCTGCTGTTGACGGAATCGGTGTCAAAGAATTGATGGATAACCTGAATGACGAACAAAGATTCGTGATGGAATGTATCTACTTTAAAGGGTATACCCATACAGAGGTAGCGGAAGAGTATTCCTTGCCTTTGGGTACTGTGAAATCCAGGATAAGGTCTGCCATCAAAGTATTGAAACTGAAAGCTGATAAAATCTAGTGGATATCCAAGACTACATATCGTCCGGTAAATTGGAGCTCTTCGTATTGGGAGATCTTAATGAGACAGAACAACAAGAGGTTCTTGCAATGGCAAAGAAGTACCCTGAAATTGAACAGGAGATAACTGCAATTGAAGAAGCAATGCTTGCTATAGATGAAGTTTCAGGTATCAGTCCATCCAGTGGAATTAAAAATAAAATTTTTGAAACCCTGGAAGCTGAGAACAAAAAGCATAGCGCTACAGATATACCTGCAAAACCTTTGCAGAAAGAAGTGAGAATTGAAAAAGAAGTGATACATAGCAATCCATGGAAAACATTCGCTGTTGCCGCCTCGGTAGTAGCCATTGTATCTGTATCTGTAGCCATATATTACGCCAATCAGTATTCAGATGCTGAAGAAAGGTTGGCAATATCATTACAGCAAAATGGTGTGCTCGCTGAAGAAGTAAATGCCAATCAGGTAAAATTGAAATCGTTAGATACTGGAATGGAGAAATTCATCACAGGGAATTTCGAGAAAATACCTATGAAAGGTGAGGGTTTTCCTATGCAAGAAGATGCCTTGGTAGATGTTTTCTGGGATAAAGAAAGCAAAGAAGTGCTAATTTCTGTAAACCAATTGGCAGCACTAGATGAAGAAAACGATTATCAACTCTGGGCAATTGGAGAGGATGGACCAATTGGTATTGGCCTGATTAATCCTGGTAGAAGAATTGATTTGCAAACCATGAACACCGCTTCAGGTGCACAAGCTTTTGCCATCACGATAGAGCCTAAAGGAGGAAGTGAGAGTCCTACACTCGAGAAACTGGTGGTCTTAGGAGAAGTTTCCTAGAATATTTACCTAAAATATATACCGGACCCCGTCATTGATTTGACGGGGTTTTTATTTTAGTTTAAATTGAGGCTTGTGAAGGGCAGGTTTATGGATCAGTTGAGAGATCTAAGAAAACATAGCCGAATTCAAAAAGAATTTTCTGATTTTGGTCTGGTTTTGGTAGACCTAAAAACTGATTTTGCTAAACTTTTAAAAGATTACAAATATGGAGCTAACATTGTCTACACCTGCTTTACTTTTTTCTGCCATCACATTACTGATGCTGGCCTATACCAACAGGTTTTTAGCTATGGCAAACTTAATAAGAGGGCTTCACAAAGAATACAAGGAAGACAGCATGGAAGAGGATGTCATTATTGGTCAAATCAAAAACCTAAAGAAAAGGTTAACCATGATAAAAAACATGCAAACTTATGGGGTTATAAGTTTTTTTCTATGTGTTATTTGTATGTTTTTATTGTATCAGGATTTTGATACTGCCGCTAATTGGGTGTTTATGGCAAGCATGCTTTGCTTATTGATATCTTTGGGCATATCTCTGGCAGAGATTCAAATATCGAACAACGCACTCAATATTGAACTATCGGATATTGAAGATCTCCTGAATAAGAAAACCCGTACAAGTTTTGGGCAAATGTATCAAAAAAACAATAAGGATTGATGAAGGACAATAATTTGAGGGTGGACCTTAGGTCTGATACCCTGACCTTGCCAACGCAAACGATGAAGGAAACCATGCTGAATGCTGGCTTGGGTGACGATGTGTTTGGTGAGGATCCTACAGTAAATATTTTGGAAGACAAGTTGGCGGGACTTTTTGGTATGGAAGCGGGGTTATTTTGTCCTTCCGGTACCATGACCAATCAGATAGCCATAAAATTGCATACAAGGCCTCAAACGGAGGTAATTTGTCATAAATCTTCCCATATATACCTCTATGAAGGGGGTGGCATTATGTCCAATAGCCAAGCTTCTGTAAAGCTCTTGGATGGGGATTTCGGTAAAATTGACGCTGAATCCATTCGACAAGTCATTAATCCTGATGATGATCACTTGCCTGAAACAACTTTGGTGTCTTTGGAAAATACCATGAACAAGGGTGGAGGAAGTGTGTATACACTTGAGGAGATAAGACCTATTCGACAACTTTGCAAAGAGACAGGGCTGAAACTTCATTTGGATGGAGCGAGGATATTTAATGCCCTTGTTAAATCCGGTGAACGACCTTTCGAATGGGGTAAAATGTTTGATACCATTTCAGTATGCTTGAGTAAAGGATTGGGTTGTCCCGTTGGTTCTGTGCTCTTGGGAAGTCAAGCAGACATAAAGAGGGCTAGAAAAATCAGGAAGGCTTTAGGCGGAGGCATGAGACAGGCGGGCATGCTTGCGGCTGCAGGAATATATGCTTTGGACCATAACATCTTCAGGCTGGAGGATGATCATGAAAGAGCGAAGGCCATTGCTGCCATTTTGCAAGAGACTCCTTTCATCAAAGAGATTCTTCCCGTTTCCACCAATATTGTTATTGCACAATTGGAACAAATTAGCCCGGAATCCTTCTTAGAAGAATTTACAGAAAGAAATATCTGGGCGGTTAAATTCGGGACAGATCAGATCAGGATGGTTACCCATATGGATTTCACTGATAAGCACTTAGATGCCTTTGAAGGCAGATTAAAGCTTTGGAAAAAATAAATTTGTGTATAAATACTATACCTAATATTTAGAAAATAAACATTATGGAACAGACCCCTTTGGCAGAAAGAATGCGGCCAACAGCATTGGATCAATTGATCGGGCAGGAACATTTGTCTGGACCCAATACATTCCTTCATAGGGCCATCAAATCAGGTTCTATTCCTTCATTGATTTTATGGGGTCCTCCAGGAGTGGGGAAAACGACCATAGCCAATATCATCGCCAATGAGGTAAAGGCCCCTTTTTATACCCTTAGTGCGGTCAGTTCGGGGGTGAAGGACATAAGGGAAGTGATCCAAAAAGCCAAATACCAGCTTGGGGTAGTACTATTTATTGATGAAATCCACAGATTCAATAAATCACAGCAAGATGCTTTATTGGGAGCTGTGGAAAAAGGAGTGATCAGGCTAATTGGAGCTACCACAGAAAATCCTTCCTTTGAGGTCAATGCTGCTTTGCTTTCAAGGTGCCAGATTTTTACACTCAATCCATTGGGCAAGGAAGAACTTGAGGGGATGATGCATCAGGCATTGGAAAAAGACATTGTTCTAAAGAAGAAAAAGGTTGTTCTCAAAGAAACTGATGCCCTGCTCCGCATTTCCGGAGGGGATGGAAGGAAGCTGCTCAATCTGCTGGAAATTGTCATAGACAGTTTTAAGGAGGAAGAAATAGTGATCGAAAATGACATGGTCATGAAGGTAGCTCAACAGAAGGTGGCTCTTTATGACAAATCAGGAGAACAGCATTATGACATTATTTCAGCATTTATAAAATCTATCAGAGGATCTGATCCCAATGCCGCAGTTTATTGGCTGGCCAGAATGATAGAAGGGGGAGAGGACGTGAAGTTCATCGCCAGGCGGCTTCTAATCCTGGCTTCTGAGGACATTGGCAATGCCAACCCAAATGCACTTTTGCTCGCAACCAATTGCTTTCAGGCGGTAAATGTAATCGGCTATCCTGAATCCCGAATTATCTTGTCCCAATGTGTTACTTACCTGGCTTCCTCAGCCAAAAGCAATGCAAGTTATATGGCTATCAATACAGCCCAGGCAATAGTGAAACAGGAAGGAGACCTGCCTGTCCCACTTCACCTGCGCAATGCCCCTACCAAGCTGATGAAAGACTTGAACTACGGGAAAGCGTACAAGTATTCACACGATTACGAAAATAATTTTGCCCTTCAGGAATTTCTTCCAGACAAGATCAAAGGCACCAAGTTGTATGATCCTGGTGCCAATGCCAGAGAGAATGATTTGAGGAAAAATCTTCAAAAGCTCTGGGGAAAGAAATACGGGTATTAAACCTATTAGTATTCTTTGCTTAAGGTATAGCGCACTCCTATCAATGCTCTAAAACTAAAGTGATTAGCGTATATAGGCCCTCCTTCTAAAAGTAAAGAAAACTGACGGTGGTTGGTTATAGGTTTTAAACTTAAGCCCAATGGTATTCCAGCCTGCACATCTGTGATTTCTGTGTATCCCAACATCAATCCACCATGCAGGTTATACCAATCTGTTTGGCGAAAATTATAATGTCCCAAAGCTTCTACTCCCATGAATGGGTTTATGACACCTCCAGCAAGTACACGTGCTTCACCGAAAATTTTCTTTTCTGGATCAGTTCCTACACCTATATGGCTTAAAATACCCTCGTGATAGACGCCAACATGCACTTGGGCATTTCCTTTGTATGCACTAAACATTAATAAAATGGCAAAAATAGCGGTAATCGATAACTTTGTTTTCATTGGGTTCGTTTTAGTACAAAGGTAAGCAAGTCCTAATTGTTTCGGTAATTTTAAAGGTGAGAATTGTCACCAATTACTAAAATAACAGATCTTATTTTTACATAAAATTGATAAAGATGAATTGGAGAAAAGAAATAAAAAGTTGGGGGATAATGTTGGGGATATTTGGTGTCCTTTACTTCACAGGCCTTATCACCCCAATCATGGGAGGGGTACAATCAATGGTTTTATCCACAGGACTGATAAAACCTAAAGTTACCCTGGAGAACAAGGAAATGCAGACTTTTGATTATGCTGGGCAATTTGTAGACACGAATGGTGACAGGGTAGGGCTATCTCAATACAAAGGCAAAACCCTTTTTATTAATCTTTGGGCCACTTGGTGTCCTCCTTGTAGGGCTGAAATGCCTCATATATCTGATTTGTACGACAAGGTAAATGGGGAGGAAGATTTGGTGTTTTTGATGATTGCTTTGGATGATGATTTTAATAAGAGTATAAAATTGGTGAAAGAAAAGGAGTATTCCTTTCCAATCGTCCATGCTGCTTATGGATTAAATTCCTCTTTGCAAAGTCAGGCAATCCCTACCACATTGGTGGTAAGTCCTGAAGGTAAGATTGTTTTTTATCAGGAGGGGATGAGTAATTTCAACACCCAGGAATTCCAAGATTTTCTATTGGGCTTATAAACAAATGCTTTATTTTTTCAACTTTACCTGACGTAATAGAATTTGAAACAAAAGGGTTTTTAAAAATTACAAACTAAATCTTTCAACTTATATTTAAATCCCTTCGCCTTACAATTCAATTCCTTTCGCTTACATCTTGGTTCCTTCGACCTGCAATTGTATTCCTACCGCTTACATCTCAGTTCCTTCGACCTACAATCGCGCTCCTTCAGCTTACATCCCTGTTCCTTTGACCTACAATTGTGTTCTTTCGGCTTACAATCTTAATCCTTCTAATTGCAATGACCTTCCTTAAATAGCATTTGCAGATTGATACTACTTAAACCCGAAATATGCAATAGACAATCTATTACGTGCTGAAATCTCTAAACAGCCTGATTTTCTTGCGATTGCAATACTTCCCGTAAACACGGGACAGGCTATCACGAATCCTAATACGGTCGTGTACTGAAATAGGTTGACACAATTTAATTAAAAATTGTAAACCTATAATCGGACAAAATGAGTGAATTACAAAAGTTCTCCGAAGATGCAAGGAGAAAAATCGTTATGGAAGTACTTTCAGGTACTTTAAGCAAAGAACAAGCAAGGCATATTTATGGAATTAAAAGCAAATCCGCTATCTTGGAATGGATGAGGATTTTTGCTGGTCTTGAAAGAAGACTTCCTAAAGATCCTCTTCCGATTTTAAAAAACATGGCAATAAAAGAGGATTCCAACAGTGAGTTAAAAGCCCGTATAAGGCAACTTGAAGAAGAGCTGAAGCTTAGCCGTTTGAAGGGCAGGGCATACCAGATCATGGTAGATATTGCCAAAGAAGAATATGGGCTAGATCTTGAAAAAAAGTCTGGTGCCAAACAGTTCAAAGACTCAGAGAAGAAGAACCAAAAGTAAGTTTGGCCCAACTTTGTGAATTGTTTGGCAAGAGCAGGCAGGGCTACTATAAAGCTTTAAATTATATTTACCGCGGGGCATTTGAGGAAGAGGTGGTCTTGAGTCTTGTTTTAAAGATAAGAAAAAAGGCCAAAACATCCAGATGGGGGTTGAGAAAGTTAAGCCCTCTGATTCAGAAAGACCTAACACGAATGAAAATCAAGATAGGCAGGGATAAACTGTTTGATTTGCTTCGAGTGAACGGGTTATTAGTAACCAAAAGAAAAAGGAGGTTTTTCACTACCCAAAGCCATCATTGGCTTAGGAAGTACCATAACCTAGTAGAAAACATGGTTGTCTACAGGCCCAACCAGTTATGGGTTTCCGATATTACCTACCTTTTACTAAATGGGCAAGTCATGTATCTGTATCTTATTACGGATGCTTATTCCCAGAAAATAGTGGGCTGGAATCTTTCTCTGGATCTGAAGGCTGAATCAGCACTTGAAGCCCTGAAGGTGGCTTTCCAGTCTCAAGAAAACATTAATCATTATTCCCTTGTCCATCATTCGGACCGTGGGGTACAGTACTGCAGTTATGATTACACCGACCTATTGAAAAAGAAGAAAGTTTGGATCAGTATGACGAAGCCCGCTTCACCACATGAAAATGCCA
>NZ_JBSXOH010000009.1:0-5797 GCF_056859355.1 Cyclobacterium sp. L-R
AAACCTACCCAACGCCTCACCAAATTGCACTTTACCGTAGTCGAATTGTACTGCTGATCAGAAGACAAACACACAAAATAACCACGAATAATTTAGTTTATCTTTACTTGGTCAAATTTTATCGAATTTTCCAACAAGCCCCAATTATACCTCCTATAATTGACCCAGGAACGGCCCCAGCTCCCCAAAACCAAACACCAATTGCGGCTCCTGCTACTGCACCTCCTTTAGCACCAGCCCAACCACCTGCTATTCCTCCAGCTGTTTGTGCTGTGGCTACTTGAGTGTTATATCCAAAGCTTCTTCCATCTTGTATATTTGCCTCATTCATATTATAAACTCCTAAAAGTACGCTTCCATATATTGCCCCTCTTCCAATATTGGAGCCAACCCTTGTCATGTTATACGTGGTAATTTGGGCTCGACTTCCACCTGCCCATCCAGACTGGTAATGTCTCGGACTTAGCTGATTGCTATTGTATGCTCCATTCGTAACCCTAAAACTCCCTCCTGACTGAACCATCCCTTGACCAAATCCACCCATGCCATCAAGGGTCATTCCAACTCCAGCGGTCGAATTACTTTCCTCCGGCGTTACTAATACGCTTTTTATAACACCATCATCTCCTCGGCCTATAACATTTTCAAACCCATCTAAAGAACTATCCTTAAAATAACTTGCATTGTTCTTTCTGTCATTAATTGCAAAAAGCCCATCACTGTCCTTTTGGATTCTCCCTTTAATACCGTGCTCTTTCCTGTATTCTTTTGCCTCAGCCCTTGTTTCAAAAAGTCCTGTTGGATCAATATAGGTTATTGGGTTATTAAAGAATGCCCTATATGGTGTCCAGCCTGGCGCAAGGTCTGCCAGCGGGTCGACAACTCCCCATCTTCCTATCACCGGATCATACATCCTCGCCCCATAATCATAATACTGAAGATCGTTTTCTTCAATCAATTCTTTACCATTGTACAAGTACTTGTTTGCCTTGATGCCCGCATACTGATACCCTAACCCAGTTAACTCCAAGCCCCAAGGGTCATAATGGGTTTCCTGGATCACAATTGAGGGGGTACGAGAAATACTAAAATCATCAAACCAAACGTCCTCAGCTGTTTCATTTACCAAGACGGTTTCCATGTATCCGTCTTGTGAAATATACAATTTTTCTTCTAAAAATCCATGCTAAATTAAAACAGGTACATGATTACATGTTTTGGTAATATAAAATTGTAAAAGCAAAATAAGTAAACATGTAAACCCTAAGTAACCTATGATAAAATTATAGATTCGAAATCTGAATAATGTCAAGCCTTTTCAAATTGCTGACTTAAAATGTTTTCCATAGTATTAACTGCTTTTGATAGAAAGGTGTAATGGAAAACTACTCCTAGGTGAGTTAGTAAGTTTAGATACAAAATTTAAAATTCTCAACTAATCCATGGATAAAATGTCTTTTTAATTTTAATCTTTGTAAGATTAACACTCTTATCAAACTCATATACAACGAGGCTTGAAAGCTTAATCACACGTCCATCTTTTAATTTGATAGAAGCATAATTATAAATATCCCATGGAAATATTGGAGTCCTGTCCTCAGCCATAGGATATGATTTATAACAAACAACCTCGACTATATCCTTCGAAAAAAATCTAATATCCTTTTCCATATTTTTATATATCATTGCTCCTTGAGTCTTATCATACCAGAAAACAACTCCTCTGCTAAAAAGGTAATAGTTAATATGTAGCAATATTAATGGTAGAAAAAACAGTAAAAATACTAGAACCAAAGCAATTAAAAATTTATCAGGTTCAAAAAAACCATACCTAAATAGTATCAGTACATATAACCCAACTGGAACAAAAAACACTAAAAATAGTAACAACCACAAGTGCCGAAAATGGCTTCTAAAATTCACTTTAAATATTTTCATAACTACCTAAAAGGAACCCACCCTTTTCTAATTGCATTATCAACCTTTCTGGTTTCATTAGAAATTTCATTACCAAGCCAAACAGCTGCATCATATCCATGTTCTCCTAAGATCCCGACACCTGTTACCAAAGCCCCCCAACCACCAGAAGCAACATACCCAACACCAAGTCCCAAAACTGTAACAGTTGTTCTATAGCTAAATCTGCCCCCAGACAAATCACCATTATTATAATCCACTGCATCAAAAGCAACAGTCGCAGTTGATAAAATAAAACCTCCGACTGTTGCTCCGTTCCTCGTATAATCTAAGGTTTTCTTACCATATTTAGAAGTAATCTTCCAATTACCAATACTTTACCTGCGTCATTAACAATATTCCTATTGCTTTTTATTAAAGGATTTGCCTTTGAGACCCCTTCTTCAACTACACCAAGCCCAACACCCATCCAGCTAAGTGGTTCTGATGCCATCGGAGCATGCCATACACCCCTACCCCCATTTACATTCTTATTATCCTCCCTTGAACAGCAATTCTCATCATAGGTTCTTACATTTTCTCCATTTCCTTGATTCTGATTAAAGAAAGCCCTGATCTCATATGGATTATCTGTTGAAAAACTATCTGCATTTTCAACCCACTTACCATTAGGATCAACATACTTGATAAAATTATTCAATGTATAGTTATATGGACTGAAGGCTTGATAAATCTCTGCCATAGGATCGACAACTCCCCACCTACCCAATACCGGATCATACATCCTCGCCCCGTAGTCATAATACTCCAGCCCGTTGTCCTCGATCAGCTCTTTCCCATTATACAAATACTTATTCTCCTTGACACCTCCATACTGATACCCCAGACCAGTCAACTCCAAACCCCAAGGATTCCTGAGTTCCTCAGGACAGGCTCCATGAGTCCCTTTGATCACTATGGAAGTTGTTCTTGAGATGGTAAAATCATCGAACCAAACATCCTAAGCAGTATCATTGACTAGAACGGTTTCCATGTACCCTCTTGTGAAATATACAATTTTTCTTCTACAAACTTGCGTAGGTTGGCCCCAAATGCCAGAACAAAAAGGGTTCAGTAAAAGAAAAGAGTAGTGGAAAATCCTCATATAAATGGAATATTCAATTAAGAATTGTTTAAAAGAAAGACAACTTTACCGATGGCTAGAAATAAAGTATGTATTGAATACTAAAGCTAAAGTTCCCCACCCTAAAAAACACGACTCAATTGAGCGACTCTAATAGTATCAATTTGACATATTAATAAGTTGTATACCAATAAATAATGGAACAAGGTATAAGGCTAAAACCCAAATATTATTTTTTAGGCTGTAAAGCCTCTTTTTACCTCTCCCATATACCTTATCATACTTTTTACAAATCATATCCGATTTCTTTTCATAATACCAACTCGTGATCCAATAAATAAAAAAAAATATAGGCAAAATCAATAGTTTATTTGGGAAATAATCCTCATTTAACAAAGGCAAAGACCAACTGAAAAAATACTTTATAATACCGAACACCAAGGCTAGGTGAAAGACGACCATCAACATTACAGCCCCAGCAGAATAGGATTCTGGCGCCGGGTTCTTCTCCTTTGCAAAACAGTAAATGAAATAATAAACAAAGTAATACATCGTTAATCAAATAGGTTTTCGGTTATACTTTTACCTGTGTAGTATTGCGTAGTAAGGTCGGCAGTAAAATAAACCCCACCTGCTATCCAACCTGCAACCGGAATTGAACCTGCCAATATATAAAAACCACCGGTTACTAATAGGTCGGCTGTGTGATGATTTTGCCAACCATTCGCTATTCCATCATAAACAGTTACTGCTGCACCTGCAACAATAAGTCCATTCGAAACCTTCGAAACAAACCTTGCTGTACTTTCTGTATTCAGTTTAGATGCCTGAACAGTATATTTTGAAACATATTTATTTCCGTAAAATCGATTACTATAAGCCTTTCCACTCGTATGGACATACTTACCATTCGATCCAGCACGGAACTCATTACTAAGCAAAAGTGAATGCTCTGCACCAGTTATAATTTCAGAAGTATAATTCGGGGACCCTTCAGCACTACCCCCATTTACATTCCTATTGGTCTCCCTAGGGCAGCAATTATCTTCATTGATTCTTACATTTTCTCCATTTCCTTGATTCTGACTAAAGAAAGCCCTGATCTCATCTGGATTATCTGTTGAAAAACTATCTGCATTTTCAACCCACATACCGTTCGGATCTATAAATTTAATAGGATTATTTAACGCATAGTTATAGGGACTGAAGGCTTGATAAATCTCTGCCATAGGATCCACCACTCCCCACCTTCCTAACACCGGATCATACATCCTCGCCCCGTAGTCATAATACTCCAGTCCGTTGTCCTCGATCAGCTCTTTCCCATTATACAAATACTTATTCTCCTTGACACCTCCATACTGATACCCCAGACCAGTCAACTCCAAACCCCAAGGATCATAATGGGTTTCCTGGATCACAATTGAGGGGGTACGAGAAATACTAAAATCATCAAACCAAACGTCTTCAGCGGTTTCATTTACCAAGACGGTTTCCATGTATCCGTCTTGTGAAATATACAATTTTTCTTCCAAAACCTCATGCTGATTGGCGGCTTTTCTGCTTAAGGGTTGCTTGCCTACTTCGTAGCGGTTGCCATCACTGTCATAGAGGGCATAAAGTAAGTAAGCTTCAGGGGTTTGCTTTTGCTGTAGGTCTGCCGCCACTATGCCAATCATATTTAATATCGTTATTGGGTTGGCTCCTCCTGCTTGCTGGGTACTTTTGGACAGTTCATTGAGGTCATTGAGAATTTTGCTTTTCCCTCCACTGTTTACAAATCCTGCGGGGTTTGTTTTTTGAAGTGGCTGTTCTTCGTACTTGCCATAGACACTTAGGTTAAGGCGATCTCCTGTAAAGACCTCTTGTCTACTTGAGGGACCTAAAACCCTTCCTCTTGCTGCATTTAGCCAAGCTACTTTATCTCCACCCCGGGTTACATTCTGTTCTGGGTCCGTTTGTCTGGAAGCACTTAGTCCGGAAAAATCTTCCTGCTCTTTCAGTACATGTTGGCTTTCCATGGTCGCCAAATTTGTCTCCGTTTTGGGCTGCCTAAGCACCTGCCGGACATTGCCTAGATGATCTTTGATATAAAAATCATAGTGATACACATCTGATTCATTTGCCACCCTGCCTTCTTCATGGATCGTATAATCCAAGTTTCCGTTTAGCAACACCAGCTCTCCAATATAGTCCCTTGTATTAGCAGGCTTGTCCTGGTTCTCCTGAACCGTCTGGCTTAGCTTTTTCCCCTCTGCATCATAGGCAAAGTTAATTTTCCCTCCATTGGAAAAAGTGATCTCTTCGGGCAAATTCAGGTGGTTGTAGCTGATTTTAGTAATCCTCTTATCGGGATTAGAAGTTTGGTTGCCATTGGCATCATAGGCGTAATCTTCTGAGGAGCCCGCATTCGGCTTAAAATCTTTTGCGGTATAGGTATTGGAGACAAGTCCATCCTTAACCCGCAACAGTTTATTGGAATAATTTTCACCTAAGTCATCATTGCTTTCATAAGTGTAGGTCAAATTATCCACTTTTCCGTAGGTGGTTTTTGATTTTTCGCTAAACCTATCCATCGTCAGAATATTTCCATTGGCATCATAGCTGATTCCTTGGAGGGAATAATGGTTATTTTCCCCTGCTGCTTCAAACTTTGCAGCTAACAGTCGATTGGCATTGTCATAATTGTAAGCGAAGCTCCTCGCTTTTCCGTCCTGTCCCTCCCATTCGATGCCTGCTATATTTCCATTGTAATAT
>NZ_JBSXOH010000010.1:0-23032 GCF_056859355.1 Cyclobacterium sp. L-R
TTTTTCTGAAAGATGAGACCAGTAAGAACTGTAACTCCAATCTTGTAAATCTATGTTTTACGGGATTTTGGTGAATGTAATTAATCAGGCTGTTTGGAGATTTTAGCATAGCACCGCTATGGTGAAATTGAAAACAGCAACGAAGTGGCTGATTTTAAAGCGATTTCAGCACGTAATAGATTGTCTATTGCATATTTCGGGTTTTATCGCTTCGTATAATCTATCCAAAGTGCACCTTTACGCTCGTATTTTTTATTGTAAGCTTTTGCATAGGCATTTAATAGATTGCTCAATTCCTGCATGACCAGCTTATGATAATCATTCTTGAATTTTGGATGTTTTAGAGCAGCTTCTTCATCGATTGTTCTGATTAAAAAATGAATGTGATTGGGCAGAAGGTACTGCACACCGAAGGCATATACTGCGCATATTTTCTTAGAAAATACCGGTAGTTTTCATCACATCTGAAAAGGTTTCCGCTACCTACCGCATGGTTTATTACATGATAGTAGCTACTCGGTTCAAATTTTACTAGCCCTTTCATAGTTGTTACATTTTAATAAACCTATAAGGTTTTTAAAACCTTATAGGTTTGAATTTATTACCGATCCCCTACCGATAAGGCGAAGGACTGGTAGAAGTCCATCCTCCATCTATGATCAAACTCTGGCCTGTGATGTGCCTTGCGGCTGGGGAAACCAGGAAGGCTACGGCTTCGGCAATGTCTTTGGGATAGGCAGGCCTTCCCATGGGGGTTATTTCTGACCAGGTTTTTTCATAGCCTTCTTCCGAAGCGGTACGTTCCGTCATGGTGGCGCCAGGAGCCACTGCATTTACATTGATTTTATAAGGGGAAAGTTCTACGACCAGGGTTTTGGCCAGCATTTCTAAAGCAGCTTTGCTCATGCCATAAGCAGCTAAATTTTTATGGGCCTGATGGCCGGTGACTGAGGACATAAAAAGCAGACTGCCTCCTGTTTTCTGTTTGATCATTTGCAGGGATACCTGCTGGGCTAGAAAAAAGCTGCCTGCCAGATTCAGTTGCATTACTTTATGGAAATCCGCTTCCTTGTAAGTAAGGAAATCGCCAAAAACAGTGATGCCTGCATTGGCCACGGCCACGTCTATGGCTCCGAATGCTTCGACTGTGTGCTGCACCATTTGTTCGATAAAATGGATGTCCGAAACATCTCCGGAAATTCCTTTACAGGACTGGGGGAAAGTGGCGTTTATCTTTTCACAGGCTTTTGTAGTGACGGCTTCATCCAAGTCATTCAACATGACCTTATAACCTTTGGAAGCCAGCAAAAAAACGATTTCAAAGCCTATTCCTACACCGGCTCCTGTAACTAAGGCTACTGGAGCAGCTTCCGTATTGGTTTTATTCATTGGGTTTAATAAAGTTTAAAAATTACCGGAAAACAGCATTGCTTTCCGGTAATAATGGGATTGAATTAATGAGAGTCTTTGGTGACTTCACTTCCTGAATTGCCTTTAAGAAAATCCAGATCAGCTCCTAGGTTGGCTTGTTCAACAGTCTTAACATATAGACTCACATAACCTCTTTCTGTAGGGCTTGCTGGTTTTTTCCAGGCTGCTTTTCTTTTGGTCAGCTCTTCATCTGACACCAATAAGTTTAGCTTTCTGGCCTCTACGTCGAGCTCTATTTCATCACCTGTTTGCACAACTGCAAAGTTCCCTCCTTCTGCCGCTTCAGGAGTGGCGTGAAGGATTACTGTTCCAAAACCGGTGCCACTCATTCTTCCATCAGAAATCCTAACCATGTCTTTGATGCCCTTGGCCAGTACCTTTGGAGGGAGTCCCATATTGCCTACCTCCGGCATTCCTGGATAGCCTCTTGGGCCTACATTTTTAAGCACCATGATGGAGTTTTCGTCGATGTCCAGATCGGGATCATCTATTTTGTTTTTATAGTCATCAATGTCTTCAAAAACTACTGCCTTGCCAGTATGTTTCATCAGTTCAGGACTGGCAGCAGAAGGCTTGATAATGGAGCCTGTTTCGCAGAGGTTGCCTTTGAGTACCACTATTCCTGACAAAGGATTGAAAGGTTCATCGATGGCAGCAATTACCTCCTTGTTGTAATTTTCAAATTTCTCATTGTTTTTTCCTATGCTTTGACCGGTTACGGTAAGAGCTCCATTGTGTAGCTTGTCTTTCAATTGACGGATAACGGGAGGCAATCCACCGGCATAGTAAAAGTCTTCCATAAAATACTTTCCAGAAGGCTGAAGATTAGCCAAAAGTGGGATGCCTGCTGAATATTTGTCGAAATCTTCCAGGTCTAGTTCCACGCCCATCCTGCCTGCAATGGCCAATAGGTGAATAACAAAGTTGGTAGACCCGCCTATGGCAGCATTGACCATTATGGCATTTTCAAAAGCTTCTCTGGTAAGGATATCAGAAAGTTTCAGGTCATTCTCAACCATTTTCACGATTTCCATGCCTGACATGTGGGCCAATATCTTTCTGCCAGTATCAGGAGCAGGAATAGCAGCATTTCCAGGAAGGGACAAGCCTAGAGATTCTACCATGCAGGCCATAGTGGAGGCAGTTCCCATTACCCCACAATGCCCATCACTTCGGCAAAGTCCGGATTCTGCAACATACAAATCCTCCTGGGAAATTTTTCCTGATCTGGAGTCTTCACTAAACCTCCAAATGTCACTGGTGCTGATTTCAGCGCCTCTGTATCTTCCAGTTAGCATAGGGCCACCAGAAACGACGATGGTTGGCAAGTTCACACTTGCCGCTCCCATCACTAGTGAGGGAGTGGTTTTGTCGCAACCACAAAGCAATACTACCCCATCCAATGGATTGGCACGAATGGACTCCTCTGTATCCATACTTGCCAGGTTTCTATAGAGCATGGCCGTGGGTTTCATCACGGTTTCTCCAAGTGACATTACCGGAAATTCTACAGGATAACCTCCTGCTTCCAATATGCCTTTTTTCACGAATTCTGCCAATTCCCTAAAGTGAGAATTACATGGGGTTAACTCAGACCAGGTGTTGCAAATTCCAATGATTGGTTTGCTACCAGTTAGTTCATGAGTAGGGATGCCCTGTTTCCTGAACCATGACCTATAAATAAGCCCATCCTTGCCAGTTTTTCCAAACCAACCTTGGCTTCTTCTTTCCTTTTTTTTCATTTTTTGGGTTATGTTTTGTGCAAAAAAAAGTGCTTTACCCGGCAAGGGTAGTACTTTTTATCCTATTTAAAGTATAAGGATAGTAAATGTTTGGGCAAAATAAAATTTTAACATCCAAAAACCTCAATTGCAGGTAACAGTTCATTGAATGTTAATTTTTGCTGTCTTTTCTTCGAATTAAATCATAAAAATATTCATCGGAAGAAGGGGTGTAATCCTAGGTTTGTCCGTTGTATTGTTTGTAAATCGTGGAAATGACAAATAATATCCTGACTTAGTGTGTAGTTTCTGATAGATCAGCTAAAGCCTGATTTTAGAAATGATGAAAAATTAGCATTAATCTCCTATTTTGGGGGGCGAATTATAAATAAACTCAAAATAATCAGCAATGAGCTTTGAAATAAAATCATCCTTGGATACCTATGATGTGATAATTGTAGGATCAGGTGCCGGTGGAGGAATGGCAAGTAAAATTCTTTCAGAAGCAGGTCTGAGTGTTGCAGTGGTAGAAGCAGGAAGTGACTTCGATCCTGCAATGGAAGAATACAGAACCCAATTGAGGTTTCCTTGGGAATCACCGAGAAGAGGGGCCAATACGGTTCGTGCTTTTGGCGATTTTGATGCAGCCTATGGAGGATGGGAAATTGATGGAGAACCTTACACCCGAAAAGATGGAACTGAGTTTGACTGGTTCCGTTCCAGAATGGTAGGGGGAAGGACCAATCACTGGGGAAGAATTTCTCTACGTTTTGGACCTGATGATTTTAAAAGAAGAAGCATTGATGGTTTAGGAGACGATTGGCCAATTGGCTATGACGATGTAAAACCATTCTACGATAGAGTAGATAAAATGATAGGTGTCTTCGGTTCTAAAGAAGGCATGAGAAATGAACCTGATGGAAACTTTCTTCCTCCGCCAAAGCCAAGATTGCACGAGGCGGCCTTTACCAAGGCAGGAAAAAAAATCAACCTACCTGTACTTCCTTCCAGGGTTTCCGTTTTGACCCGTCCGGTAAATAACGAAAGAGGCGCTTGTTTTTTCTGTGCACAGTGTAACAGGGGTTGCCAGGTTTATGGTGATTTCTCTGCAGGAACAGTATTGGTAAAACCTGCCATCAAAAAAGGAAATGTAGATCTTTATACCTATGCCATGGTGCGTAAAGTTACCACCAATGACAAAGGAGAAGCTACGGGCGTTTCCTACGTAAGCAAGGTTGACATGCAAGAATACAAACTGAAAGCAAGAGTTGTTGTTTTGGGTGCTTCTGCTGGTGAGACGGCCAGAATCATGATGAACTCCGCTTCTACTAAACATCCTAACGGATTGTCTAATAGCAGTGGGACTTTAGGTAGATACCTGCATGATTCTACAGGAGCGAGTAGGTCTGCATTAATGACTGACTTTATAGGCAGAGACAAATACAATGAAGACGGTGTAGGTTCATTGCACGTGTATACCCCTTGGTGGTTGGACAATAAAAAATTGGACTTTCCTAGAGGATATCACCTTGAATTCGGTGGAGGTATGCGCCAACCAAATTATGGTTTTGGTTTTGGAATGGAGTCCATGCGAAAATACATGCAGGATGAATTTGGCAAGCCCAGACCTAATGGTGGTTATGGTGAAGGTCTTAAAAAAGACATTAGAAATATTTATGGTGCCACAGTAGGTATCGCTGGCAGGGGAGAATCTGTTCCTCAGTATGACAATTATTGTGAAATTGACCCTACAGTAGTAGATAAATTTGGTATTCCTGTGCTTCGATTCAATTACAACTGGACCGACCATGAGGTGAAACAAGCCAAGCACATGCAGGAAACCTTTGAAGAGATGTTTGATTCCATGGGAGCCAAAGTGATGGGCAAGAAACCAGGAGCAGACACCAAATATGGTTTAGAGGCCCCAGGAAGAATTATTCATGAGGTAGGTACTACCAGAATGGGCAATGATCCAAAAACGTCTGTTTTGAATAAGTATTCTCAAGCCCATGAATGTGACAATCTATTTGTAGTAGATGCCGGCCCATTTGTTTCTCAGGCAGATAAAAACCCAACATGGACCATTTTGGCCCTTTCTATCCGAACATCTGAATATATAGTGGATCAGATGAAAAAGAAAAACATAGGTTAACAAGCCCATTATTTCCAATTGAAATCAGCGTCGAAGTTTTACAGGAACTTCATCGCTGATTTTTTTTTTGTTAAAAATATATCGCAAATTCGGTCCGTGGATTGGCAATACATAGTAGAAGGCATAGAAAGTGGGATCGCAGCAATGAGTTGGTTAGAAGGCATAGCTGTTGTTTTCGGCCTTGCTTCTGTTTATTATTCCATGAAGGAAAATATTTTGGTGTTTCCTACCGGAATCGTCAGTACACTGATCTATGTTTGGATTTGCTTGCAGGTCAAACTGTATGCTGACATGGGGATCAATGCCTATTATTTTTCAATGTCCATCTTCGGCTGGTACATCTGGACCAATCCCAAACCGGGAAAAACGGCTGTCCCTGTTACCTGGTTAAGTAAAACCGGAATTTTTCAATCCCTTTCCTTGTGGATATTTTCTTACTTGGTCTTGTATTTCGTTTTGATAAATTTCACAGACAGTGATGTTCCTTACTGGGATTCATTTACCACTTCCTCTGCTTTTGTGGGGATGTGGCTGATGGCAAAAAAGAAAGTAGAGAACTGGATTGCCTGGATCATTACCGATTTGGTTTCTGTACCTCTTTACTTTTACAAAGGCTTGGTGCTTACCTCCTTTCAATTTTTGGTTTTCACTATTTTGGCTGTACTGGGCTTAATTGCCTGGGTAAAGTTGGCCAAAGGCTATGCCCAACCCAATGCATAAGATAGTGATCATTGGGCCGGAATCTACGGGTAAGAGTACCTTAAGCCGGGAATTGGCTGCCCATTTCAATGCACCCTGGGTTCCTGAATACGCTAGAGAATACATCGACCAATTGGATAGGCCCTATACATTTGATGACCTTTTGGCCATTGCAAAGGGTCAGGTTAAATTGGAAGATGAAATGGCTGCTGAAGCTGAAGATAAATTATTTTGTGATACAGATCTTCGCGTGATCAAGGTGTGGAGTGAACACAGGTATAAGCAAACCCACGAATGGATTAAGCAACAGATCCAAACCAGGGAATATTCACTTTATTTACTTACTGCAATAGACATTCCTTGGGCAGAAGATCCACAGCGGGAACATGCTGATCCTGCCATGCGCGAATATTTTATGCAGGTTTATGAAAATGAAATGCGCGCTTCTGGGCTGCCCTGGAAAAAAATCTCTGGCACAGAGCAAAAGCGCTTAAAAACCGCTATTAACTGCGTTGAAAAATGTTTATTTAAAAAGGATTAATTATAAATTCGTAATATTTTGGCATTCTGAGCCAAACCAATCATCTATCGCTCAAGCCGAAACTGCCTTAATTTTGGTAGATTAACGAAATCTTGCTGATAGTTACGGATTTTTTAAATAATTTCAGGATTATTTTAACCAATAAACTCAAACATATTATTATATGGATAACCATAAACAACAAATGCAAAAATACTGGAAACGCAATATTAGAACCTTATTGATTCTTCTTGCGGTCTGGTTTATTGTCTCATTTGGCTTTGGAATTTTGCTAGTAGAACCTCTCAATGCCATCAAGATTGGTGGGTACAAATTGGGCTTCTGGTTTGCACAGCAAGGCTCTATATTTTCATTCGTAATATTGATTTTCGTTTACGTATATCGAATGAACAAGCTTGATGAAGAATTTGATGTCAATGAAAAATAACCCTTTTAAATAATCACCTCTATATGGATATTTTAACCTGGACCTACATCCTAGTAGGTCTGTCCTTTGCCTTGTATATCGGTATTGCGATATATACTAGAGCAGGATCTACTAAAGAATTTTATACTGCTGGAGGGGGCGTTTCTCCCTTAGCCAACGGTATGGCTACTGCTGCAGACTGGATGTCAGCAGCTTCCTTTATTTCAATGGCCGGAATTATTGCCTTTTCGGGCTATGACGGTTCAGTTTACCTGATGGGATGGACTGGAGGATATGTTCTTCTGGCCCTTTTATTGGCTCCTTACCTTCGTAAATTCGGGAAGTTTACCGTCCCAGATTTTGTAGGGGACCGTTATTATAGCAATAAGGCACGTGTAGTTGCCGTATTCTGTGCCCTATTTATTTCATTTACTTACGTAGCCGGCCAAATGCGCGGTGTCGGTATCGTTTTCTCTAGGTACCTGGAGGTGGATATTGAAACAGGGGTATTGATCGGGATGACCATAGTGTTTTTCTATGCGGTAATGGGAGGAATGAAAGGCATTACCTATACTCAGGTAGCCCAATATTGCGTGTTGATATTTGCTTTTATGGTTCCTGCAATATTTATTTCAATCCAGTTGACTGGAAACCCTATTCCTCAATTGGGTTTAGGTGGGACAGTACAGGATGGGACCTATCTATTAGATAAATTGGATGGGGTGTTATTGGACATGGGCTTTGAGGAATACACCTCTGGAAGAAAGTCAATGACGGATGTATTTGCCATTACCCTTGCCTTAATGGTTGGTACTGCAGGATTGCCTCACGTTATTGTTCGGTTTTTCACAGTGCCTAGAGTGAAAGATGCAAGGCTTTCTGCAGGCTATGCCTTGATTTTTATTGCTATCCTTTACACTACTGCTCCAGCTATTGCCGCATTTGGAATTTACAATGCCATAGATACCGTGGCAGACAAACCTGTAAATGAACTGCCTGTTTGGGTAGAAAACTGGCAAAAAACCAATCTAATCGTTGTTGAAGATGTTAACAATGATGGAATTGTACAATATACCCCAAATCCTGAGACCAACGAGCTTAGAATAGACAAGGACATCATGGTATTGGCGGCTCCTGAGATTGCCAAATTGCCTAACTGGGTGGTAGGACTTGTAGCTGCCGGAGGTATGGCTGCGGCCTTATCTACTGCTGCAGGACTATTGCTGGTTATCTCCACTTCAGTTTCTAGAGATTTGTTCCGAACCTTTGTGCCTTCGATGACGGAGAAGACAGAGTTAATCATTGCTAGGGTATCCGCTGCTTTTGCAGTGATTATCGCTGGCTACTTTGGTATCAACCCGCCGGGATTTGTAGCGGAGGTAGTTGCTTTTGCTTTTGGCCTTGCTGCAGCTTCCTTTTTCCCTGTGATTATTATGGGTATATTTTCTACTAGAATGAATAAAGAGGGTGCAATTGCCGGAATGGTTTCTGGCCTTGTTTTTACCCTTGCCTATATTATTTTCTTCAAATTTATTCAGCCGGAATCCAATTCTATGGAAAACTGGTGGTTTGGTATCTCCCCTGAAGGAATTGGTACCTTAGGTATGGTAATCAACTTCGTCGTCTGCTATGTTGTTTCCAAGCTTACACCGCCACCACCCGCTGATGTGCAGGAAATGATTCAGGAAATCAGAATCCCAAGAGGAGCTGGTGAAGCCCATGACCATTAACTCAATGAGCGCAAAGGATTTGTAATTCAATAAATCCTTTGCGTATTTAATTAACTTTACATTAATACAACCTAAAATATCGATAATATGAGCGATAGAATTCATACACTAAGTGGTTATTTCCATGAATACCAAAAAAGTGTTGCAGACCCTGAAAATTTTTGGGCCAAAATAGCAGATTCATTTCATTGGAAAAAACGCTGGGACAAGACCCTTGATTGGAATTTTGAAGGACCTGATGTAAAATGGTTTTTAAACGGTAAGCTTAATATTACCGAAAACATCTTAGAAAGGCACCTTTACACCATGGGTGACAAGCCTGCGATAATCTGGGAACCCAATGAACCAGGAGATCCGAACAGAATACTTACCTACATGGAATTGTATGAAGAAGTATGTCGTTTTTCTAATGTCTTGGTAGAGAAAGGTGTAGAAAAAGGAGATAAAGTCATCATCTATATGCCCATGGTACCTGAGGCAGCCATCGCTATGCTTGCCTGTGCACGTGTGGGTGCAGTTCATTCTGTAGTGTTTGCAGGATTTTCCAGCAATGCATTGGCCGATAGAATTGAAGATTGTAAAGCCAAGGTGGTGCTTACTTCAGATGGAAATTTCAGAGGCAATAAGAAAATTCCTGTGAAATCTGTAGTAGATGAGGCTCTGGAAAATACTGACCTGGTAAAAACAATGATTGTTTACCAAAGAACAGGTCAGGAAGTTACCATGAAAGAAGGCAGAGACTTTTGGTGGCATGAAGCCATTGAAGGAAAAAGCAAAAGCCATGAGGCTGTTGAAATGGACAGTGAGGATGAACTATTCATTCTTTATACTTCCGGTTCTACAGGAAAACCTAAGGGTGTGGTTCATACCTGTGGTGGTTATATGATCTACTCCAAGTATACCTTTGAAAATGTCTTTCAATATACTCCGGGAGATGTTTACTGGTGTACGGCTGACGTAGGATGGATTACCGGACATTCGTATATCGTATATGGTCCTTTATTGACAGGAGCCACTACCATAATGTTTGAAGGTGTTCCTACTTATCCAAATCCGGGAAGATTCTGGGAAATAATCGACAAATATAAAGTCAATCAATTTTATACAGCACCTACAGCCATCCGTGCATTGCAGGTACATGGTACAGATCCAATAGCACCTTATAAACTTGACTCTCTCAAAGTACTGGGTTCTGTAGGAGAGCCTATCAACGAAGAAGCATGGCATTGGTACCATACGCATATTGGTAAGACCAGATGCCCTATAGTGGATACCTGGTGGCAAACCGAAACCGGTGGAATAATGGTTTCACCTTTGGCGGGAATTACCCCTAATAAACCTGCATTTGCCACGCTGCCATTGCCAGGAGTTCAACTGGCCATAATGGATCCAGAAGGTAAAGAACTAAAAGGAAACTCAGTGGAAGGTAACCTTTGCATTAAATTTCCATGGCCAGGAATGATCCGTACTACTTACGGAGACCATGAGCGATGCAAACAAACTTACTTTTCTGCTTACAAAGGCATGTACTTTACAGGTGATGGAGTAAAAAGAGACCATGATGGGTATTACCGTATCTTGGGACGTGTAGATGATGTAATCAACGTTTCTGGACATAGAATGGGAACTGCTGAGGTAGAAAATGCCATCAACGAACATCCTTTGGTAGTGGAATCTGCTGTTGTAGGTTATCCTCACAAAGTAAAAGGCCAGGGTATTTATGCTTATGTCATTTGTGACATGTCCAATAGAACAGAGGAAAACCTCACCAATGAGATCAAAGCATCTGTTACCAATATCATAGGGCCAATAGCTAAACCTGATAAAATTCAAATCGTTCCAGGACTTCCTAAAACACGTTCTGGTAAAATAATGAGAAGAATTTTAAGAAAGGTCGCTGAAGGAGCCATGGATAATTTAGGGGATACCTCTACTTTATTGGATCCGGATGTAGTAGATAAAATCATTGCCGGAAGGAAGGAGTAAACCCTTTGCTTTTCTGCAATTTATATATTAATGTAAGGTATGGATTTCCATACCTTACATTTACTTTTCCCAGACCAATTCCCATATGAGCAATGTCATCGTTAATAGGGTTATTGATTTCCTGAAAAAATTTCCTCCCTTCAGTTTTTTGTCCCCTGAGCTCCTGTCTCAAGTGGCCAAAGAAGTGGATCTGGTTTATTTTGAAAAAGATGAGTTTCTGTTTCAGAAAGGAGAACCAGCCAAAAATTATTTTTTTGTAGTCAAGGATGGAGCGGTCAAATTGACCGATTTTATAGATGGGGAGGAACAAACAATTGAGCTGTGCGATGAAGGTGATGTATTTGGGGTGTTGGCCTTATTGGGTAAGCGACCTTATATACTGAATGCCAAAGCCAATGAAAACAGCCTTGTTATGGCTGTTCCAGTTGGGATTTTTGATAAAATATTATTGGAAAACAGTCAGGTAAGTTTGTATTTTGCTTCCGGTTTTGCTTCGGGTCAGGTAGTAGTCCGTTCAGACCTCTCCCAAACCCAGAAAGTACGTTCCCTATTAGTCAACAATTCCCACCAAAATGGCCTTTTGCTTTTTCCCGGCCAGGCTGCAATCAATTATTCCCAACCGGTAATTCAATGCCGTATTGGTGAGACCATCGCTCAGGCCGTAGGGAAAATGAGTGCAGATAAAGTGGGCTCTATCATTATCGTGGATGAAAATAATCATCCACAAGGGATCATTACAGACAAAGACCTAAGAAATCGCTTGATAGCAAAAGGGCTGCCCTATAATACACTTGTAGAGAAAATCATGAGTTACCCGGTCATTACTGCGAAAAAAGACCTTGAATTTTCACAGATCTACCTTAACATGGTAAAAAACAGGTTGCATCACCTTGTTTTTACTGAAGATGGGACGAACCAGTCCAAGTTAATAGGTATTATTTCTGACCATGACATTCTACTTTCTCAGGGAAACAGTCCGGCAGTATTGATCAAAGCATTGCAGGATAGCAGTGATGTACATGAAATCGCCAAATTGAGAAATCAGGCAGAGGGGATGTTGATCTACTTCCTGGAAAATGAGCTGGCCATTGATTTTATTGCTGGCATTATCACAGAGATAAACGATACCATTATACAGCGGGCCATACATATTGCCAAATCAAGGCATTCGGCAGATTTTCCGGAAGTGTGTGATACGCCATTTTGTTTCCTTGGACTTGGATCTGAAGGCCGAGGAGAGCAATTGTTGCGTACAGATATAGACAATGCAATGGTCTATGAGGATGTTCCGGAGGCACTGGAAGAAAACACCAGAAGGTTTATGCACCTTATTGCAAGGGATGTGATGGACATATTGTTTGCCTGTGGCTTTCATTCCTGCCCCGCAGAGATGATGGCCAACAATCCTGAATGGTGTCAGCCCTTGTCAAAGTGGAAAAGCTATTTCAGTCATTGGATCAGTAAACCTGACCAGCAATCCCTTTTAATGGCCTCTATATTCTTTGATTTCAGGGCCATTGCGGGCAAGGCAGCGCTGGCAGAGGCGCTGACAGCACATGTGTATGAGGAAATAAGTAGTGAGAAGATCTTTCTTAATTTCTTTGCTAAAAATGCTTTGTTGAATCCGCCACCACTAGGGTTCTTTAGAAATTTTATCGTAGAGAAATCTGGTGCACATGCAGAGAAATTTGACATTAAATTAAGGGCCATGATGCCTTTGGCTGATGCGGCCAGGGTCCTTGTGCTCAACCATCAGGTAGTAGGAGTCAACAATACTTTTAAGCGCTATGAAAAGCTGGCAGAACTCGAACCCAATCAGGCTGAACTTTACAAAGATGCTGGTAAGGCCTATGAAATATTCATGAGGTTTAGGGCTTTGGAGGGATTGTCTGCTTCTTCTTCAGGTAGATTCATAAAGCCAGACTCTTTGGGAAAACTTCAGCGGCAATTGTTGAAAAATGCTTTCTTTCCCATTGAAGAAATACAAAAAATATTGAGGGTAAGATTTCAACTGGATTATTTTGGTAAATAATGGTGGACTGGAAATCTATTTTTGGGCTTCAATCGCTTCCCAAACCTGGGTACATAAAGGCTTATGAGCAGACTTTAACAAAAAAGATTTCTAAGGCAAAACCGATCTCCGAATTGGATTTCTTGGTTTTGGATACAGAAACTACTGGTTTGGATGTTCGGAAAGATTATGTGCTTTCCTATGGATCGGTGCATGTGACCAATAACAGGATAAAAATCCCAAGCTCAAAAGAGTTTTACATGCGACCAAAGAAACGCAACAAAGAAGCAGTAAAAGTCCATGGTTTGATTCAGGTAAGGCCTTATATAAGCCGGGAACAACTGATCAGAAGTTTTCTTGAAGATGCCGCCAATAAAATTTTGGTGGGGCATCACCTGGGCTTTGACTTGGCCATGCTGGAAAAAGTGGGAAAAAAACTTGGCCTGAAGAAAATCAAGCAACCTTGCTTGGATACCTACGAGTTGGCGGTCAGATTGGAAAATGGGAAATACCATGATCCGCATGCCATCCCTTCACAGGATTATTCTTTGGACAAGCTTTGTGAGCGGTACAAAATCCCCTTGGATGATAGACATACGGCTGCCGGAGATGCTATGCTTACCTCCCAGCTCTTATTAAAACTTCTGAAAATGGCGGAGAAAAAAGGAATTAAAACCTATGGCGACCTACTGAGCTAAGGCTAAGATTAGGGATTCCATTCTACATTCACTCCTGCTGAAGTACGCACATAGATGTCCAGACCTGTGGTGGAGGGATATATCCCATCTATGAAAATTTCAGGAGATTGTAATGTAAGTTTAAATAGACTTAAATTCATTTGACTTTTTTTCAACAATTCAGCCTTTGCACCTTCCAAATTGTCTCCAACTGGAAATACAGCTTTTTTCTGAATGGCCTTGAGCACTTTTCTTCGCTTCATCCAATTGGTGGTATTGGCCAGGAAGCTTTTAGTCACCAGTTTGAAATCTACATTCTCCAGTACGATGGATTGTGAATTTGCATCATATACTGGCTTTCCTGCCAAGTAAAAGGTGCCATTGATATCTTTTTTTTCAGCCCTTTTGCCTATAAACTCCATGGTTATCATTGTCCTTTCCCCAAAATGACGCAGGCTAAATTTTTGAGGTAGCAACTTTGTTTGCTTGTCTACAGTTATCAGACTGTCTTTCAACTTTTCGTCAAGGTAGGCAGCCATTTCCTCAAAACCGACATAGATGGGAAGGGTTAGGCTAAAGTCATTTCCTTCTACCTTTTCCTGCGTAACCGGAGGGAGTGGGGACAGTTGAGTGGCAAGAGGACGTTCTTTTTGTCGTAGAATTTCACCTTCCAGGCCTATATTCAAGATTAGCTGCTGGTCTTTGGTAAACTCATCATGAATAGCTAATTTCTCTGGTTGGGTATACAGGTAACTTGCTGATAGGCCATTGTCCAGGTACCTTGGTTTTCCAAAAGTGGACCAAAAATCATTGGCAATGCTTTTTATGTCTATTGACTTTAATGAACCTGATCTTAGTTGATCTTCCATAACCCCTATCATTTTCTGCTTGACCAAAGGTTCGAAGTCAATGTTAAAGCCTAGGAAGTCATATTGAAGAGGTTTGCCCCAAGATAGTATATCAAGTTCCTCTATTCCGAAACTGTAGTCACTGTTGATTTGAGGGATGAAACTGACTTGTGGAGAAAGATTTTCCTGGAAGGGAATGGCAGAGGAAATCTTTTGTCCGAATATCTTTTTCTCCAGTCTGACTTTACCATCCAAAAACACAGGAAGACCGACCAACAATTTCCCTTCGTCTGTAGCTGATAGGCTAAGCAGACCATTTTTTTTCAAATCTACATCTGCAAACAGCCCGTTTCCGAGCTCCAGACCTTCTTCCTTGAATAATTTTTCGTTTAGGCTCTCATTTATTTTCCCCTGTACAAAAGACAATGGAATTTCAAGACCTAGGTGTAAGGACAGTTCTGCTTTAGGTAAAGCTGGTGGAGGGGCTTGCGCCTCTGGACCATTCAATTTGAGACTGCTGCAACTTGTGTAAGCAGTCAAAAGGAAGACTAATATAATGAGTGAGTATCTTGGCATATTGACTTTAACGTCTAAATGGAAAGATTTGGGGTGAAGCTTTGGGATTAATAAATGCAGAGGTAAGGGAAATATAGGAGAAATCAAAAAAAATCGCTGTCCTTTGAACTTTAAGCACTTTTATTTTGGTTACCCTTATCAATATTAGTCAATAGAAATTATGAGTTGGATAAAATTAGAGGATGTTGCTCAGATAAGTAAAATCAAAGAAGAGAGCAACGAAAAACCGGTTGTTATTTTTAAGCATTCTACCAGCTGTTCGATAAGCGGTATGGCCTGGAACAGGGTGCAGAGAAACTGGAAAGCTACTGATAATGATAAGATCACTCCTTATTATCTTGACCTTTTGTCCTATAGGGCCTTGTCCAATGCGATTGCTGAGGAATTTGGTGTAACACATGCATCTCCACAAGTGATTGTAGTCAAAGATGGAAAGGCTGTTTATAATAATAGCCATATGGGCATCAACTACGATGAGATTGTTTCATTGGCGGAATAGAAATATTAACTTTTTCTAGCCCTCCAAGGGTTTTAAATCCTTGGAGGGCTAGGGTGTTATTTGGTTGGCTATTAATCCCTTAAATTTGCCGTTGGATAGGTGAAATTTCCTTTTATACATTTTTGCATGCCCCATTAAACCTTTTGAAAAAGGCATGGTCTAATCCTCATGTTTAAACAGATATAATATGAGGATTTTTACTTTTCTTACCCTTCTTGCCCTGAGTATGGCATTTACACCGCTTTTGGCACAGCAAAACCGACAGGGACCACCGATGATCAGTGGAACCGTAGTGGACAAAAAGACCCAGGAACCCATGATTGGGGCCAATATCTTGCTTAGAAACCAGCAGGATTCGCTTATCAGCAATACCACTACCGGGGCAAATGGTAGTTTTTCTATTGCTTATCCTCGACTTCCCGTTTTTAAACTGGAAATTACCTATGTGGGATTTGAAAAAGTTATCAAAGAGTTTCGTCGTGGAATGCCTTTGGAACTTGGTGAAATCAGCATAGGCGAAGACAGTCAGTTGCTAGGCGAGGTGACCATAGAAGGTGAAAATGTGGTGGGTGAGATGAGAGGAGACACCGCAGTGTTCAATGCCAATGCCTTTAAAACCAGGGAGAATGCCATGGCCGAAGATCTAATTGGTAAACTTCCCGGTGTGACCATTGAAAATGGAAAAGTTCAAGCCCAAGGCGAAGACGTTCAGAAGATCTTGGTAGATGGTAGAGAATTTTTTGGTAGTGACCCATCTATTGCGCTTAAGAATTTGCCTGCAGATGCCATTGAAAGTGTAGAAGTATTGGACCAAAAATCTGACCAATCCAGATTGACCGGATTGGATGACGGCAACTATGCCAAAACCATCAACATTATCACCAAAGGAAACATGCGTAACAGCTATTTTGGTAGAGTATACGGTGGCTATGGAGCAGATGACAGGTATTCTGTAGGTGGTAATATAAATTTCTTTAATGGGGCACGTAGGATTTCCATTATAGGTATGGCCAACAATGTCAACCAACAAAACTTCTCCTCAGATGACATGCTGGGAGTAAGTGGTGGTGTAGGTGGAGGCCGAAGAAGAGGTAGTCAAGGCGGAGGCAATTTTGGTGTGTCCCAAAACAATGGGATCGTAACAACCAATTCTCTTGGACTAAATTACAGTGACAAATGGGGAGAGAAAATCAACTTTACGGGAAGCTACTTTTTCAACGCTACTGAGAACGCGATTTTGGACAATACCAATAGACAAACGGTCATTTCTGAAGACAATAGCCAGGTTTACCAGGAAAGTCAGATCAGCAATATCAATAACAATAACCATCGTGCAAATGCCAGAATTGAATACGATATCAATGACAAAAATGCACTGATCATAAGGCCAAGTATTAATTTTCAAGACAACAGAAGCTTTACTAACCTTCAAGGTTTGAACCTTGACCAAAATCTGGACAGTCTAAGTGATACAAGAAATCAAACTGGGATTGAAACCAGTGGCTATACCATTTCAAATAACCTGACTTATAGGTATAAATTCGATAAAAGAGGTAGAACCATCTCTACAGATCTAAGTACTTCATGGAACGAAAGAGATCAGTTGACAGATTTGATTTCGGCTAACAAAGATTATGTGAGAAATTCCTTTGACACCCTTGTTCAGCAGTCAAGTGCGCTGTCAGATGGGTTTAATTACAATGCCAATATTACCTATACCGAGCCAATTAGCGAAAAATCAGTCGCCACAGCTTCTTATCAAATAGGAAATAACAAAAGTGCTGCCGACCAAAAAACCTTTCAGCTAGCCAATGAGCAGGGTATTATGGTTTTAGATACCGCATTGAGTAATGAATTTGACAACAAATTCCTTACCCAAAAAACGGGCTTGGGCTATCGCTATAATAACGAAGGGCTGAATATTAATATGAATGTGGACTACCAATATGCACAACTTAACAATGTGAGCGTATTTCCAACTGAAGGTGTGTTCAATAAGGATTTTAAGAATATACTGCCAACAGTGACGATGAACTATAAAAATGAAGGAGGGACTAGATTCCGATTCAGGTACAGAACCAGAACGAATGAACCTAGCGTGAATCAGTTGCAAAATGTAATTGACAACACCAATCCTTTGAACCTGTCTGTAGGTAATCCATCACTTGGACAAAGTTACAATAACAGTATTTTTGCCAATATCTCGAAGTTTGACATGGAGACCAATAAGACCTTCTTTATGTTTTTATTAGGTTCATTTACCAACAACTATATAGGTACAAATACATTTGTAGCCCCTCAGGATACCCTGATCAACAATGAAGTATTGCTAAGCAGAGGTGGGCAAATTACTACTCCAGTTAACTTAAACGGCCAAATGAGTACCCGACTTTTTGTGAACTATGGTACCAGCATTCCGAAGTGGAAAACAAAGGTTAACCTTAACCCAGGGGTAAGTTATAGCAGAACGCCAGGGATCATCAATGGACAAACCAATATCAATGAGAGTATAGATATTAGTCAGGGCATTACTTTTGCGAGTAATATCAGTAAGGATGTAGATTTTAACTTGACCACAAGGGGAAGTTATTCTATCGTAAACAGTAGTCTCCAGACTGCTTTGGAAAACAACTACTACACCCAGACCAGTAATTTGAAGTTTTATTATTCTCCGAATGATGGAAAAACCTTTATCTCCAATAATGTGAGTCATGTGCTTTACAGTGGGCTTGCAGAAGGTTTTGACCAATCGATTTGGTTGTGGAACATAGAGGCAGGTTATCGCTTCCTTAAAAACAACAAAGGAGAGCTTAAAGTATATGTTTTTGACTTGCTAAAACAAAACAACAGTGTGTCAAGAACCATATCTGATGTATCCGTTTCCGACGTGTATTCCAATGTAATGACCCGTTATGCCATGGTTTCTTTTACTTATATCATTGGTAAATTCAAGAAATCAGACCTTCCGGCTGATGACCGTGGAGGAAGGCCAGGAGGATATCCAGGCAGAAGGCCGGGTGGTGCCAGAAGCTGGTAAGAAAAGCCAATTCGTGCCCCATTTAGGGCTTGATTGACAGAAAATGCTAAAAACCGAACAATTCAATACTGTTCGGTTTTTTTCATATGTTAACCAGAGCCTGATCCTGTCGAAGCAGCAGATATCCTTACCGAAAACTGAGCCTGTCGAAGCCGTAGGAATCCCCTTCCGGAGGCAGAGCTTGTCGAAGCTGTAGGAGTCGAAGAACGTTAAAAGCTATTGACTATTTCTACCCGGATTGAATTCAGGGTTTATTTAATAAAGTTGGAAACTTTCAGTATTATGGGTCCAAGTTACACTACGTTAAACTTGAACCATAGGTACCGGAGGCTGAGCCTGTCGAAGTCGTAGGAATCCTCTCCCCGAGGCTGAGCCTGTCGAAGCTGTAGGAACCGAAAATGTTAATAACCTACCTAACTCCCGGAGACTGAGCTTGTCGAAGTCGTAGGGATCGAAGAACGTTAAAAAGATATTGAGTCTAGGGGCCAAACAAGGGTACTTCCAAACTGGGGCAGCGTACTTCCAAACCTACCCACCGGGGTTCAAAACCTCAATTACCCACCTTAAAACAGGGCTGGGGTACTTAAAACTGACAAGCTTGAATATATTATATGGAATTTTCCGGTTCAGCACTGATATTTTTCACCTCAAACCTGAAAAATTCGACCAAAAACTGACAAAAAACGAGGTGAAAATTGGAAAATAGGACAAAATTTCAGGAAAAGTCTTTGGATAGGGTCAAATTTTCCAGGTTCAGAAGTGGGGAGGGGTACTTCAGAACTCGATAATTTCAGCTTTTTTATTCAAGCTTCCACCTTTTAGGTGGAAATTATTAGGTTTTAGCTGATAATTATTAGCTTTTTGCCGGAAATTTCCGCCTTTTTGGCAGCTTTTTTTAGGTTTTTACCAAAGCATTTGACCAAAAACTGACAAGAGAGAAGGTTAAGAGTAAAGCATTTTGGTAAAATGATGGTTTATATAGGGTTTTTGAATTAAACTCGGATCAAGAAAAAGGATTTTCTGAGCGCTCTTATATAGGATTGAAATTACTAGAAAATCAGCAGTTAAGAGATTGCAAGAGGCAATTGACTATTTGGGGGTAAATCTTGGGTATAGGAGAACATATAGGTTTCCGGCATTTTCCGTTTGTTAAATGTTTGTAAACGGTTAGCGCAAAATGTATATTAAACCTATCATTTTTCTAAAAACCCCTTTTTAAAGGGCATAAAGGTTTTTTTTCTTTAGAAGTATTTAGTTAGTTTAGGGGGGCTATAATGGATATATACGCAACTCTTAAGCAAAATATAGCTTTATACAATTGTTACCGCCAATTTTATAAACCGTACACCAAAATAAATGAGCAAGAAAAAACAATATAAAAATATCACAGAGATATGTAAAGAGATTGACTTGATTATTGAAAATAAAAACAATAAAAATGACTATAAATATTTGTATTCAGATTTATTAAATGCACTGCAAAGGGCAATAGATTATTCCGAAATAGTTATTTTTTGTAATACAGTCCTAAAAATAGCCAAGACAAAAAACAGAATATTGAGGTATTTAGAGAAAGATTTTTGGGATTTTATAAATAAATTACCATTTCAATTATTGCTTATCCAACGTATTGAGATTTTTGAAGATGAAAAAATTGAACCAAATATAGACTATGATAATCAAGGAAAAAAGATACTGTCAAGACTAATTAGACTTTCAAAGGAAATTATTGAATTACCGGATGATAATAGTAAAGGTAGTGAACTTAGAAGAGCAAGTGCATTAGGATTAATTGCTGACTTGATTAATTATTATCATATACCAGAAGCAAAGAATTTATTTATAAACTCTATAAAAAGCAAAAACAAAGACGAGCAATTCAGGGCATTAGAAGGCCTAGAAAACTATTATGAAGTAACCGAAGATGAAGTTGATGATAGGTTAGTTAAAGTTCTTAATGAAATTATCAAAGAAACTGATGATAGGACTGTAGCATCAACTTGTTTGCAAATACAAATTAATGCTGGAATAATTGACGAGATGACAGCTATATGTGAAATGGATGATTGGAAAGATGAGAATTATTACTAAAAGAAAAAACTGGCGGTAACAGCAGGTATAGTTAATTGCCGGTGGGCTAGCTCATGGACAATTTAAAAAAATATTTGTAATTTGTGGGCAATGACAGAGAACGAAAAAATACATCGGCAACTAACCATACCTGCGAACCGTTCTCTGCAATTAAAAATAAAAAAATATGAGACAAAACTTTTTTTCATTCCTTTTTACCTTACTCATTATCTCATCCTGTTCAAATAGTCCTGAAGAACTGTTAGAACAGTCCAAAAGTAAAATTTCAAATGCTAAATCTATTTCTTATGAGACACAAGCATTATATCCAAACCCGGCTGGGCAAATTGATACGTTAAACATGTCCGCAATATTCCTCAAAAACAAGAAAAGTATAACTGGTTATGATTTCATACTCAAGGGTTATTATTCGGATGAAGTTCAAATCAACGGCATGCTCAAATCAGTAGTTCATCGAAGTAAAACAGTTGAACGTTTTCCTGAAAGTAAACCTGAGCTAGCAAAAAGTTACATCAATAGTATTGGTGATTTCAAATGGTCTCCTCTCACTTTAATTCAGCAAAATGAATGGGTATATGTAAATGATACTGTATTAAATAATAGAAAACTTGTAGACTTTTTTAAAGTAGAAAGCGATACGATAATTGAAGGAAATAAAATTTATGCTGAGCAGCATATCTTTATTAATCCTGAAGCAAAATTGATTGAGAGATGGGAACGCAGAAATTATTATAAAGGAAAACTATCACAAACATTAGTTCATAAGTATACAGATTATAAATTTGCCACAGACCTAGAATCCTTAGCTTATAACCCCCCTTCTTCTTTTGTTTCTGCTATTTACGGAACAAAAAAAGACATTAAACCATTAGCTGTTGGCGAGAAAGCACCTTTCTTTAAAATTAAGAATCTTCATGGAGAATTGGTAGATTTGCAAGATTATAAAGGTAAAAAGATACTCTTAAATTTTTCAAGTATCGGATGTGGCTATTGTCATGAAGCACTTCTTTATATGAATCAGGATGACTATAAATTGCAATGCTATTAAGTTAAGGAAAAAATGGCCTCTTGAGACAAAATAAGCCGATTTTCCTTATGAAAACCGGCCTACTTTAGTTAAATTATGTTGTCTTAAACATATAGCTATGAAGGTACAAAATACCAACCAAAACACGACGGATATATCTTGGGATTGTCCGAAAAAAAATCTTTGAAAAAATACAATCATCTGAAAATCAGTCCGTTTACTATTCGGAGTCTACTCATTTTTCCAGATCTTCCCCACTTGATTTTCAAACTGTAGTACTTTCGGTGCTCCAGCTGTTTAAGGAATCAGCCGAATTTGTTACCGGGGATGTCCTTTCCAAGTTGGGCAAACAACAAGTCACTGGAAGTGCTTTCTCACAGGCGCGTTATAAAATTGAATGGAAATTTTTTTCTGATCTCTGTGCTATCAGTTCAGAAGATTATGACAGTTTTTCCACCGCTAAATGGAAGGGATACAGGATCTTTGGTGGCGATGGAAGTACGTTAAATCTACCAGCTTCCAAGCAGATTAGAGGACATTTTGGAGTGGAAACCAATAGTTTAAAGACCTCACTGGCAAGGATACTTCTTGTCTATGACGTACTTACAGGACTTACTGTACAGGCAAAAATCGGAAGAATGAGTACGGGCGAATCCGGTTTGCTCAACGACTGCCTGTTGAAAATTCCACCCAAGCCGGATGACCTGCTGGTGCTGGATAGGAACTTTGGTCACTTCCACATGGCGCACAGAATGACTTGTGAAGGAAGGCCCTTCTGCATCCGGATGTCTACCGGGATATCCAATTTTGCAAAAGAGGTAATGGCCGACAAGAGGATGGATTTTATCACCGAATGGGTGCCGAGCAAATCAGAGAGAGGAACGGCCAAAACCTCGGATCCGGTACGGGTGAGGGTAACCAAAGCCGTTCTGGAAACAGGTGAAACAGAACTCCTGGTAAGCAGCCTACAGGATATAGAATCATTTAAAACTGAAGATCTTGTGGAACTTTATGGCATGAGATGGGGTGTGGAGGAGGGAATAAAAAACCTGAAGCCTAAGATCAAAGTGGAGCAGTTCGGATGTAGGAAGCCTCAGGGTATCTATCAGGAATTTTATGCCCATATCTTGGCCATGAACATGGTGGCTTTGGCTGGAATAGCTGCTAATGAGCAGATTGAAAAGAAAAATAGCAACAGGAAAAAGAAACGGAAATTGATTTATAAATACAACTGGAAAAATGCCTTTTTACAACTCAGAAAAAGAATTGTAAACTTGTTCAGCCAGGAAAGTGTGGGAAAAATACTGGAAGACCTTGTAACTAAGATAGCCCGAAATCTGGTAGCAGTAAAAAAAGGAAGGAAATTTTCGAGAAAGGGTCTGGGAAAAGCCACAAGGGTTAACCAGTACTATAAATAGGAAAAAACGAAAGTAAAAGGAAAACAATATAACATATCGCACCAAAATTAGGTACCTGTTCCAAGTGAAGGGAAAGGTATGCCCCTAAACTGGTAAACCGACAGGCAACCGAGCCAGAAAATCAAAAACATTCAATTTTGAAACCCAAATAGTAAGCTAAAAGGCTTAACTTAATAGCATTG
>NZ_JBSXOH010000011.1:0-24239 GCF_056859355.1 Cyclobacterium sp. L-R
AATACCTGTTGAAAATGGAACTTACACAGTGAAAACTTACCACAATGAGTTGTACTTCGGAAAAGGTGGATCTGCTGCAAGAGCAGGAAGAAGGGTATTTGACATTCTTTTGGAAGGCAATGTGGTCATGGACAATTTTGACATCTATTCTTACAACAACAACCAAGAGACCGTCCTTACTTTTGAAGGGGTACAGGTAGTAGATGGCGTTTTAGATTTGAAATTGATCGCTAGTGCCAACAATGCTTCTATCTCCGGAATATCTATTATCGAAGAAGTTATACAGATACCTGGATCAGAACATCTTTTCTTTTTAAATGCTGGCGGAAAATCAGATGCCACATTGAATGGCATCACTTACTTGGCAGAAACCAATACTGAAAGGTTTTACAATGACGGAACCAACAGCTATGAAAACAGTAAGATCGCTGTAGATGAACTTTTCCAATCAGAGAGAAGCGAGAAAAACTTAACCTACACCATCCCTGTACCGAATGGAACTTACACCGTATTCACCATGCACCATGAATTGTGGTATGGACATGCCGGTAGTGCTGCTCAAGCTGGAAAAAGAGTTTATGACATCTCTCTTCAGGGCAAGGTATTAAAAAGTGATTTTGACCTTTTTGTAGAAAACAACAATGCTCCGACCTTGCTTTCTTTTGAAAACATCGAAGTGACTGATGGTAAACTGGTATTGGAATTGAACGCCAAAGTGAACAACGCAAGCATCTCTGGCATTGCCATCATAGGAAGCGCTGCCAAAGGAGGTAACATCGCCGCTAACCTAAGAACATCTCAAAACTCCTTCAACAGAGGATACGAAGAAATGTACAGCAGGGGTTACAAGGAAATGGATGTGTACACTGAAACAGTTGCAAAAGACGAGATTCGTATCTTCCCTAATCCAGCCAAAGAAAGAGCTACTTTAGAAATCAATGCTGAAATTGGAAGAGGAAGGGTGCTTATCCACAACATGAACGGTCAGTTGGTGAGCCATTTTGACTTGGCCAGCATCAAAACTGAAAACAACCAGTTCAATATCCCACTAAACAACCTTACTCAAGGCATGTACCTGGTAAGCATTAGCAACGAACAAACTGTGATCAACAAACAAAGGTTGATCGTCAATCCATAAGCAAAGGATTTATCAATCATAAAAGGCTCCCTGAGATAATATCAGGGAGCCTTTTATCTTTTACCGGTAGGCTGGTCTAAGTTTAGCGTAACGTAGCTTGGATCTAAAATGCCTAAAGTTTCCAAATTCATTTTATAGCTCCGCTTACCTCCCACCCAAATTGATTAATCAAACCAACTCAATAGGAATGAGGTTTAGCCCATTTATAAAGGTCATACCATTTTATCCGGCTTTAGCCGAAATTTGGAGGAGAGATGGGTGCTGGAAAAATAAACCATCAACCTAGATTTAGGGCTTAATTAATCTATTTAACCTTAAAAGGTCAAGATTTTGCTAAAGCCCGAGATATAATATTACATTCAAATCCCCCAGCTGAAGCTGGGGACTATTGAAGTTCGGATACCAATTGAATAATGCCAAAGAAAACTTAAAACCACCTGCTTTTTCATGCTTTAAGCGCTAAAAAACCATTCTCCAGAGATATCTTCATGCCCATATTTCTGGACGATTAATTTTCATTGCTCTTAAATAGGAAAGAAATTGTCCTGCATGAACGGATTCGTGATATCCAATCCGTAATAAATATTTTGCAAGATTTTTTTTATCTCCATTACCGGGATGGATGATTTCTGTTTCGTTTAATTCTCTATCTGAAAATTGTCGAACACTTTCCAAAAATGTTTTTCTATAGGGTTCGGCAAATTCAAGTTCGTCGGTAAGGCTAATGCATGGTCGATTTTTCCAGGGGGTTGAATAATTTGTCATATCCCCTTTATTGATTATAATATTCCAGCCATAATCCGCTTCTAAAACATGCCTAATCATTTCTATAGCAGTCATTGCTTTATCGTCAGGCTTCCAATTGTAATGGCTTTTAGGAAGTCCTTTCCAAAGTTTGATGCTTTTTCTCCTTATTTCTGCAAAATTTAATATTATAAGTTCAGACTGGGTCATCTTCTTTCTATCGTGAATGTAGTTCAACATTTCCTAATAGAGCAGCGAATAGCTGCCTACTCTATAAATACCTATAAAGATAATAAGAAGAAGTAAACTATCAGCGCCCCATTCATCAAAACGTACCCGGAAGGCACGGGGCCGGCAATGAAGTTTTCCATTATACGGCGCACCGATAGCCTTCTTTATTTGCTTTTCATATTAGAACAAACCTATAGCCACATTTAAATTAAACGGCTACTTTTATCACATTTGCCAACGGTATCCCAAGTGAAGGTTTTTTAACGAGCTCAATTCCGCCATCCTTCTTCGTGTTTCAACCTCACGCCTAATGATTATAAAAATTCGCCTCACCCAGTTCCTTTCGTTCAAAAGAGTAATGGAATATTCATCTTGCACATTCTTTTTAATCACTGCCACTTTTTCTCTTGAATTCGATGGCATTCTCCAAGCGTCCTCTACCACCTTCAATAATAGATTGCACTACTCTTTTTGATTTCATATTTTAAATATATTTATACACAAAACGTTAGCAGTTTATTTTTCATTTTTCTTTCTCCGATTTTCTTGGTCTTTGTTGATTTTGTCGACTATACTCATCGGGATTACTGTCAGTTGGTCTGTCTCAAAATTCCATATATTCAAATATTTCTTAGAAACAACATTATGTGTTTTCCATTTTGCAAACTTCTCATAAAGCATCAACGTGCAAATGTCCGTTGCAGTAATAAAGTCCCCTGTCTCTGGCAAATGACTGTGTATTGCTCCTTCAACTTCTACACCTTCTTCAACGTTGCCGTATTCAATTGAAATGATATTTTTATGAAGCTGTTTTTTTGTTACGAGTTTGTTTTCTTTATCAAAGGTTAGTAAGTAGTCATTTCCGAAAATTACAACACCATGCTGTTGAGGACCTGTCAATATGTAAACCTTCTTTTCTTCATCATAAATCAGCGGAATTATATTTGGATCTGTGTTTTCGTAGAACTTAAAAAGACCATCTCTGTTTGTTTGCAGTTCTCTCAATGCTATTTTTCTAATTTGATAAAGATCATTTTCTGCTTCTGAAAAAACTCTTTCTGTTAAGTCTGTTTTAGCTTTTGCCACATCATAGCTACTATCAAAAGAAATTGTCCCGATTACTTTAGGCTTTTCTGACTTTGAGAAAAATACACATATAGCAGTGGCATTCTCTGAGTAGGAGAAATATCCGCCAACATTCTCTATGTCTTTATAGTTTTCCAAAAAAACGTCTGTACCATACCATGACGCCATTTCCGATTTGTAGAGAAGTTTGCCTTCCGCAACTATTGGCTGTGCTTTTTCAGTTGGACTCTTTTGTCCAAAAACACTAATGGTAAAAAGAATCAGAATGATTGTCAATGCTTTTTTCATCTTATTGTAATGTTCTGGTTAGAGCAAACATCTGTATTAAACCCGTTCTAGCCTTGAAATTAACTATATAGGACCTGTGTATCACACTCCTTGGCTTATATTTAATTGTCAAATTAAACATTTCGGAGAAGGGACCAATAGCTGGAAAGTCATATTTATTTAATATTGCCCTAACCAATTTAAAATGGCTTGATTGGTTTCTTCCGGAAGCTCGTGCTGAATACAATGCCCACAATTCAGGCTGACCACCTCCACTTTAGGCACAAACTCAGGCAATCTATCAAACTTAGGAATCATATCATGCTCCCCATAAATCATAAGTGTGGGATGTTGAATGATTGGATCCACTTCCGCCAACAAGTGCCAATTTCGGTCCAAATTTCGGTACCAGTTTATACTTCCTGTGAAGCCAGAAGCCTCGAAAGCAGAGACGAAAATGGCTAGTTCACTGTCGCTCATTATGGGTTCACCGAGTGGTTTTTCTGCTCTTGCAAGGTTAATCATCAACATTCCTGGTTCAGGTGGTATGGGAGCTAGGTTCTTGCGGAATATATTTCGAAGAAACTGAGACGTATTTTCATTTAATACAGCATCTGCTACTCCCGGCTGTCGGTTGAAGTGAACAAAGTAAAAGTCTCCACCAAATATTTCTTCCATGAACTCAATCCATGGTTTTTCTCCCCGCTCTTGATAAGGCAATGCCAGGTTTATTATTTTATCTATTCTTTTAGGATGCAATTGAGCCAATCTCCATACCACATTTGCCCCCCAATCGTGACCGATAAAGGTAGCCTTTTCATATCCATAGTGATCCAAAAGTGCCACAAGGTCTCCCGTTAAATGCTCAATGTCATAATCGGTTACATAATTAGGGCAAGATGAGTTACCATAACCTCGCTGATTAGGGACAATGACATGGTAGCCCGCTTTGACAAGAGCTGGCACCTGATGACGCCAAGAAAACGCATGCTCTGGAAAGCCGTGGCAGAGTACAATAGGTTTTCCTGCATTTTGTTTACCTGCTTCAAAAACTTCCAATTCTATGCCATTGACCGGAATCATGGTAGGCTTTGGAAATTCGGCTGGATTGAATCTAGTGTTCATTACGTTAATCATTCTTTTTATGGTTTAAAAATTAAGATGACACAAACGTAATTATGGCCGGTGACAGCCCTTTGTCAAGGGTCTAAAATCATTAATGGTATTTGTCAAAATATTCTTGTAGTGTCATATTATGAGGTTCAAAATTTTCAGGTAGAATTTCCATTTTTTGAATTCTGTCTGGGCGGAAAAATCGAAACTCATTTCGCAGCCGACACCATGCAACTAAATACCAATTTTCGGAATTCAATATTGCAAATGGCTCTATTATTCTATTTGACACCCTATTTTCCTTGTTGATATACTCTATTTTGACAAGGTTATAATTGGTTAGTGCATATTGTAAATCTGATAAGTTGTTACTATTCCTTTCTTGGTTTATGACTTGATTGTATTGGGTTCTATCTGCAAGTAAGTTTGTTTTGTCTTTGATATTATACCTTAGGATTGATTTGATTTTATCAATTGCCTCGGAATAGTCCTTTACAAAGGAGGCATCCTTGCTTTTGAGCACCAACTGTTCTGCAAGTATTAATGCATTGGCTTGTTTTTCGGTGAACATTACTGGCGGTATTTTATAACCTTCCATTAGCGTATACCCTTTTCCTTCTTCTGTCAGAATAGGTATACCTGCTTTCTCTAATGCTCTTACATCTCGGTAAATTGTCCTTTTGCTAACTTGAAATTTTTGAGATAATTCAGTAGCTGTGACAATTCTCTTCGTCTGAAATTGAACTAAAATGGCTGTTAGCCGTGACAATCTATTTACTTCGGAATATTCCATTTTCAGACCTAGTTACAGTTTTTTTGATGCCTTTGAACGTTCATTAAATTAGCAGATTGCGTATTGCTTTCCTAACCAATTACAAGAAAGGTGAATATCGGCTAAAGCCCCAAGATATGATATTACATTTTAATCCCCCAGCTGAAGCTGGGGCTATTGATAATCAGGGATCAATTCGATTTGAAATTGGATACTTCGACTCGGCTGGCTTCGACAGGCTGGCTTCGACAAGCTCAGCTACCGGAAATGTGATACCGGCAGGCTGCTCCAAGTTTAGCGAAGGGTACCTTGGACCTAAAATGCCGAAAGCTTCCAAATTTATTCTATAGTCCCGCTTTCCTACCATTCAAATTGATTAACGAAATCTGCTCAATAGGAATGGGCTTTAGGTGAAATCTAATTTGTATGCCAAAAGAAAAACTGATTACCTAAATCCTATTTGGGTGTCCAGCCAATCTGCCTTCTTCAAAACTTTCTTTTCAAGCTCAAGGATGAATTTTGTCCGTTCCCCTTCACTTTCCAACACCAACAGTTCTTGGGTATGGTCCCAAACCTTATCCCTCCATGCAGTGATTAACTTAAGCAACAAAAACTCATCTAGTCGCCCCATAAGTTTATCGATCACATCCATACTTGGGGAATATTTCTCGACCACCTCATCCTGCACTTTGTCTATCGTTTCACCAATAATCAAATTCACCAAACAATGATCTTGGTACCTTTTCACCCGCATTTCATCAGACAAATCAACCCATTCTGGTGAAAGCATGTCGTATAAAGTAAGGACCAAGTCATAATTAATATGAGAATTTACTCCTAGCAATAAATGCTGAATAACATGCAACTTCTTGCTTGCCGCTGCCTTGTGGACTTCCTTCCATACGGTTGGGGTTTCCTCTCCACAATCATAACAGGTCAGCGCGTTGAAATAATAGTCCGCAAAACGATTCAAAAGCTGGTTTACCCATTGGGTATCGTGAAATTTATTTTGCTCAATGGCCAGGAGCATATTGGCTGTCATCATGCTATAGCAATGAAGAAAAATGGTTCGATTGTCTTTGTTGGCTTCGAATTTTTTGACCGTCTCCATCATTTTATCGACTACACTATTGTTGACCTCCATGATTTCTGTTTTTATATTTATATGCCTTTAACGCTACCTTTTATCAGATTTCTCTAGCATTCACTCCTTCCCTAAACAAATAAGAAAAATTAATTATTGAACTTACTACTAATCAACATTTAAACCAACTAATCCACCCTACTTTAACACCATTTGGAAAATTAAACCACACAATTTGTTAATATGACAGTAAATCCTTTATTGAAACTAATAGCCATAAGCTAAAAAAGTTGTTTCGCAAAAAGAAGCAGACAGGCTAGATGGGATTAGTAGCCTGCCCCACAATACGAAATCTGCTCAATAGGAATCGGCTTCAGCCCGTTTCTATTGGGCAGATTTCACCCTATTTCATCTCATTACTATACAAATTTGTTCGGATTTATAATCCTGAACAGATGGATGGAATCTGGAACGCAAACGCCTTCATTTTGTCCCACATTTGTTTTGTAAACCATCAAACCAAATAAAAAAATGAAAGCAATTATCACAACCGGTTATGGATCTCCAGAGGTATTTAAACTAGACCTTGTAGCCAAGCCTAGCCCAAAATCAAATGAAATCCTTGTCCGGATTCACGCATCTGCGGTAACCAAAGCAGACACGATGATGCGAACCGGAAAACCTTATATAGGTAGACTTTTTTTAGGCATCTCCAAACCAAAGCATCAAATCTGGGGTACTGGCTTTGCCGGAGTTGTAGTGGCCATTGGTTCGGAGGTAACAAATTTCAAAATAGGGGACAACGTATTTGGGGAAAACATAGCCTCTTTTGGTACCTACGCCCAGTATGTAACCATACCCGAAGAGGGTATAGTGGCACATATGCCCAAATGTATCAGTTTCGAGGAAGCAGCAGGAATGTGTGATGGCGGCATTACTTCCCTCAACTTCCTATGCAATATCGGCAATATTTATCCCGGACAGAAAGTGTTAATCAATGGAGCATCAGGCAGCTTGGGAGCAGCCGCAATCCAGATCGCCAAATATTATGGCGCCATTGTAACTGCTGTTTGTAGCACAGCCAATATTGAAATGGTAAATTCCCTCGGGGCTGATGCCGTCATCGACTACACAAAAACAGATTTTGCCCAAAACAAAAATAGTTACGACCTGATCTATGACACTGTGGGTTCTCGGACCTTTGCGGAATGTAAAGATGCCCTTACCGAAAATGGCTGTTATGCTTCCCCAGTATTGGGTATGCCATTGCTGGGGGACATGGTGGCTACTTCCCTATTTGGAAACAAGAAAGCCAAATTTTCGGCTACTGGATCTTTACCTACGAAGGAGATCAAGCGACTATTGGGAGTTTTGCTTGAAATCATTGAAGCTGGTCATTTCAAAACCCCAATCGACCGCCGTTACAAATTAGAACAAGTAGTTGAAGCACATGCCTATATCGATAAAGGCCACAAAAAGGGCAATGTTGTCCTCAAGCCTTTTGCCCTTGCCTAATCTATCCCTTTATCAAAAAAGATTCTAACCAAAATGAAAAAGCAAATAATTTCAACTTATTCTCAATTGTTATTCGGGCTCTTTGGTATTATTTCCTCATGTTCAGAAGATGGGCTAATAGCTTCACCGGATACAAACCAAAAGCATATCACTGAAATTCAGGATCCGAATTTTGAGAAAAAATTAATCGAACTCGGCATCGATAGTGATGGATTAATTAACCAAAAGCTTTTAACTGATGATGCCAGGAATATCAGCACATTGGTTTTGGACAGCTCTCTTGAAACGCCTGAAGAAGAGAAAATAGCAAATCTTAAAGGTATTGAGGCTTTTGAAGATCTGGTTTCCTTATCCGCTGGAAACAATGCTTTAACTGAAATTAATTTAACAGCCAACCAAAAATTAACCTCCTTGCACCTTGAAGCCAATTATCTTCAGACATTGGACATTGGCCACAACAAGCAACTCGAAGACATTAATCTCATCTTAAATAATCTTACTGAAATCAATGGATTAAATAATGCCGATCAGTTGAAGACCCTAAACCTTTCATGGAATCTACTGGAAAGCCTTTCTGTCAACCTTCCAGGTTTAAAAGTACTGAATGTTGAAACCAATAAGCTAAAGGAATTGGATGTGCAGGGCTGCAGTTCCTTAGAGACCATGATCGCCAAATTAAACGAACTTGAAACCATAAACCTAAGCACCAATACAAATTTGAAATATGTCACCTTATCGGCCAATCAATTAAAAGAGATAGATCTTACCAACAATGTTAGCTTAGAAAAATTATGGCTTTCAAGCAATTCTCTCAAGGGCTTGGATGTCAGAAATCTCCTTGAGCTGCATCTGCTTGATATCAGCAAAAATACAAATCTAAGCTGTGTGAGAATTGGCCAAAACCAAAATATTTTGACGATAGCCAAGCAGGATCACCAGGAACTTAGAACTAGTCCTTGCGATTGAGACAAAAGAAAAAGTGAACCTGAAGAGCATTTAGCAAGAGCCTAGGCTTCTGTAATGAAGAAATTAACGAAACTAATCAAAGACTCAAAGATTTTAAAAAGTGTATTGCTCAACCAGCACGGAGAAAGTAATCCCCCTACCAAACGGAAAAATCAATAAAAGGCAAGACACTTTGCCTACATTGGAACGTTCGCCCTTTTGCCTTATATTTAACCTGAATTAAATGACTAACTATTCAAATAAATTGGTGAAAGAGATTTCGGGAACCAAAGTAAATACATTATGAAAATCAATTCTCTAAAACCAAGACCAGAAATTAGCAATAAGCCAAAATTACAAAAGGTTTATACGCAATTTGAAAAATTAATAGATGAGCTAAGGATTATAGTATTGCCAGAAAAAATTACAGTTTTTATAAATGCATCGATAGATGAATTGAATTTGATTTCTAATGAAAAATTGCGAAGTCAAACCAAAAAGAAACAGTCTAAAATCATCTCCCTTATAGAAAAAGAACTAAAAATTGTCCCCATCAACCATTATCGCAATACATGGATGGCGATAGGAATGTCGGCTTTTGGGGTTCCACTAGGCGTAGCGCTCGGCGCAAGTCTAGGGAATATGGGTTTTATAGCAATTGGTTTACCCATTGGTATGGCCATCGGTCTTTCGGTAGGTACAAGCATGGATAAGAAAGCACAAGAAGAAGGCAGGCAGCTAAACATGGAAGTGAAATTCTAAGCCATTCTTTCAGGTTGGATAATTTTAAAAGAAAGAAAATTTAGCGAAGCAAAAAAAGATGCATTTTAATAAACTGAAGACAACCCTATTAACCATCCTATTCCTTTCCATTATAAGTTGGAATGTCGATGCAAAAAGGGTAGAAAAACAAAAATTATCCACCCTTGCTGTCTCAAATGAAAATATAGCTACGGTTGAAGCCTTGACAAACCATGGGAAGTTTACTTACCACCTTGACAATACCGGAAACCTTGAGGTTTCAGCTGCGCTACAGGCTATCTTCGATGAACTTGGGGCTTTAAAAGATGTATCGGCTACCATTACATTTTTACCCGGCGTGTACTTCCTGGATGCCCCTGTGGTTGTTAAAATAGCCAGTGTCAAACTAATTGGGCATGCCCACGGGGGAATTGACATACATGGAGCAAATATTGAAAGTGGTACAATTTTCCGACTAGGCAAAAACACTGGCCCTAACTGCATCACCTTTGACTACGAAGGACGTAGCAAAGGGAGTTTCCAAGGACAACCTTTACAGGCCTATAGACCCAAAAGATTCTGCACCATTTGACAAGTACAAATATTAACTTGCCTCCGATAAGATTTTGTCAGCATTGTTGCAGAAAAAAAGCATCAATACCGCCAAAATCAGGTTATCCTAAATGTTTTCAATTTCAGCATGTAAAAGATGCTTATTTAGGATTTTAGCAATTTAAAGCAAGGCCAAAGAAATTATTCGTCTAAGATGGAACAAGCTACAAACATCGCTAAAAGGACCTCCAATCTGTGGAAATTGAACAAACTTCAAATTTCTCACAATATCATTGATTACAATTCTCTCGGGCTTAATACTTCAAAAAACGAAACAGAATTCGTAAGGCTTCACTTTGGACTCCAGGGGGCTTATGATTTCAAATTTACGCAGCTTAACGCTTCCTATCAACTTTCAGGACACCATAACAATATTTTGTATTCTAATGGGCTTGAAATAGCCGTTGGAAACAAAAGCAAACGGATTGAAACTTTTGGGATAAACTTCAATACTGATTTTTTTATAGAGATTGCTCAAAACGGTAATGAATCACTAAAAAGGGTTGCTGAAAAGGTGATTAACAAGGAGAATACCATTCTTTCACCCGAATGGAAAACCAACAATTTCAAAATTCAATCTGTTATTAATGAAATTATTCATTGCCCTTATTCAGAAGGTCTCAAAGATTTGTTTCTCTTATCCAAAAGTATAGAGTTGCTGGTGCTACAAGCTGAATTGTATGAACACCAAGGGAACAAATCTTATATAAAAGACGATAATGACCGGAAGAAACTATTAGATGCCAAAGAATTATTGACTGCGAGAATTGACAATCCGCCTACATTAAGTGAGTTATCAAAATTGGTTTCTTTAAATGAATACAAGCTTAAAAAGGGGTTTAAGGAGCTTAATGGCACTACCGTTTTTGGCTATATAAAACACATCCGCATGAACCTGGCCAAAACACTCTTGCTCGAAACTACCAAAACAGCAAAAGAAATCGCCTATGAAACTGGATATGGTTCTCCACAACATTTTTCAAAAGCTTTTAAAGAGCAATTCGGTATTGCTCCCAAAAGTATTAGAAATTTTCCCGATTCAACAATCTATTAAGTCTACAAACACTTACTTTCGGGTTTAAATACAACTATAAAAGAAAAAATTCAATGGTAATCCGAAAACAAGTAGCCTTCAATGCCAGTACGTCAAAGATCTGGGATTTGCTAACCAATCCCGCAATGACAAAACAATACATGTTTGGTTGTGAGGTCCTTTCCGAATGGAAGGTTGGAAGTACTATCATATGGAAAGGAAAAACGGAGGATGGTGATGATATTGTTCATGTAAAAGGAGAAATAACAGAAATTGAGAACGGAGAAAAGGTATCCTTCACCATGCTGGATCCCAATAGTGGAATTATAGACAAACCGGAAAATTACGCCCTTTTAACCTATGAGGTAGCAGAAACTGAATCGGGAGCTACTTTTAATTTGACACAGGATTTTGAGGGAACGGAGAATGCACAAAAGAGACATGAAGAATCTCTTGTAGGTTGGGACATGATCCTCGACCTGATGAAAAAAATTATTGAAGAAAAGCCGGCGAAAATTTAGGTGTTAAAAATGATAAAAGTTGACGCGAAAAACCATCAGTTTAGAATAGAAGTTTCATCGGACTTCAAAGAAGTCTTTTCTCATTTTTATTTTGCCGAAAACACATGTTCTGAACCAATCACCCAAACCCTCCTTCCTTCTACCTATCCCTTCCTTTAAAACTTCAGTATCTTTTTCAATTCTAATATAGCCTTTGCACCGTTGGAACGATCAATTTTTTGAACTATATTCACCTTTCTGGACCTCCTCCTCATTAAGCATTTTTATACCATAGGAAATTAATAAATGAACGTGAAATTCAACTGTAAATTACCATTGTTAGTCGTCCTTTTTGTTTCAATCAATTCAATCATTGGATTCATTTTTAAAGAAAAGTCAGACACCCCATTAAAACAAGTCATTAACAGTGAGGGAGAGGTTGAATTACATGAACAAAAGTTAAGCAATTTTACACTTGGCGATGGTGAGGAATACAAATTGGTGAATTCGTCCATCAAGCAATTTTACACCATCGCATTTAGTGGGGAAATTGTAAAATTTGATACCCTAACCATTGGAAAAGGAAGTGGCAGGTACCTTACGAGCAACCTGATCATCACTCCTGACAGCATCATAGCTAACAGAGTCACCAATGTAACTGCCAGGACAGCTATCAAGCATCAGCTAAAATTAAAAAATGATATAAGCATTAAAATTGAAAGAGGCTTAAGTTCAAGTACTGTCACCATAATAAACGAAACAGACACCTTAAGTTTTTCTTCTGATTTTATAGGAATGAACCAACCATTTATTCATTCTTCAGGTACGGAGATAAAGGTTGACACTTTTGAATTCATTTGTGAAGATTACAATTCAGATGTATTTGTTTTTGGCGACAGCTATGTAAGTAGCGCCAGTCCATCAAGGTGGCCTTATTATGTAAATTCGGCAGGTTATCAATTTTTATGTGATGGACTGCCAGGGGGAAAATCTAAAGATTCCTATGATTTCATCAATTCCGCTTTTTCTATTCACAAGCCAAAATACGCCGTTTGGTGCTTGGGCATGAATGATAAAAGTGATGCCGAAAGAGTCCCCAATGAAGAATGGAAAAGCTATGTAAAAAAGGTAATGGATTTCTGTGCGAAACACAACGTAACCTTAATCCTGTCAACGGTACCTACAGTAGAAATCAGAAATAACAGAGGCAAGAATGACTTTGTGAGGGCATCCGGTTATCGATACATTGACTTTGATGATGCCGTATCCGATGGAGAAGGAAACTGGAAAGCAGGCATGTTGGCAAAGGATGGGGTGCACCCAGCAGAAATTGGCGCAAAAGCCATGGCTGACAGGTTTATGGCTGATTTTCCTGAAATCAAAAATTACATCAGGTAAAAGAAAGCATCTGATTACCAAAGGACTAAATCCCACTCAATAATCTTCAATTTTATCATGCCATCCATAATCGGCTTGTTTTCTTTCCCATATCTCTATATATTATATGGACATTTTATGTAGAGGCAAAAAGTGACCCCTCCAGAACCATTCAAATTAACATTGATTGATTTGAATCCATTATAGGGTAACAATACCGCCTTTTGCAAGTCTATAATTTACCATAAACTATGAACACGTTTATTTTTCAATGTTTACCTCAAAAATACGATTTGAGAGAGAAATTGATAAAAGGGCAGAAAGACACCTGGTATGCCACCCGCTATCGAAACAAAATGCAACCTGGTGATTTGGTGTATTTTTGGATGGGTGGGGACGACCGGTTTAGAGGCCTATATGGTTGGGGTGAGCTCATTTCTGAGCCCTATATAAAGGAAGATTGGGAAAGTTATGGTGTAGATATTTTGTATAAAGCAAGGTTTGAAAAACCCATAACAAAAAGTAAAGTTTTAAAATACCCGAATTTATCCAACCTATTATTATTTCGTGCCCCCATGGCCTCCAATTTTTTAGTGGATTCTTCAGAGTCAAAAAGTTTGATCAAATTAATTAGTGGCCTAGGAGAACCAACACCATTAACTCAGTAAGCTATGAAAGATTCAAAGACAATTCTTGAGCTTGTAAAAACGCCACTTAGTTTCATGGTCTTCTTTTTACTATTGGTAGAGTCTTTTTTTGGCTTTCTTATTACCAATAACGATGACAGTTCAGAAAGAGCAATTCTCATCTGGTCCTCAATACTCTTTTTTGGGGTTACTTTACTGGCCATACTTCTACTTGCCGTAATCAAACCGGAAGCCCTTTCTGGAAACAAAAAATGGACAGAACGATTTGCTCACAAACTAATAACAGATATTTACGATGGGTTGGACGGTTATTTGTCCAATCTTCCAAATGACATTGAGTACAAAGAGGCTTGGTTGACCACCTCGGATGTACTTAAAAACACCTATGTTGAAGACAAAGAGTTTGTGGTCTTTTGCCAAACAATGAGCAAAGAGCTCGACAAAAAAACTGAAATAAGGAAGAAATGGGAAAAATACAGTAAAACCTAATTATCGCTTTTAATCCAGGTTGAAGCTATTACTTGAATTTGGCAGTATCATTAGGCCGTTCTACCATATGAAAGGCGGGGTTTCCGATTAATTTAAAGGACAACTTACAGATAGAATTCTGAACATTTCCTTTGGTTATCAATTACTTATTGAAAATGTTTTCTATAGTCAAAAGGGGATTTATGAAAAAAATACACTTTATATATTTTCAATTGTTTGTTTTCACCTCAATACCCTTTGCCCATGGTCAAAGGATAGTGGAAGAAAAGTATGTCTGCATTGGTGGAATAGAACAATGGGTCACGATCCAAGGTGAGGATGCTAGTAAACCCATAATTCTTTTTATCCACGGTGGGCCTGGAAGCACCCAAAGCCAGTTTAAAAAAAACATGTATGCTAATTGGACCAAGGATTTCATACTTGTGCATTGGGACCAAAGAGGTGCAGGGAGAACCTATGGCCGAAATGCACCGGAAGAATTAAATGAAGCCTATTTAATCAATCATCCATTGTCAGTGGAAACAATGACTAACGATGGAATCGAACTCACCCAATACCTTCTTGATCACCTGAACAAGAAAAAAGTAATCCTCTTTGCTTCTTCATGGGGTTCGGTTTTGGCAACAAAAATGGCCATTAATAAACCAGACCTTTTTCATGCCTATATAGGTCATTCCCAATTCGTTAATTTTTTGAAAAATATTCAAGATGCTTACGAAACCATTTTGGAATTAGCTCAAGACAACAAGGACAATGAGGCCATGGAAATGCTTAAATCTTTTGGTAAGCCACCTTATGAAGATGCCAAAAATTATGGTAAACTACTGCGGATAATAAAAAAATACGAAGCAAAAAGGGAAACTCCAGCCCCTGCTTCCTGGTTCCAAATAGCAGCAGACTATGACAATGAAAAAGACAGTGAAGACCGCTACAATGGGGATGATTATTCTTTCGTCAACCTAGTGGGACACAAAAAATTAGGCTTAAAGTCAATGGTCGCGGGAATAGATTTTAGCGAAGATGCTTTACACTTCAAAATACCCATCTTTCTGATTCAGGGAGAAGGCGATATATTGACTTCCAAGAATTTAAGCAAACCCTATTTTGATAAAATTACTGCGCCAAACAAAGCTTACTTCTTATTACCAAAAGCTGCGCATGGTTTTAATCAATCCGTACTGGGCAAGCAGTATGAGTTGATAACTAAGTACCTATCCATGGAATAATAAGAAAAAAGCAGGCACATAAACCAAACTGCAATTTAGAAAAACACGACCTCGGCTAGTTAATCGGATACCAATCAAAAGAAATAATGGATAAATATTCAGATACAACGGCAGAAGCCGGAATCCGCTTTTACAAAAACTTTAATGACAAAGGCAAAGTGGTAATGATGAACCTGCTGAAGTTTAGGTCCCTTGCCGATTATAGCAACCTGGAATCATTGAAGCCTGCTGATCCAATTTCAGGAGAGCAAGCTTTTCAGCTTTATATGGACAAGACCCTTCCCCAACTGACCGAGGCAGGAAGTCGCATTGTCTTCTATGGAAAATGTAATGCTTTTATAATTGGACCTGAGGCTGAAAAATGGGATGCTGTTCTATTGGTTGAACACCAATCTGCGACCGCATTCATCACCTTTTCTCAAAAAAAAGAATTCCTGAAATATGCCGGACACAGGACTGCTGCATTGGAAGACTCGAGATTACTCCCCATTACCGAGAAAGAAAAACATCGCTGATCTATTTTACATTCCCTCACTACAAAGCTCAGGTGGGAGATTTGTCAGCATCCACTGATCCACTGGAAACACCCCTAACTAGGATAATTCTCCCTTACGGAGCTGATAAATCGGAACAGTGAGCCAATTTTCCTATGATTTCCCCGAGTTTATAATAAGATTGATGGAATATAATGTACCCAAAGTTCATCAGAATACTTTCTTTACTTTATAACCTTCTAAACGCTTTCTAAGCTTATTTTTCAGAACGTTGACCCTCTTTAAGGAATAAAACTATTTATTTGCGCCTCTACGGCTCGGCTTGAAGTTAATTATAAACACCTAAAATACCGCCGGCTGCTCAGTCGCACCCCTAAGTTATCCAATATACCAATTCCTTCGGCTCCTCTTAACCGTGTTAACATCAACCTCCTACTATAAAAGCTATAGACCATAACTTTTAATATTTCACCTCGATGTAAGTTTAGCATTGATTTTGCAAGGTCATTGACACAAGACAACTCACTTGTAATCAATAGGAAATAAAATATAAATAAAAAAAATGAACGTTCATTCATTATTCTCCGTTAAGTAAGTATTCCAATAAGAATAAAATGAGCAGCATCCCAAAAAGCAGGAATAAAAGAGAGGCCCTGGTAAAGGCGACAATTCATCTTGTCAACAACAATGGCTTCCATGCAGCACCAATGTCTAAGATTGCAAAGATGGCAGGAGTGTCTCCAGGGACGATTTATCTCTACTTTGAAAACAAACAGGACCTGGTCAATCAGGTATATATAGAAGTTAAAGCTTCTTTCACACAGTTTGCTTTTAAAGATTATGTGGAGACTGCTTCAATAGCGATTGACTTTGAAAAAATATGGAAGAATATAGCAGCTTTCAAGTTGAATGAAATAGAAGAATCCATGTTTTTATCACAATGCGAAAATACGCCTATGATAGATGAGCCAAGCAGAAAGGAAGGCTTGAAGCACTTAAGCCCTCTATTGACGCTCTGGGAGAGAGGGCAGGCAGAAGGAGTTATAAAACCCGTTTCTCCTTATTTACTTTACGCATTTAGCATCTATCCAATATCCTTTTTATTACAACAACGCGAGCGGTTTGAGATAAAATCGGAAAACATTAATGAAGCCTATGAAATGGCTTGGAACAGTATTAAAATTTAATTAAAAAAACATGAGTACTACAAAAACGATTAATTTAAAAAGCAGACCACAAGGAGCACCTGCCTTAACAGATTTTGACTTTACCACTTCTGAAAACCCTGAATTGCAGGATGGAGAAGTATTGTTGGCTACAAAATATGTTTCTGTGGATCCTTATTTGAGAGGAAGAATGAGTGATGCCCCATCTTATGTCCCTCCTTTTAAACTTAATGAGCCAATTTCTTCAGGAGTTATCGCTGAAGTATTGGAATCAAAAAGCACAAAATTCACCAAAGGTGACAAGGTAATCGGTTCCCTACAATGGAAGGAAATGCAGGTAGCCAAAGAAAAAGGTATAAATAAAGTTGACCCTGATAAGGCCCCACTCTCTGCTTACCTGGGGATTATTGGCATGACTGGTCTTACTGCTTTTCTTGGATTGAGAGAGATAGGTAAACCTAAACAAGGTGAAACCCTTCTCGTATCCGGCGCCGCTGGAGCGGTAGGTTCTGTGGTAGGCCAAATCGGTAAAATCCTAGGACTTCGTGTAGTAGGCATAGCGGGAACCGATGAAAAAGTAGAAATGCTAACTTCCGAATTCGGATTTGACGAAGGCATCAATTATAACACCACCGAAAACATGGCCGAGGCAATAAAAAGTGCTTGTCCAGATGGTGTTGACATTTATTTTGACAACGTTGGTGGTGAGATTTCAGATGCTGTACTTTTCAACATTAATCAATTCTCAAGAACCATAATTTGTGGTGCTATTTCAGTTTACAATAAAACTGAAAAGCCAAAAAGTCTAAGCGTGCAACCTTTCCTGGTAAAGAAAAGTGCTTTAATGCAGGGATTCATAGTTTCTGATTATGCAGACAAACATGCTGAAGCCATCCAACAATTGGCAGAATGGTTGCAACAAGGTAAGCTGCATGCTTCTGAAACCATCATAGAGGGATTTGACAATATACCTCAGGCCTTTTTAGACCTTTTCGAAGGGAAAAACAAAGGTAAAATGGTAGTGAAAGTTTAGACTAAAGATCAGCCACTAAAAAACATACTCTTGTTGCCGACACTTTTAAAAAGACAATTACTTGTCACTTTAAAAGCGTTGGTACCGAGAAAGGATCACTAAATAAACCTTATGCTCTAAGACTCAGTATTTTTTTTGAAATGCTGAAGAATCTTAGGGTCGAAATTAAAAAAATAAAAAACGATGAAAGTATTATTTGTATTGACTTCCCATGATAAATTGGGCGAAACTGGAGAAAAAACCGGGTTTTGGATAGAAGAATTCGCGGCTCCATATTATTTACTTAAGGACAATGAGATTTCAATAACCCTGGCTTCCCCAAAAGGTGGACAACCCCCTATTGACCCTAAAAGCAAGGAACCTGACTTCCAAACAGCATCGACAAAAAGGTTTAATGAGGACAAGGAAACAAAAGAAATCCTGTCTTCCACTGTGAAATTAGAAACAGTAAATCAAGCAGATTATGATGCGGTGTTTTATCCAGGTGGTCATGGACCATTATGGGATTTAGCCGAGGACAAAAACTCTATTGCATTGATAGAGGATTTCATAAAAAACAACAAACCTGTAGCTGCTGTTTGCCACGCTCCAGCCATTTTTAAACACACTAAAAATGCAGACGGAACACCTTTAGTAAGTGGTAAAAAAGTAACCGGTTTTACTAACGGCGAAGAAGAAGGCGTTCAATTGACAGATATTGTACCCTTCCTGGTAGAGGATATGTTGAAGAGAAATGGTGGCATCTATTCCAAAGGTGATGACTGGGCTTCCTATGCAGTAGAGGATGGCTTATTAATTACCGGACAAAACCCAGCTTCTTCAGAGTTAGCCGCTGAACTTTTATTGAAAAGACTAAGTTAATATCTCTTAGAAATAGAAAGGAAAGCCTTAGGATTAAACCTTTGGCCTTCCTTTTTATATAATCTCTTTTCATTTTCAAGCGATGGCACAATATTAATTAAATTGCCTTAATCGTCACCCTAAATATAATTTAAATGTTTAGACATCAAGGCAAAAGCAGAACTTACAAGCACAATTTGCAAATTGCTACTTTTTTGTCTTTTGTGGCTGGAATTGTTAATGTAGCAGGATTTTTATCAATTAAGCAGTTGACTACAAATGTCACAGGTCACTTTGCTTTATTTATTAATGACCTTTCCAATTTTGAGTTTTTGAAGGGCACCATTTATTTCCTTTATATATTCTCTTTTCTTTTTGGCTCCTTTTTATCAAGCTTTTTAATTGAAAATTATCGAGAGAACAAGAAGTTAAATGTCTTCGTTTTACCAACAATAATCGAATGCATTATTTTATTATCCATTGTCTTGATGAGTAATTTTGTGGTTATAACTCATCCAGATGTAATTGCCTGTTTGCTCCTTTTTGCAATGGGTATACAAAACTCATTCGTTACCAAAATTTCTAACACTATTGTAAGGACCACGCATTTGACCGGGTTATTTACAGATTTGGGTATAGAATTGTCTCAATTGTTATTTCCAAAACGACACCCCAACAGAGAAAAAATTAAAGCCACGATTAAACTCCGTATTTTTATTATACTTTTCTTTTTTGCTGGTGGACTTATAGGAGGTTTTCTTTACTCAAGGATTGGTCTTGAATTAAACACTTTAATTTTTGGTGCGATAATATTATTAGGCGGTCTTTTTTACGACGATTTTAGATACAGAGTAATTAAAACAAAGCGAAAATACGACCAAAGGAAAAAGAACAAAATCAAGAAACTAGTTGCATAGCCATTTTCCATTCCACCATCAAACGAAATTATGAAATTAGAGAATAAAGTAGTCATAGTAACAGGTTCTTCAAGAGGAATAGGCAGAGAAATCGCACTTCATTTGGCGGACAATGGTGCGAAAGTTATTGTAAATTCTTCCAGTAGTTTACCCGATGCACAAAAAATAGTTGACACGATAGTTAAAAACGGTGGTCAGGCTTTGGCCATTAAGGCAGATGTAAGTAAAAAGGAAGAAGTTACGCAGCTATTCGACGAAACGATAAAAACTTTCGGACAGGTGGATGTATTGGTCAACAATGCTGGGATAATGACTACAAAAAAATTAAAAGACTTTACACAGGAAGACTTTAGCTGGCAGTTTGACGTAAATGTAAGGGGTGTTTTCAATACCTTGCAAGAGGCGGACAGCAAACTGGCTGACAATGGAAGTATCATCAACTTCTCTTCTAGCACCGTAAAAATGATGTTCCCTACTTATGCTTTGTATTCTGCTTCAAAGGCTGCTGTAGAACAGATGACTCGTGTTTTTTCCAAAGAAATTGGTAGAGGGATATCTGTCAATGCCATTGCTCCAGGACCTACAGAAACAGAGTTGTTTTTAAAAGGGAAAAGCCCTGAATTTATTGAGAAGCTAAAAGCCATGAATGCTTTTAACAGATTGGCAACACCAATGGACATTGCCAAAGTAGTATTGTTTTTGGCAAGTGAGGATTCAAAATGGGTATCTGGACAAGTAATTGGTGCCAATGGAGCCATGGTATAACCCTAACAATAAAAAAACAACTTATGAGACTGAGTTTAATTTCACTGATTATTATAAATGCCCTACTTATTTCTTGTAATGGCAAGGAACAGTCCAATACACAGAAAGAAGGCTTAACTTCCTTTCAAAACAAAGGGCATGAAATCGTTTACCACATGGTTCAAAAAGTGGGTAACTATTCTGTACTAAGCAAAAACAAGGACGTGGTATATACTTATACCTATCAAACCCCTGATGGCAAAACAGATGTTTCCACAGAAAAATACCTTTTTGATGGAGAGCTTTCCTATGGTGCATATCAGCAACATGAAAGAACACTTCCAGACTTGGAAGGCCTTATTGAGCAAGGATACGATGGTTCGGAATATTGGCTAAAACACAAAGGGAAAATCATAAATGACCCAACCGCACTAAAAAGAGTGACCTTTAACAGACCCACCAATTTCTATTGGTTTACCATGTTTCAAAAATTATTGGATCCAGGATTGAACTATGAATACATTGGAGAAAAAACCATAGACAATGCTGTTTATGATATTGTGCAAATCTCCTTTGATTCACCTGATGGAAAACCAACCGATATTTATCAGGTCTATATCAATAGGAGTACCCAAATGGTTGACCAGTTTCTTTTTACTGTAGTTGATGCTGGAGTGGTAGATACACCTCTTTTGATGCAACTTGAATATGAAAAAATAGGTGGCCTCCTTATTCCTACCAAAAGGGTTTACAAAGCATCAAACTGGGACGCAGAAGTTACAGATGCTCCATGGATAAAAGTAAACTGGAGCAATATCAAGTTCAACAATGGTTTAAGCTTAGCTGATTTCAAAAAATAAGCATTTTCTAAAGCCTTATTAGGCGACAGACTTTCTATGGTGCAATGAAATCAATCCTCCTGAAGGATGATCAGGGTGGCCAAAAGAAAGTCAGGAAACCATATTGCATAAGCGCAGCTAACTCTGCTAACTCTTTATAGCTTTACATTATTTTGCACGAGGATGATGATTGTGTCAGCTTCAGTATTGGCTACCTTCTAGGTTAATGATTTACTGTACACGCGTATTTTTAACCCGGATTATGTAGTAGGATTCGTAATGAGTGTTGCAATCGCAAGAAAATCAGACTGTTTGGAGATTTTAGCATAGCACCGCTATGGTGAAATTGAAAACAGAAACGAAGTGGTTGAATTAAAACGATTTCAGCACGTAATAGAATGTCTATTGCATTTCGGGTTTAATCTACCACATTTCTCATCGAAAAAATATAAAGGCCCGAACTCCATCAGACAGCGAAGCTTCTTTTCTAAATATATCTTAAGAATATTAAATAGGAATAAATAAAGTCAAATGACAAGCCTTATCAAACTTTGACCTTTTAAATAAAAATATACTTACTCATTTATTTCAACACATAATAAGTCTATGAAAAAAAATGTCTAAACCTGAATGTTTTATTGGCTAATCAGTATTATCAAAAAACCCCTAGTAAAAGGTTATTTATTATTTGGATAACTATAATTTTAAATCTAGTTTCGCGAAACTTTTATCATTTTTAAAGGCATTAGCAGGTTAATTATTAATGAAAGCCACTTTAACTTTTCTATTCATCTGTTTTTTTCATTTGCCTCAGGCCTCAGGTCAGGTACAAGAAAGTGGAATTTCAAATCTTTTTAATATTTATTCCAACTATATCAGCGACACTCGCGGTCAGAAATGCCCTATGTATCCAAGTTGCTCCCATTATTCCATGCAAGCTTTCAGTCAGTTTGGGGCATTAAAAGGAGCTTTATTGACTTCAGATAGACTTATCAGGTGTGGGCATGAGCAAAGAATCTATGAGCTAAACTGGGAAAAGGATGAACCCAAATTCGAAGATTTCCCTAATTGGGGTTATAGTGAGGACCCTTTGCCTAAACGATATCCATCAAAGTTTTCTCAAAATGTCAGCTTCTACGATGCGAATAATGACACCACCTTTTTCCTTTCTTTAATAAACTCTAAAGACTATGAGAGTGCAATTATTGAATACAAGCGAATGGTTCATTTTGGAGCAAAAGATCAACAGTCGCTAATACTTGAATTGAACTATCTTATTGCTTTAAACGCAATAGGTAACTATGAAAAAGTAATATTTCATTTTGACGAAAAATTGAATGAGGAATTAAAAAAAGAGCCTGAAGTAATTATGGAGCTGGCAGATGCCTGGTTCAGGTTATATAACTTTGAGAAAGCCCTATCAACTTTAAAAACAATTGATTCAACAAGCTATTACTACCCTCATAAAAACCTATTTACTGGCGTAGCACATGCTTATATGAATAATTACGAAGCTGCTGTTACCAATTTTAATCAAATAGATCAAGATTTTATTTACGCGGATTATGCAAAAAGCAACATAGAGCTAATCCATGGGATTGCTGCGCTCAAAAACAAAAAACCTTACGTTGCTGGTCTTTTGGGCTTAGTGCCAGGAGGAGGTTATTTTTATGCTGGTCAGAATACTACAGGAATAACTTCATTGGTGCTTACTGGCCTATTGGGCTATGCAAGTTATACCAGTTTTAAAACCAAGAATCACGGAGTCGGCATTTTAGCTGGAGTTTTCACCCTTACTTTTTATTCTGGAAGCATTACTGGAGGGATCAACGCTATAAAAAGACAAAACCTTAACAAAGAGAAAAAATTAAAATCAAAACTATTATATATCACACAATAATCCATTTCACAGACTAAACCTTTAAACTATGATTACAAAAATCAACAACTCACACGCCGTTAGGGCATTATCACTACTCCTAGCACTTTCAATTACTTTGATGTCTTTTGGACCCAAAAATTATGAAAAGATACTTTTGAGATCCGGAACTTTGATCGCATTGGAATCTGCACAGGAAATCAATTCCGCGAATGTAATTGCTGGTCAATCCATTGATTTTTTTGTAAGAAGTGACATTCGTGTTGATGACAAGGTGCTCGTAAGAAAAGGGACAATCGCCAAAGGTATGGTACAACGCGTAGAAAAAGCTAAAGGTATTGGTAAAGAAGGGTTTGTTGAAATCGAGATTCGATCATTGCCTGCAGTTGATGGAACTGAGATTCTATTAACAGGAGCCAAGGTATATGAAGAAGGTGAAGATAAGCAAACGCTTTCCATTGTATTAGGCGTCTTGGTTTGCCTATTGTTTTTAACCATGAAAGGTAAAAACGGTGTTATTCCTCAAGGATATTCTATTGATGCACGTGTAGGTAACGATGTATTGGTAGCAGTAGACTAATACACAAATTTCAACTTAGAAATTCCAAATGGGTTTAATGAGGCTAGTTCCAACTGCAAAGCTTCGTTAAACCCGGATTATGTAATAGGATTTCTCCGTCCTGACAATAGTCAGGGGTGAAGCCTGTCCCGTGTTTACGGGAAGTGTTGCAATCGCAAGAAAATCAGGCTGTTTGGAAATTTTAGCATAGCACCGCTATGGTGAAATTGAAAACAGCAACGAAGTGG
>NZ_JBSXOH010000012.1:0-2947 GCF_056859355.1 Cyclobacterium sp. L-R
TGGAAAAATATCTGATTATGCTTTCAAACTGTTGCTTCAACTTGAAATAATACGGCCCAACAGGTCAGTTCCTAGAATAAAAAGGTATACTGCCAGACCCAGTAATTTTATAACTTATAAACCTTAACTAAACGACATTGCCCGAAATATGCAATAGACAATCTATTACGTGCTGAAATCGCTATAAAATCAGCCACTTCGTTGCTGTTTTCAATTTCACCATAGCGGTGCTATGCTAAAATATTCAAACAGCCTGATTTTCTTGCGATTGCAACACTTCCCGTAAACACGGGACAGGCATCACCCCTGACCTTGTCAGGGCGGAGAAATTCTATTACATAATCCGGGTTTAACAATAAAAATTGAGGCCTTGTACCTTATGTATGTTTATTACCTTGTAGCTGTTGTAGCCTTCCCTATTTTTGGGGAAACCTAGAACCTGAGAAAATAGTTTTGTGTTTTATTGCATTAAATATTAGAACTTAGCCTTAGCCATTTATTTCTTGGTTTTTTCTGATTAGGGAAGCCTACTTTTGAAGGCGATGAATTGGCTAATTAGAATCCTATTGGATAATCTTGTTTTAATTAAGCCTATAACTTGTAGGCTTGACTAATATGTATTTATTTTGGCCATCTTTAAAAACGAAACACTATGGACCTATCAGAATTCAAGGCCAGCATTCAGAAAGGGCAAATTCCAGATTGCTTGACAGTATACCTGCATGCATTGTGGTTGGATGGTAAAGGGGACTGGAATAAGGCCCACTCATTAATAGATCATCTGGAGGATGCAGATGCCGCATTCTTGCATGCTTACCTTCACAGGAAAGAAGGAGATTTGGGAAATGCATCTTACTGGTACCGAAGAGCTGGTAAAACCAAACCGAACATAGGTTTAGTAGAAGAATGGGAACAAATGGTTTTGTACTTTTTAGAAAAAATGAAGGAATAAAGAACTTTATTTTTCTATAGGTAAACTTTTGTTTGCCTTTTTTATGTTACCCAATAATAGTGAAATTCAACATAGAATTAAATAATGAAAATAGCGTTAATTGCCCATGATGGGAAAAAAGCTGATATGGTCCATTTTATTGGTGGATCAAAACAAGCATTAGAAGGAATTACCCTTGTAGCGACAGGTACTACAGGTTCTCATATAGAAAAAGCAGGATTTGAAGTTGAAAAATTACTTTCGGGACCTTTAGGTGGGGATGCTCAAATAGGAGCAATGGTTGCTCAAAAAGAGTTGGATATGGTGATTTTCTTTAGGGATCCGTTAGGTAAACACCCTCATGAACCTGATGTGCAAATGTTAATGCGAATTTGTGATGTTCATAACGTTCCATTGGCAACCAACCTGGCCGCTGCTGAACTGATGATAAAATATTTCGAAAGATAATTAATGAATTTTTAGGATAATAACATGCAAGACCAACCTATTAACATAAAAAAAATCGGAGTACTAACCTCAGGAGGGGATGCTCCAGGTATGAATGCTGCCATTCGTGCCGTGGTACGTGCAGGATTTTATTATAATCTAGAGGTATATGGGATATACCGTGGCTATGAAGGGGTGATCAATGATGATATCAGAAAACTAGATAGCAGATCTATTGCGCATGTCCTAGAACGAGGTGGAACTTTTTTGAAATCAGCACGAAGTTTGGAATTCCGTACCCCTGAAGGTAGAAAAAAGGCATATGATAACCTCAAAAGCCATGGCATTGATGCCTTGGTAGTAATTGGGGGGGATGGCTCTCTTACTGGAGCACATTTATTTTATAAGGAATTTGGTATACCTGCTGTAGGCTTACCAGGTACTATTGACAATGATTTATTCGGAACAGATTTGACAATTGGTTTCGATACTGCTTGTAATACTGCCATTGAGGCAATTGATAAAATCAGGGATACAGCCACTTCCCATGATCGTTTGTTCTTTGTGGAAGTAATGGGTAGGGATGCTGGGTTTATAGCAATAAATGCAGGTATCGGTAGCGCTGCAGCTGCCATTCTTATTCCGGAGAAGAAATTCCCTGTTGAGAAATTAATAGACAGGCTGAAGTTTAGAGAGAAGGCAAAAAAGGAAAGTAATATTGTTATTGTAGCTGAAGGTGGAAAAAGTGGTGGGGCACAAGAAATCTCGGAGAAAGTCAAAAAAATATTACCATCCTACGATATTAAAGTAACTATTTTAGGCCATCTTCAACGCGGAGGTGCACCATCCTCCTTTGACCGGATTTTGGCAAGTAAATTAGGTGTGTCTGCTGTTGAGGGGCTTCTTCAGGGTAAATATGATGTAATGGTTGGTATAATTAATAATAAAATTGTTTATACCCCAATTAAAAGAGCCATTGTAGATGATAAAAAAGTAGACGAAGAAGATTTACGGATTGCAGGTATCTTATCTACCTGATTTTGGAAAAAATGCACTAATATTCGATATAGATAATTGTTTATTAGACATCATAACCTAGGGATAGGTGATTAATTTGATGAAGTAGTAGTTTTCGAAATGTAAAATTTACTGTCCTAATTTCTCATCTAGTCTCTTATAGGCAAAAAAGCCACTGAATTTCAGTGTATCCATCCGACAAACTACATCTTTTGCAAAAGCTAATCTGTTGCTAAACTTGTGTGATGAAAAGACAGACAGAAAGCAATATGCGTAAACTTTATCAAGAATCGTTATCCTCAGGGGTTAGCAGATCACAATTTTCCGATATGCATGGGATCGTTGGAACAACTTTTTATTATTGCACCAAAAAATTCAGCAGACAGGAAGAAGAAACAAATAATGGGAAAGCTTTGCAATTGCTGGACACTATTCCATCTGTTGGTCGAACGATCCCATGCATATGGGAAAATTCTGATCTGCTAAGCCCTGAGGATAACCATTCTTGATAAAGTTTACGCATATTGCTTTCTGTCTGTCTTTTCATGACAC
>NZ_JBSXOH010000013.1:0-25053 GCF_056859355.1 Cyclobacterium sp. L-R
AGACCGTTGAAGGCAATGCTGGATCTTTTGAGGTAAGTGCTGACTTGCTATTTGTACGGTGCAAAATTACCTCTTCTGAACCACAGCACAATCCTGTTGAAAACATGAAAAATCAACTGGCCTGGACCCAACCGGTAAGGCCGGAGTAGAATTGAAAGTACATTAAACCCGGATTATGTAATAGGATTTCTCCGTCATGACAATAGTCAGGGGTGAAGCCTGTCCCGTGTTTACGGGAAGTGTTACAATCGCAAGAAAATCAGGCTGTTTGGAGATTTTAGCATAGCACCGCTATGGTGAAATTCAAAACAGCAACGAAGTGGCTGATTTTGAAGCGATTTTAGCACGTAATAGATTGTCTATTGCATATTTCGGGTTTAACTCTCGTAAGATATTTAGAAATAAAAAAAACCTCTTTTTAGAGGTTTTTTTTATTTCTTTTGGGTTGGGTTATTTTATTTAAAAGCACCCTTAAAGCCTTCCATTAATTGATCTGCCTGAGTATCTACCATAAAGGAAAGGTTTACCTTATCCCAGCTAAAAGTTACTTTGGCAACTTTATTGTCCTCTGCTGAAATGGAATAGGAAAGTCTTTCTTGTGAGTCCATGGTTTTTTCAGGACTTACTTTGATGGCCACCGCATCATCACTTGCAAGCTCAGTTGAATTTACTTTTCCATCCTGAATATAAGCGTAGATAGCATTGCCTTTACTGTTGAGATGAATGGTCCAATCACCGGACTGTGCAGGTGTAATGAATACAGAGTATTTTCCAGGGTTTACTGTTTTGCCTGCAATTTTTACTGCCGTACTGAATTCAATGGTTGTTGGTGCATTTGCACCTGCTCTCCAAGGTGTGCCATAAGGAACTAGGTCACCGAATACAGTTCTACCTTTTACTGCAGGAGAAGAGTAATCAATACTAATCTTAGTGAAACCTACATTTTGTGACACAAAGCTGGAAGGGCTTGGTGCTGGTGTTTGAATTTGGGCTTGAGCTTGTGTAGTAGCTGCAAAGACGGTTAAAATGGAAAATGCCAGAGCAAGATAAAGATATTTCATGTTTTTCATAAAATTGGTTTTTTTGAGCGTTAAAAGGATGAAGATACAAAAGCCAAATGAAAATACAGCTTTTTTATTTAATGATTATTCTAACAATACTTGAACCAACCTTGTAATCTAAATTGGGAAACCTTTTATAATATTGTGATGTAATAGAAATATAGAGTGCTCAAGTGTTATTAATTAGTTAGTTTTATTTTTTGTGCTGAGCTTTTAATAATTAACTAAAATTTTCTTATAGACTCCAAATTCAAAGAGCTAAGGAAAAAGTTAAATTAAGATAGTTCCCTCTGGTTGGATCCCCAATATTTCAAGGGTTGAATTCATTGGTAATTGGAGATCTTTCCCATTGAGCTTAATTTTTCCTTAAATTTTAGGGTTCTGATAAAAGAGAAAAATATTGTTCGGTTGAAAAATTTTTCATAGAATCATTTCATAATTGTTAAAATAGAATTTAATTGATTAAATTTTAATCATAATTTTATAAAATGAAGAATTATTACAAATTTAAAATTTTATTTAATTGAATTTTTACTGATAAAAATGTTTTGGTTTGCACATTATAAAATGGTTTATTTAGAATATTTAAGTTACATTTATTAGTAAAGTCAGCTCATGTGGCTATGAAAAATGATTGAAATTAAATCTACTTTAGGTTTAACTGGTTGTTTTTAAGGTGGTTAAGCTTTGAGTTGTCCTAATAAACTAGTTGTTTAAGGAATAAATCACCTACCTAATGATCATTAACTGATTAGCATTAACGGTCCGCAGTAATTTAAAAATGAAATATTCACCTTCATATCAGGATTTAATAAATCAAATTACTGAGCTCAAAAAGCAAAATGAGCGTCTCCTATTGAATGCAAAATTAGATGGAGAAGAAGTTAAACATCAAAAAGCGATCCCAATTGAAATAGGAAAGGTAATAGAATCTCAGAAATTCTCCCATACTTTACTCAATAATATGGGGGATTCCGTTTTTGTAAAAGATGATAAAAGTAGGCTGGTCTTGGTTAATGATGCTTTTTGTGAAATGTTTAACCTTCCAAGAGAAGAAATAATTGGTAAAACACTGGCTGAAAATGTTCCACAAAATGAAAGAGAAAGTTTTTTAAAAATAGATTCAAAAGTTCTTGCTGATGGTATAGAGAATATTAATGAGGAAACTTTAACACTTAATGGAACAACAAGGATAATATCTACCAGGAAGTCACTATTTATAGATGCCAAAGGCGAAAAGTTTTTAGTAGGTGTGATTCGGGATATATCCGAACGAAAAAAAGCCGAAAATGCTTTAAAAGAAAGTGAAGAACGGTTTAGAGAACTCAATTCGACCAAAGATAAATTATTTTCCATCATAGCACATGATTTAAGAGGGCCATTTAATAATATAATAGGTGTATCAGCACTTCTGTCTAAAAATGAAATGTACTTAGAAGATGAACTATCGGGTAAATACATTAATATAATTAATTCAACGGCTAAAAGTACTCTTGCTTTACTTGATAATCTATTGAATTGGGCTAAATCTCAAACGGATGAGCTGCGTATTAGACCAGAAAAAATTATTTTTCCCCAAATCATTCATGAAATAGTTAGCCTTGAAAGACCTTTGGCCATGGCCAAAAATATTAGCCTCGAATTTAGGCCTACCAAAGAATTCATTTTTATTACAGATGGGAATATTTTAAAAACAGTGTTAAGAAACTTAATCTCTAATGCTATTAAATTTACTCATAGCGGCGGGAAAATAACAATTTTGACTAGAGTTAATCAAGAGAATGTTGAAATCACTATTGCTGATAATGGCGTTGGAATGAGCAAAGAAACCATGAAAGGTCTTTTTAATATATCCTCAAACGTTACTTTTTTAGGCACTCTTAATGAAAAGGGTTCTGGTTTAGGTCTGGTTCTTTCAAAAGAATTTGTAAAAAAACTTAATGGGAATATTGAGGTTGAAAGTGAAAAGGGAAAAGGGAGTAATTTTAAGATTAGTCTTCCTTTGAATAATTTTAATTAAGTACAGGGAAAATAGTCAATTGTTCCATTTTTGGGTATACTTTCTTACATACAGGGGGTTATTTCCTTAATTATTTATAAATTCATGCTTTGGATTTCAGGTTAAGATTGAACCCAATAAATAATTTTCAATGAAAGAACTCTACACTACTTCACTATTTTTTTTGCTGCTTTTTTCAACAAATAATTATGCTCAAACTAGCTTTTTAGAAAACTTAAATACTCCAATTATTCTCCAAGGCAACGATTCAGTAGCCTATAGAGATCCAGCCATTTTGTTTCATGAGAACATGTTCTATTTGTTTTATACAATAGTACAGTCTGAAGATGGTCTGATATATTCCTATACAGCTACGTGTAAATCCAGAGATTTAAAAAACTGGAGTCCTGGTAAAATTATTACGCCAAAAGGTCAGCATTTAAACTATTGTAGCCCTGGAAATGTAATCCGATTTAAAGATGAATGGATACTTAGCTTACAAACCTATCCTAGACCCGGATTAAGGGACAAAGATCCTGTATTGTATGGAACTGCTGACGCAAGGGTTTTTATTATGCGTAGCAAGGATCTAGAAAACTGGAGTGAACCTGAATTGTTAAAAGTAAAAGGTCCAAATGTAAAAGAAGCAGACATGGGTAGGATGATCGATCTCTATCTGGTGGAAGACAAAGATGAAAAAGGAAAATGGTGGAGCTTTTACAAACAAAAAGGCGTAAGCATGTCCTATAGCTATGATTTTAAAAACTGGACCTATTGTTGCCATACCAAATCCGGTGAAAATGTTACCGTTCTTACAGAAAATGAGAAGTATCTATTATTCCATTCTCCACATAATGGCATAGCCATTAAACGATCCTCTAATCTCAAAGACTGGGAGCATTGGGGAGATTTGATTGTCTTAGGTCAGGAGGATTGGGAATGGGCAAAAGGTAGGATTTCCGCAGGAACGGTCATTAACCTCACTAATAATCCAAAGGTGGGGAAATACCTTATGTTCTTTCATGGATCAGGTCCAAAGACGGAGGAGGAAGGAGATTTTGATAGAAATGCCTCTTTGGGTATAAGTTGGAGCAATGACCTGATTAACTGGGACTGGCCCGGGAAAGCTTCGAATTGAGGTTCTAGGTCAAAAGTATGGATGGAGATAGATAAGCTACTTTCTTATGTAGCTAACTTATCCTTGTCGATACCGATTTAACGATAATTTTAAGTTAAAAAAATGCAAGTATCAAGAAGAAAATTTTTCACAAAACTTGGATTAACAGGATTAACCGGATTGAGCTTTCCAAGACTTCTTTCTGCAATCAACTCCAAAGGAATGATACTAAATAATATAAAGGGGAAGGGCTTAAGCATCTTGTTCCAAGGGGACTCAATCACTGATGGTGCCCGAACTAGAAACCAAGATTGGAACCACATAATGGGGCATGGTTATGCCTACCTTGTTTCAAGTCGGCTTTGGTTTGATTACCCCAAGGAAGAATTGATGTTTTTCAATAGAGGTATTAGTGGAAATAAAGTTACGGACCTACTTGACCGATGGCAAGAAGACACTATTGACCTTAAGCCTGATGTGCTTAGTATTATGATTGGTGTAAATGATGTGGCTAGAATTATTTCAAAAGAGTATTCTATAGAAGAATGGGAGGTGAACTACAAAAAGCTGTTAAATAAAACAAGAAGCGAACTCCCAAATACTAGCCTTATCCTATGTGAACCTTTCTTATTAATTAATGATTGGCCAAAAGAAAAAGCAGTGGCTTGGGAGGCTATAATTTTCAAAATGCAAGTAATAGTTCGTCAGTTGGCCAAAAACTATAATACCATCCATGTGGAATTACAAGATCAGTTCAATTTGTCTCTTCAAAAAGCACCTGCCAAATATTGGGTTTGGGATGGTGTACATCCCATGCCCGCTGGTCATGAATTAATTGCCCGGATTTGGATAAAAGAAGCAAGGAAAAAGCTTGATTTTATAGGGAAGTAAAAGTAAACTTCATTTTTTGTAACCTCAGATCCCCCTCTTGGAAAGCCTTTATTTTTATATGGCCTGATTTTTTTATGAATTTTGCTCTTCTAAGTTGATAGAGCGGTAGTTTCTGCAGAAGAGGTGGATATGTTTACTCATTCGAAATATTCATTGAGTTGCAGAATAGGTATGTTTTCTTAACAAATAATGGCATTGGATTTAGGGAAATAAATATTCTTGGCACATGAAAAAGTAACTGATTTCTATTTGGCCATATAGGTCTTATCCCATTGTACTGAAACCTTTATAATTGATAAATATATTAGTAAATAATCATTTTCGTTTATTTTTTTTATTATTACTTTTATTTATGTTTATATGAAAAAACGAAATTAATCAATAGTTTTATGAAGGCATATCTTTTTCCCTTCCGATTTTGATTGCACTCAGGTATTAAACCCGGATTATGTAATAGGATTTCTCCGTCCTGACAATAGTCAGGGGTGAAGCCTGTCCCGTGTTTACGGGAAGTGTTGCAATCGCAAGAAAATCAGGCTGTTTGGAGATTTTAGCATAGCACCGCTATGGTGAAATTGAAAACAGCAACGAAGTGGCTGATTTTTAAGCGATTTCAGCACGTAATAGAGTGTCTATTGCATATTTTGGGTTTAATCTAATCTATTTAGATTTAAATATAGAAACTGGTCGGTAGGATCCTCTAGAGGTTTTTATTGACCAGTTTTTTTATGGTATTAGTAAAGTGATTATCCAAATAGAATCAATCAGATTCAGCCACTTTTTAATTTTTGAAAATATTTTTTTTTAACAAAGGTCTTAATAACCAACTAATTATTTGATTTTGACCGTTCTCAACCTGTTTATATAAGGAATAGGTCCATTTGAAGTGTACCTATTATTGCTCTATTTTACCCTAAATGTGCGTAAAAATTAATATTTATTGACTTATTGACTATTTAATATAATTTTTTTTGTTAAAACTCTGTGAAAGTTAAAATAAGTTAATTATTATTCGTAATATTTAGTATTGTAACGAAGAATAAGTTCATTATCATTGAACTTTACCTATTTAATTTATAGAAAGGATTGAGTAGCTGATTAGGGTATTTTTTAAATTACTAACAATTGAAAAGAGATTTCCATTCTTTAGGAATGAATAGCTTTCAAGGCTTTATATAGAATTAGTTGTAAAAAAAACGAATTAACTTAAAAGTAAACCCAATGAAACAACCCAGGATGGCCAGAAGAGATGACTCTGACTGAAAATCAATTAATGCAATACACCCAATAGCCAAGTTTTTGAAGGATTTACTTTCTTCAAAACCTACTTACAGATTTTATTCATTGCCCAGATAAAAACATAGTTTAGGTAGAATTCCATTGATTATCATGGTTTCATGTAAATGGATTATTGAGTATTGCTTTTAGCATCAATAGAAAGGTTTGTCTCTTTAAATAGTTGACTAGACCTTTTTAGTTTACTTCTTATTAGAAGTCCAGTGCTCATGTTTAATAAATACTTAAACTATTTTAAAAATGACAAAGTACCTATTGAGGAATTTCAATCTATATTCCCATCGCTGGTTATTGATTTTTTTCATTCTAATTATGGTCAACGCTAGTGCAATGGCTATAGATGGTTTTCCAAACGAGAATTCGCCAACTGCAAAACAAGTATTTGACATCAATGTTACAGGAACTGTATTAGATGAAAGTGGACAGCCAATTCCGGGTGCAACAATTTCTGTTCCAGGCACAACTATAGGTACTGCCACAGATTTGGATGGAAAATATTCCATTTCAGTTCCGGAAGGCGCATCGTTGGTGTTTTCATTTATTGGGTTTCAAACCCAAACAATAGCAGTAGCCAATCAAACAACAATAAACATTGTGCTTTTAGAAAATGCCCAGGCATTGGATGAGGTGATTGTGGTTGGATATGGAACAGCAAAAAAGTCAGAATTGACAAATGCTGTAGTCCAGGCTTCAGGAGAAGACATTAAAAAGTCTTCGGCTGTTTCCCTTTCCAATGCACTCTCAGGTAAACTGGCAGGCCTGTATGTTAACCAACGAAGCGCCATGCCCGGCTTTGATGATGCCCAAATCTTGATTAGGGGGTTCAACACCACCAGAGACAATTCTGCACTAATAGTAATTGATGGTGTTGCTAATGCTGACCCCGATGGGCTAAATCGGCTGGATCCAAATGATATAGAGTCTATCTCTGTCCTTAAGGATGCTTCAGCCGCAATTTATGGTGCTCAGTCTGCTGGTGGGGTAATTTTAGTGACTACTAAGCGGGGAAAATCGGGAAAACCAACCTTTAATTTTTCTACAAGCCATTTGTTCCAATCCCCAACTACTCGTGTTAGGACTTCCAATGTTTTTGATTACATCAATGTTTTAAATCAGAGCCGGGCATTGGATGGTACGGCACCGGATTTTCCAGATGAGTTAATTCAGGCTTTTAGAAATGGTGACAGAAGAGCAGAGGACTGGTGGGAAGCACTGGTAGATCCTCCAGCAGTGATTGGTCGACAATCCCTCACCATGAGAGGAGGTTCTGATAAAATCAGGTATTTTACTTCTCTGGGAACGGTTTCGCAAGGTGGAATTCTTAGAGCTGATGACATTACTAAATTGAAACAATACAATATAAGAGCAAATCTGGATGTAACCGTCACGGATGATTTGGAGGTAGGGCTAGATCTTTCCTTACGAGAAAAATTTACCAGGTCACCACAGGGAGGATCCGGAGCGATTGGCGCTTTTGCTTCCACTAGCCCACTACAAGAAGCATATATTGATGGAGATTACAGGTATCCGGGAGAAGGATGGTCCCATTTAAATCCGGCAGCCAGATTATTGAGCCCTGGCTATCGTAAGTATACCAATGATGTGATTAATGGAACCTTCAGATATGAATACAAAATCCCATTCCTTGAAGGGCTCAGCATTGATGGGTTTGCTTCCATTGTCAAGACATTTAATTACAATAAATCCTTTGACTTTGTTTGGGATTATTATGAGAAAAATTCTCAAGGGGAAATTGTCAAAAGAACATCTCGTACAGTAGAAGACATTGGCTTACGGGAAGATTTTAACCAAAGTTCAAGGATCACCCTTAATTCGAAAATCAAGTACCTAACAACCATAAATGAAGTGCATAAAATCAATGGCTTCGTAGCCTACGAGCAGATGTCCTATGAGGATAATTTTTTCTGGGCACAACGACTGGGTTATGACTCCCCACAAATTGATCAACTTTTTGCAGGAAGTGAAAACCGGAGCAACTGGAACAATAGTGGTGGGGCTGGACAGAGTTCAAGAAGAAACTATTTCGGTAGAGTAAGCTATGATTACGCCAGTAAATATTTATTGGGTTTTAATTTCAGGTATGATGGTTCTCCCATTTTCCCTAAAGAAACAAGGTGGGGCTTTTTCCCTGGCGTTTCTGCAGGTTGGGTAATCAGTAATGAATCCTTTGTTTCAGATGAGCTTTTTAGCAATATAAAGCTTAGGGCTTCCTGGGGTCAATTGGGAAATGACCGGGTTAACCCTTTTCAGTACATAGGAAGATTTGGCTATGGTACCGGCTGGGTAGTGGATGGAAATGATGTCCGTGGAATAGCGGCACTGACCACACCAAACCCAAATATAACTTGGGAAGTATCAGAAACCACAGATATAGGACTTGAACTTGCTTTTTTGGAAGACAAGGTAACTTTTGAAACTGACATTTACAAAACCAAGACAAGCAATATTCTAGGAGCGCGACAAGCCTCAATACCTCAATATACAGGTTTGGTGCTACCAGATGAAAACATAGGGGAGATGGAGAGCCAAGGCATAGAGTTTCAATTGGGCTACCGTCAGTATCTTGGGGAAGTAAGCTTTAGAGTAAGTGCCAATTATTCTTACAATGACAATAAGGTGATCTTTTTTGATGAAGTTCCACAAGCTGAACCTTATCAAAAGCAGGAGGGAAGACAGTTTGGCTCTGAACTGGTCTACAAAGCGATAGGAATATATAGGAATCAGTCAGATTTAGACAACAACATCAACTATCCCAATGCTTCTTTGGGAGGGTTAATCTTCGAAGATTTAAATAACGACAATGTTATCGATGGGAATGACAGGTACCGATACAATACGAATCCATTTCCTAAATCCCAATTTGGGCTGACTTTTGGTTTCGATTACAAGACTTTTGACCTTACATTTTTGTTACAAGGGCAGGATGGAGGAAAGTTTCGACTTGACAATGGGTTTGATTCTGGAGCCAATGGAAACGGACTTGAATATGTTGCTAACAACAGCTATGATTTAAACAATACGAATGCATTATTACCCAGAATAAGACCTGTTGGTTTTGCAGCCAATAACAATGATTTCTGGTATCATACTTCAACCTGGATACGTTTTAAATCTGCTGAATTGGGTTATAGCATACCTGATAAAATTTCGGAAAAAATCGGTATTTCCGGAGCCAGGCTTTACTTATCTGGCGAAAATTTATTCCTTATTTATAACAGTTTGGAAAAGTTTGGTGCAGGAGATCCGGAATTTCTTAGTGGTAAGGGAGGGATTTACCCTAATATGCGCTCTCTTGGATTTGGACTTAACCTAACTTTTTAAATATTATGAAAGATAACATATATAAAATCAATATGATTAAGAGGTTAGTTATTCTAATTGTTTCCGGCTTTATTTTCACTTCATGCAATGAAAATCTCTTGGAACGCCAGCCTTTAGATGCAATTTCAGAAGAAAACGTATTTACGGATCCGGTGTTCTTACAAAATTATGTTTACAATATTTACAACGGAATAAAACCCCACTGGAGTCCAGGAACAGGTGGGTATATTGGCATGACGGATATTGCTGCATCTGCACCCGATACACACAATAGATCAGGAGGAATAAGACAATACCTGGAAGGAAATATTAATTCTGATAATGTTACGCAACTTACCAATATTTGGGCGGAGGAATACGACTACATTAGGAGGGCAAACATATTTTTTGAAAAGGTAGAAGATTCTCAAATCGATGAGCAGGCATTGAATAGAATGAAAGGGGAAGTGCATTTTTTGAGAGCTTGGATGTATTTTGAGCTGATCCGCACATTTGGTGGTGTGCCAATAATAACCAATAGCTTTAGCTTGAGTGATGAATCCTTTGATGTCAGCAGAAATAGTTATGAAGAGTGTGCGAATTTTGTTTTGTCTGAAACTGAATTGGCTATAGAGCTACTGGATGGGTATTCACAGGAGCCTGGCAAAATTAGTAAAAATGCTGCCTTGGGATTAAAAGCCAGAATGCTGTTGTATATGGCGAGCCCTTTAAACAATCCATCCAATGACATCTCCAAGTGGCAGGCTGCTGCTACGGCCAATAAAGCGGTAATAGACGCTGGCTATACTTTGCATCCTACCCATGAAGATTTGTTCAAGCAACCAGTTAAAACAGATGAAACTATCTTTGGGCGCTCTTTTACTGCAGGATCTAGGATTCCTGACTGGGGCTACAACTATGATTTTTGGCCTAGTGGCTTCGACGCAAGGCAGAGAATAATGCCAACTCAAACTTTTATCAATATGTTTCAGATGGCCAATGGAGAGTATCCATACCTTCCGGATGGTACCACAGTAAATCCTGCATCCGGTTATGATGAGCAAGAACCCAACAAAGACAGGGATCCAAGGTATTACAGTTATATTCTTTATCCAGGGGCTGGTCCTGTCAACATTATTGATGGATCCAAAAGTACCGTGAGGTTGTACGAGTATTGGGAAGATGCCAATCCAAATCCTGATAATTTACCTCCTTACCAAAACCCCAACAAAGTGGATCCCAATAACAATCAGGAATTGTTTGACTTTGGTAGAGATTCTGAAACCTATTGGGTCAAAGGACTAACGCCGTTTCATTGGAGGGTTCAAACAGGCTATACTTTTAGAAAACTTCTGGATTTTAATGGTCCAAGGGCAAGTTTTGACTTCGATTATAACCAGTTGATGATATTTATGAGACTTCCTGAATTTTATTTGAATTATGCTGAAACCCAGATTGCTTTGGGAAATGAGGAAGTCGCCAGAGAATACATCAATAAAGTTAGGCGCAGGCCTTCCGTGAATATGCCTGATATTGCCAGTTCTGGTACTGAGCTGATAAGGGATTATAAAAACGAACGGGCTGTTGAGTTGCATCTTGAAGATATTCATTTTTGGGACTTGCTAAGGTGGAAAGATGCACCTGGAAAAATAGACTTGTTCCCAATAAGAGGTTTGAGTAAAGTTACCATGGATTGGACAAATGCTGAGGAAGGAGATTTGTTAGGGAAATTAAATTTCACGTATGGCCCAATAGATGAAGTGGATCCGAGATTTCCATGGCCTGGTGATTATTACTATTTGTTTCCAATTCCAAGAGAAGAAATTCAAAGAAGTAACAATAGCATTACTCAGAACCCTGGCTATGGTGAATAAAATTTAGTTAATTTTAATAGAATATAACCACAGATTCAAATCAAAAAATTACAGATTTGAATCTGAGGTTATTTTATAATTTCTGATTATTTATTTTATCGTTTATTATTCTACCTAAAATAGTCAATCGACTTTCTGTTTGTGATTTTAGTTGGGGTTAAAATAATATATATTCTAGGTTTGGTTAATATTGGAACAAGAATTAATAATGAGTAAAACAATTATAGGTACTTCCTTTTCCCCAATGCTAAATAGAAAATTTAAAACAGGTCAATTATTGTGTATCACCCTTGGCCTTTTAGTGTTATTCAGTTGTAACAATACGACGGTAAAAAAGGAGGCACATTTATTCAATCAATTATCAAGCAAGACATCAGGCATTGGTTTCCAAAATATTTTGACAGAGAATGATTCGGTAAATTATTTCAATTACATGTACATCTATATGGGAGGAGGAGTGGCCATTGGCGACTTGAATAACGATGGCCTACAAGATGTTTATTTTACCGGTAATATGGTAGAAAACAAGCTTTACCTGAACAAAGGAAGCATGCAATTTGAAGACATAACCGAAGAGGCAGGAGTGGGAGGAGATGCCAGATGGGCAACAGGTGTGACCATGGGGGATGCCAATCAAGATGGCTGGCTTGACATTTATGTAAGTGTTTCGGGAAAATGGGAAACGACCAAAAACCTCCTTTATATCAATGATGCAAATGAGGGAGGGGTACCGACTTTTACAGAGTCAGCAGAAGCCTATGGCTTAGCAGACGAAGGAAATAGTACACAGGCTGTCTTTTTTGATTACGACATGGATGGTGACATGGACCTTTATGTGATAAATTATCCAATAGTTTCCTCTAGGACCAATATATTGGAGTTTTTAAGTTATAGGGACCTGGCCCCTTATCATCGCAGCGACAGGTTATACAAAAATGAAGGCAACCAGAAGTTTACGGATGTTACGATTGCTTCAGGATTGGCCAAATATGGCTTATCACTTGGCGTTTCAGTAGCTGATTTTAACCAGGACAATTGGCCGGATATTTATGTTTCAAATGATTTTAGCACTCCGGATTATTTTTTAATCAATAACAAGGACGGAACATTCACCGATGAAAACCTGAACCTTACCAACCATACCTCCTATTTTGGGATGGGGCTTGATGTTGGGGATTTCAATAATGATGGTTTATTGGATATTTATCAGGTTGACATGATGCCTAAAAATTACCGTAGAGCCAAGGAAAATATGGACAGCATGGATCCGGAGCGGTTTTATAATATTGTGGACAATGATATGCACCATCAATATTCTATAAACACCTTACAAATGAACCTGGGGAATAATCCTTTGGGCTTGCCATTTTTTGCAGACATTGCCAAGTTTACAGGTTTAAGTGCTACAGATTGGAGCTGGGCTTCGCTGTTTGCAGATTTTGATAACGACGGTTGGAAAGATGTTTATGTTACCAACGGGGTTAGGAGAGACATCAACAATAGCGATTATTTCAGAAGTGATGAAGTGAAGAATTTTGAATCGGAAAATACCCTGAAACTAACATTGGAAATCCCCTCTGAAAAAATTGACAATTTTGCTTTTAAAAACAATGGAGATCTCACTTTTACAGATGTCTCTAAAGAATGGGGAATCAATTTTAATGGCTTTTCAAATGGTGTTGCCTATGCTGATCTTGACAATGATGGAGACCTGGACCTTGTTGTAAATAACCTGGATGATAAAAGTGCATTGTATGAAAACACTGCAAGTGATCAGGACTTAAACAATTATTTAAGAATAAAATTGAAAGGTCCAGAAGGGAATGCCTTTGGCATTGGCTGTAAAATATGGATTGAGGATGGATCGGAAATGCAGTTTCAGGAAATGTCTATGACACGAGGCTTTCAATCTTCCGTCGAACCTATTGTTCATTTTGGTGTAGGGAAGAAAGAAAATATTGCGAGGTTAAAGGTTTTATGGCCGGATGGGAAAGTACAGGTGATAGAAAATCAACCAGTTAATCAGGTACTTGAGCTGGCCCACCAAAATGCCCGTCAAAGCGGTGAACTTCAAGTTGAAAATCAGCCGAAGTATTTCAAAGACATTACCAAGGAAGTGTTGCTAGACCATAAACATGAAGAAAATAAATTCAATGACTTCCAATACCAGGTATTGCTTCCTCATAAAATATCAGAATACGGTCCTGCTTTGGCTGTAGCTGATATAGACAATGATGGTTTGGATGATTTTTATATTGGAGGGGCACACAATTTTGCAGGAAAGCTGTACCGTCAAAATGTTGACGGCACTTTCTCAGAAGTGTCTGAAGATCTTTGGAAGGCAGATAAAATGCAGGAAGATACAGGAGCTGTTTTTTTTGATGCCAATGGGGATGGACTATTGGATTTGTATGTCGTATGCGGAGGGAATGAGTACAGGGCAGGAGATCCGTATTATCAAGATAAATTTTACCAAAATAAAGGGGATGGTGTATTTGAGAAAATGGCACAAGCGCTCCCGGAAATGCGTGCAAGTAGTGCTGTGGTGGAACAAGCTGACTACGACAATGATGGTGACTTGGATTTATTCGTCGGAGGAAGGGTTAGTCCACGAGCCTATCCGAACGCGCCAAAAAGTTATATTCTGAGAAATGAAAGCAGTTTATCCACGGTAAAATTCATTGATGTAACGGAGGAGATAGCACCAGCTTTAGATGATTTGGGAATGGTCACACAGGCCAAATGGATAAATCTCGATGGGGACGCATTTAAGGACCTGATGTTAGTAGGTGAATGGATGGGGATTACCTATTTAAAAAATAAGGAAGGTAAATTTATCGACCAAAGCGAAGCAATGGGAATTGGTGAAGCCACAGGTTGGTGGTCTGGATTAGTGATGGATGATTTTGACAAAGATGGTCTGGATGATTTTATTGTAGGGAATTTAGGGAAAAATTATAAATACCAGGCTTCAGAAGAATCCCCATTTAGCTTATTTGCCTACGACTATGACAATAATGAGCAACAAGATCTGGTGCTAAGTTATGTGGATAAAGAACAAGGTATAAATGTGCCTGTCAGAGGCAGAGAGTGTTCTTCACAACAGATACCTGCAATAAAGGCAAAATTTAAAGATTACCACTCTTATGCAACGGCTAGTTTGGAAGACATATATACGACAGATCATTTAGAAAAATCTACCCATTATCAGGTGAAAAGCTTTGCCCATTATTATATGAAAAACTTGGGGGATGGACGCTTTAAATTATCAATGTTAGACAATTTTGCTCAGTTGGCTTCTATAAATGCCATGGTGCCCATGGATGTGAATAAGGATGGGAATTTAGATGTTGTGTTTGCTGGAAATCTATATGGGTCGGAAGTTGAAACTCCTAGAAATGATGCTTCATATGGTGGACTTTTGTTGGGAGATGGGAGGGGAGATTTTAAAAGCCAAATGCCTTATGAAAGCGGTTTATTTGTAAAAGGAGAAGTGAAAGATGCACAGAAAATTACATTGGCTGGAGGGGCAGAAGGGATTCTTTTTGCAAAAAATAACGGTTATCTTCAACTAATTAAAGTAAACCCCTAAACAGATCTTATCCCAAATGTATATTAGTAAAGCTATTACATAAATTGTTTGTAGATACAAATTGAAGAGATGGATGTGCAAATCTAAAGTTTCGAACTTATACCCTTTTAGTTACACCAAAATAGGTATGATTAAGGATTTTCCTGTGCTGACAATTCTTTGTTTACTCTTTTTATTAGGGTTAGCGGCATGTAGTCAATCCAAGCATGAAAATGACAACCATGCGCAAACCAACGCCTTGGTAAATGAAACTAGCCCATATTTATTACAGCATGCTCACAACCCCGTAGACTGGGTTCCTTGGAGCGAAAAGGCATTAAGTATAGCAGAAGAACAAGACAAACTTGTAATTGTAAGCATTGGTTATTCCTCTTGCCATTGGTGCCATGTGATGGAGAAGGAAAGTTTTGAGAATGAAGAAATCGCAGCATTTATGAACGAAAACTTCATTAACATTAAAGTAGACAGAGAGGAAAGACCAGATGTGGACATGGTGTACATGACAGCACTTCAATTGATGAAGGGGAGCGGAGGATGGCCGCTAAATGTGGTCACTTTGCCGAATGGAAAACCATTGTATGCTGGCACTTATCATAGCAGAGAGGAATGGCAGGAGGTATTGACGCAGGTAAGGGATTTCTATCTAGAGAACCCAGCCAAGGCAAGTGAATATGCAGAAAGGGTTGCCAATGGGGTAAAGGAGGCAAATCAGATCCAAGTAGTGCATGATCAAGAAGAATTACCTAAGGAGATAGCAAAGGACATTGTGAAGCAATGGAGGCCTTTGTGGGACACTGTCCATGGAGGGGATCAGGGGCAGCAAAAGTTTATGATGCCTTCCAACCTTGATTTTTTAATGAATTATATTGCATTGGAAGGAGATGAAGAAGCCAAGGTACATATAAAAAAATCGCTAGATAAAATGGCTATGGGTGGGATCTATGACCAGATAGGGGGAGGATTCTTCCGATACAGTACGGATGAGGAATGGAAATATCCACATTTTGAAAAAATGCTTTACGACAATGCTCAAATGATAAGTATTTATTCAAAAGCCTTTCAAATATTTAAAAGCCCGCTCTATAAGGAGGTAGTTATAACCACTATTGATTTTCTGGAAAGAGAAATGAAAGATGAAGCTGGCGGATATTTTGCGGCATTGAATGCAGATACGGATGGGGAAGAAGGTAAATATTATATTTGGAATCAGGAGGAGCTAGCCCAAACCCTCGGAGAGGACTATCCCCTATTTTTCTCTTATTATGCCATTAATCCAAAAGATGTAGGAGAAAATGGAAATTTGGTATTGTACCGTCATGAAAGTGATTCGCTATTTTCGGAAGGCAATGGACTGACTAAAAATGATTTAAATGTTCTAAAAAATCGATGGAAAACATTATTGCTGGAAAAAAGGGCGCAAAGAACCAAACCCGATATTGACGATAAAATTATCACTTCCTGGAATGCTTTACTAATTAATGGCTATTTAGACGCTTACTTCGCTTTTGAAGACCATCGTTATTTAGCACGTGCCATTGAAGTTTTTCACTTTATCAATAAAAACTCTTTAGAGAACCTGCAACTGATACATTCTTACAAAAAAGGAGGTCGTAAATTAGAAGGTTTTTTGGAGGATTATTCCTTTATGGTAAATGCTTTAATAAAATTATACAGCGCTACCATGGATACTAGTTACCTGGAAAAAGCTGAAGCGCTGCACAAAGAGGCCAATCAGCTTTTTGAGGATGAAGCCTCAGGTTTATACCGTTATAATCAAAACAATGTACTTATTTCAACACTGATAAACACCCATGACGGAGTCATGCCTTCACCAAATGCTGTAATGGCTGAAAATGGCTTTTTGCTTGGTCATTTATTATATGAACCTAAACTTATAAAAAAGTCAAAGAATATGAGCTCTACCATATTGCCCCTGACAACGGAGAATCCATCAGGTTATGGTAGGTGGAACAATCTTTTGATGAATCATACCTATCCATTCTACGAAATAGCTGTAGTTGGGGAAAATGCAAAGAATTTGTTATCCTCTCTTCAAAAAGCCCACTTGCCCAATACTTTGGTGGTGGCTAGTCCTTCAGAAAGTTCACTGCCCTTGTTCTTAAATAGGTATGTAGATAAGGAAACCTATATTTATGTTTGTCAAAACAATACCTGTAATTTGCCTGAAACAGCTCCTGAAATTGTGATAAACCAATTGAAAATACACTAGTATATTAGGGAATTAATTAACAATCTGATTTGTGGCATTTGATTCTAAATTGATAGCAAGTTTTTTGGTTGATTAGGGTTAAATCACTAGTGATCCAATTGGAAAAGTTTTAATATCTCCTATTAAATAAATCGCGGAAAATGAATTTTAGCAAAAAAATATTTGATCTGGTTTTTGACTTTAGAAAGTTTGAATTCTCCGGTATTTTTTTGCTTTTAATGGCATTTAGTTTACTTATGACAGCATGTGCAGTTTATAAAGTGAAAATCAAATTAGCACCTCCTTCCATAAGTGAAATAAAATATTCTGTTTCAGAAGCAGCGGATTGGAACGATCTGTTTATACGCAATAATGGATGGTTTGGCGGAGATGGAATTTTCACCCTTTCACTAGACGGTTTGGACAGCGTCAATACTGCTGCCGAAAGCCAAACACTTGTGTTATTTAGTGATAGTTTAATAGGCGAAATCAAGGATGGAAAAGTTGATTCAACCTTTCAGATGATCAACAATTCTGTGGCGATAATCAAAGGAGCAGCGCCATTGGACACTGCGGTATCTTTTCATTGGGACGAAGATGAAAATGGAATGCCCAGGTCTATTTTTATACCCAATACAGTTGCTTCAAAACCTGGAGAATATTTCTGGCTCGGAGATGGTTTTGTTAATGATGAAAAGAGAAATGATATTTATCTTTTTGGGTACCGGATCCAAACAACAGATGCTGAAGTTTTCCCATTCAAGGAAGTTGGAAATGTATTAATTGTTATTCCTGAGGGGAGTAAGCCTCCTTTTTCCGATCATCGGCAAATTGACACTCCTTTTTATATGGAAGGGAGTCCTGAGGCCACAGGTTCTTTCGGTGCAGGAGTTTTGGTGAATACCCACAGTTCTGGAGCAGTTAATCCTGATGGCTTTGTGTACATATATGGTGTTAAAGGCGTAAAAAAAGAAGTTCTGGTGGCCAGAGTAAGACCTAAAGACATTGAGAAATTCGCTTCATGGAGGTTTTGGGATGGAGTCGATTGGCAAAAAGAAATGCTAAAGGCGAGTCCTATCGCTGACCGTGCCTCCAATGAGCTAAGTGTTACGCCTTTAAAAGATGGAAGGTACGCTATGGTTTTTCAAAAAGATGCCATTGGGACTGAAGTTGGGTTGAGGTTGGGCTTGTCTCCTGTAGGCCCTTTTGGACCTATTATACCTGTTTGGGATGCTGCAGATGACCTTAAAGATGGTATCCAATTGATTAGTTACAATGCCAAAGCCCATCCCCATTTGTCCCGACAAAATGAGTTGTTAATAAGTTATAACATCAATTCATTTGATTTTTTTCCAGCAATTAAAAAACAGCCGCACCTTTACCGACCACGATTTATTCGGTTAAAATTTGAATAAGCCAGAATTTTGATGGGTGCAATGAAAAATCCTAACTTCATTTCACCTAACCCTAAAGGGGCTGAGTTCAATTTTTTAACCTAATCAAAGATTACTAATTACTTAAACAAAACTCTTCAAATAATATTAATAGTACAATAGCTTAAATTTTTTTAACAATACGTAGTGTTAATAAGTAATTAGGTGAATATTTCTTTTAGTTTTTAGCAAAATAATTAAAATATACATTGAAATGTAGTTTTATTGTTTTAAATTTAATAGGATTCAGGAAGGTGAATTTATATCAATTTCATTATTTAGACCACTTATTATTGTAAGCTAATGTTTTAAGAAAATTGTAGGTAGTTTATATTCCCATATTCCGAATACTTATATTTTGTGTAATAGTATTAAATTAAGATTTAGTTTTATTTTAATATACAAAAGTAGAAAATCAACAATTGGTATCGAAAATTGATTTGTGTCTGAGAGGGCTTGTTTGGGAAAGTACTGGTGTTGACTTGCATTTTCGTTTTGGATTTAAGGTAGGAATTCTGGGTTTTAAAGCAAGACCAACAATTTCAGCGAGAAAGCAAGTCCAAATTGATAGGTAGGAATTTTGGGTGAACAATGGGCTTTCCTTGTCACATAATTTTTTTGTTAACTGAAATAGAGAAATACGTCATTATATAAAATTTGATACCTCCAATTAAAATTAATTGGTTGAGTTATGGTGTGTGAAATCTCGGTTCAACCCGGATCATTTAATAGAATTTCTTCGCTCTGACGATAGTCAGGGGTGATGTCTGTCCCGTGTTTATGGGAAGTGTTGCAATCGCAAGAAGATCAGACTGTTTTGAGATTTTAGCATAACACCGCTATGGTGAAATTGAAAACAGCAACGATTGGGTATTCTGAAGCGATTTCAGCTCGTAATAGATTGCCTATTGCCTATTTCTGATTTACCCAAACCTCAATTGTATGAAAAAGACAAATACAAGTTAGCCAGATTTCAAATGGATCTAATATGGATATGAAAGCGTGGCAGCATTTCCTGTTTCTAATTTCAGGATTGCGTAATTCGAAGGTGTCCAATTTTCCATTTGAGCTTTTGAATTCACTTAATTAATAACCCAAAATTAACCTTTCGTATGAAAAAAGTACTACTTAGGCTGTTCTATGCCTTATTGATTCCCTTGATAATAGGTTCTCAATTATTCGCCCATCCAGGATCATCTGGAATTGAAATAGCAAATAATAATTTTAAAGAAGCGAATGCTGACATTTCGTTTCCACTTATCAACCCCACAATTAGTGCCACGAAAAATTACCTAGTGCTTTTTGATAATGTGCTGCCAGCATCCTCTAAAGAAGAAAAGGCCTTTCGGTTAATTGACAATTTGAGGATTGAAAAAAAGGTAGACAAAGCCTTCAAAAAGATTATTGGTCAGGTGAAGGATTCGAACGGTGAACCAATTCCGGGAGTCACCATCACTGTTCTTGGCACCAATGTGGGTACAGTCACCGATCTAGAAGGGAAGTATTCGATTGATGTTGAAGAGGGGGGTACATTGGTTTTTTCCTTTATCGGTTTTAAATCCCAAAATGTACTACTTACAAATCAGTCCATTATCGATTTGATTTTGGAAGAAGATATGGCTAATCTTGATGAAGTGATAGTAGTAGGATATGGCACCCAGAAAAAAGCCAATATGACAGGTGCTGTTGCTACAGTGGGAGGGGACGAAATCATCAAAAGGCCATTAAATAATGTAGCCGGTTTGCTACAAGGAAAAGTATCAGGCCTACAAGTTTCTTCCCATTCGGGTAAACCAGGAAGTGAGAACAATGCCTTGAGAATAAGAGGTTTGGGAACTTTTAGTGCCGCAGGAAGTGAGCCGCTTGTTTTGATCAATGGCATTGCGGGTGATATGACAAATATTGACCCGAATGATATTGAATCCATTTCAGTTCTAAAAGATGCCGCTTCCAGTGCGATCTATGGAGCGAGGGCTGCCAATGGGGTGATTTTAATTACTACAAAAAGGGGTAGTGCTGGAGAATTGTCTGTAGAAATCCATAGCAATGTGCAGGCGCATACTGCTACCAGATTGCCTGAGTTACTAAGTAATTCTGCCGACTATATGATGTATTGGAACCAAGGTAGAGCACGAAGTGGTCAAACCCCATATTTTACGCAACAGGAAATTGATGCTTTCAGAAACAATCCCAATGACCCTATAAATTACCCCAATTTTGACTGGGTGGACCATTCATTTAATTCTGCTGTTGCCCAAATGCATTCTGTCAGAATAAGTGGAGGTAATGAAAAAACATCCGTTGGACTTTCGCTAGGTTACTTTGACCAGCCTGGAATTACCAGTCTTTATGAGTTTAAGAAATACAATGCCAGGTTAACTGTCGACACCAAAATAAACGATTGGTTAAAGGTTGGAGGTGACATTCAGCTGGTCAATAAAGACATACAGCGTAGTAATTGGGACAATGGAAACGTGGATTACCAGGTCTTGGCAATTTATGGTGCAGCACCTAATTACACGCCTACAATGACCTTAGCAGATGGTTCTACAGGATATGTGGCCAGGTACAGTTCAAATATAGGAGAGTGGACCGTACGGAACCCGGATGCGCAAAATGTTAGTGGCATTCAGACAGATATTAATATGAACGTTTTGCCTCAGTTTTATGCAGAGATCACACCTGTGAAAAACCTGACATGGTATACTAAAGGAGCCGTAACCTATGATTCCAGGGCATATAAAAATCATGAAAACCCTGTAGACAATTATTTCTTTAAGGATGGGGCATATGCACACAATAATTCCACCTGGCAATTGGGGGTGAGGGAAAATTGGTACTCAAGCATGTGGACTACCTTATACTCTACTTTGAATTATAAAAAAATTTTTAACGATGTTCACAATGTCAATATACTAGGAGGTTACAATCAGGAATACAACCTAAGTAGGCAATTGAGAGGTAGCAGGGTTCATTTTCCTACCAATGATCTTAAAGAGTTGGATGCCGGAGCGCCTCTGGATCAAAGTACGGGAGGAAGTTCAAGTGAGTGGAGCATAATGTCCTTTTTTGGAAGGGCAATGTATGATTATAAAGAAAAATACCTGGTAGAAGCCAATGCCAGGTATGATGGTACCTCCCGAATTACACAGAAAAATAGATGGGGATTCTTTCCATCTGTTTCTGCTGGATGGAGAATTTCTCAAGAGCCTTTTTTAATGCAAAGTGACTGGGTGGAGAATTTTAAGATCAGGGCTTCTTGGGGCCAGTTGGGAAATCAGAATATTGGTCTTTATCCTTATCAAGAAGTTTTGTCAACCACCTCCTATGCCTTTAATACAGCCTATCCAGGCGCAGTTTTAAATCGTTTGGTGGATCCATCCCTACGCTGGGAGACCACTACGATGACAGATATTGGTTTTGATTTGACTTTAAAGGAAGGATTGATTCATGTTACCTTTGATTGGTTTGATAAGGTCACAGATGATATTTTGTACAATGTGCCTATTCCTGCTAGTGTTGGGCTTTCTCCTCCTACGGTAAACTACGGTAAAATGAGAAATACCGGCATCGAGGTAGAACTTGGGTCTAGAAAACAATTTGGAGATTTCAGTTACGACCTGAGTGTTAATTTCTCGACGTATAAAAATGAAGTATTAAGAATATTGTCTCCTGTGTATGGGAATTATACCATTCAGGAAGGCCTGCCTTTTAACTCTCACTACATGGTGGAATGGATAGGAATATTCCAAAATGAGGAAGAAATTGCCAATAGCCCTACACATCAGTTTAATCCAAAACCTGGGGATTTGAAATTTAAAGACCAAAACAATGATGGCGTTATCAATGCAGAAGACCGAGTAGTGATGGATGGGGCTTATCCTAAATTCTATTACGGAACCTCTATTAATTTATCCTGGAAAAATTTTGATTTAAATGCATTCTTTCAAGGAGTAGAAGGTTACAAGCAAAGTACTCAGGGATTGACTTGGGGATTGGTTCCTTATATTCAGGGATCTCCTCCTCCCATAGATTTTATTAACAATATGTGGACCGGGGAAGGCTCAACCAATGCTCATCCTGCCATGTATATTTCAGGATATGCTCCTGTGACAGGGACTAGGAATTCCTACTGGTTGTTGGATGCCTCATATCTCAGACTAAAAAACCTCGCTGTGGGCTATAATTTACCTTCTAGCTTATTGCAGGGAATAGGGCTAGAATTTGCCAGGCTTTATATATCTGGAGACAACTTGTTTACCATTACGGATTGGCCAGGTTCCGACCCTGAGAGGGCCAATACCAATTGGTTTCAAGCCTACCCTCAGATTACCAGTTATACTTTAGGATTAAAAGTCAAACTTTAATAAACCTTATCAACATGAAAAAGATAATCAAAAATCATATTAAGGCCTTATTGTTTGTAAGTGTTTCTTTGGCCTTTTACTCCTGTGCGGAGTTTCTAGATAGAAATCCAACCACTGAAATATCAGGCCCAACCTTTTGGAAAACGCAGAATGATGCTGACATGGCCTTAGCGGGTTGTTATTCTAGATTGAATGTCAATAGCTTCAATTATGAAGGGATTTACTCACTTGATATCATGGCAGGGGATGCCAATGAAGGAGGCCAGAGTCTAGGAGCATCCTCTACAGGTACTTTTGCCATGGGAATAATGGAGTCCACCTCAGGCGGGCTGTTGGCCAATATATACAATGATTGCTACAGGGGAATAGCTTCTTGCAATTATTTTCTGGACAATATTGATAGGGTAGATATGCCGCCTTCCACAGTCACCAGATACAAAGGAGAAGTTCGGTTTCTCAGGGCCTTGTTTTATTTCAATCTGGCTGACTTTTATGGGGGAGTCCCTTTGTATACCAGCCCAGTATCAGCTGAAGAAGCGAAAGTTAAACAAAGTTCCTATGATCAGGTAATAGATCAGGTAATTACAGATTTGGATTTCGCTATCGAAAATCTTCCTAATACGGATTACAGTACAGGTGGTCATGCAGTTAAAGGAACAGCTTTGTCATTAAAAAGCAGGGTATTGTTGCACCAAAACGATTGGTCAGCAGCAGCAGCTGCTGCCAAACAAGTGATGGATGATGGACAATTCTCATTGTATCAGGGGAAATGGGGAGACATGTTCATTTCCAAAGGCCAGAATAACAATGAAGAGGTGATTTTTTCTACCAGGTACCTAAATCCTGACAATTCCAGCCAGCAGGATATAAGAATATTATGGCATGGCATATGGAACCCCAGACAAGAGTTGAGGAATGCATTTGAATGCGTTGATGGTTTACCCATCTCAGAATCTCCGCTTTATGATGCTGACAATTGGAAAGAAAACAGGGATCCCCGATTGGGACAGACCATGCGAAATTTTCTGGATCCTGCAGTAAAGGAATCTGGGGAGGTCGTTGAGTTTGCATACAATGGTGTTTCCATGACAGGTTTGATGCCTGCCAAGGGAGGGGATATTGAAACCCTCCCGATTGATTATTCTACCAAAAGTGATCATGACGTGATCCTTATCCGCTTTGCAGAAGTATTGATGAATTATGCTGAAGCTACCAATGAAATAAATGGACCAACTCCCGAAGTTTATGAAGCTGTGAATAGGGTGAGAATGAGAGAAGGTGTGAATATGCCACCCTTACCAAGCGGACTTAGCAAAGAAGAAATGCGGGAGAGAATAAGGAACGAAAGAAGAGTGGAATTTGCTTTTGAAGGTATGAGGTACCGGGACATTAAAAGGTGGAAAACAGCAGAGGTGTATATTCCTACTTTGGTGGAACCATCGTCTCAATTAAATAGAAGTTTTGACCCAAACAAACATTATTTATTTCCATTTCCACAATCAGAAATTGACATCAATCCAGAATTGGTGCAAAACCCTGGGTATTGATTAGGGATGACATGGACTTAGGATAAAAACAAGCTTTATTCAATCAAAATGTTTTGGTTAATCTTGGAAAAAGACTGCATCTTACAAAAGGGGGCTGGCCAGTTTCAGGCCCCTTTTTAAGGTTTATTTCCGAAAGGTGTAGTATGATAAAATCCGATAAATAAGCCTTTAAACCCGGATTATGCAATAGAATTTCTCCGTCCTAACAATAGTCAGGGGTGAAGCCTGTCCCGTGTTTACGGGAAGTGTTGCAATCGCAAGAAAATCAGGCTGTTTGGAGATTTTAGCATAGCACCGCTATGGTGAAATTGAAAACAGCAACAAAGTGGCTGATTTTAAAGCGATT
>NZ_JBSXOH010000014.1:0-6838 GCF_056859355.1 Cyclobacterium sp. L-R
GCTTCGATATGTGTACCCGTAGATTTGGGGACAGTTTTGATCCCGATTTTCGGGAGAACCCTGCCATACTACAAAGATCAACAGTCATTTGATTTGTAGTAAACTACCGGAGTCAAAGGGGTGGCGTGAGTATAGATGGATTACTACGGAACCCCGATTGAAAAGTCGGGGCAGGCTGTGGGAGGTCTCTTGTTTCAAAAGTTGGCAACCATAAACGGGCTGATATAAGCATAGCGAAGTTCAGCAAGGGGACAAGAGAAGTCGGAGGAGCCCATAGTACCTACGATTGCAGTGTGAACAAAAACCATAATAGGAAAGGGGCTCTACTTTAGAGAAGCGAATATGGAATCGATACTTTCAGTACTGGCTTAGTCCTATTCGGCTGAATTTATAGGTAGTTGATTCTAAATGTCGCTATTTGTTTGTTCAAATAGGAGGAGAAAGCAGATGTGATTCATTTAGCTCATGGATTATACATATGTTGGGTAGATTCATGTAAAAAGCAAATGAAGAAGTCTATCGGTAAGCCGTATGAGGGAAAACTTCATAGCCTGCCCTGTAATTAACAGGGTACGGTTTGATGAAGGGGGCGCTGATAGTTTGCTTCTTATTATTATCTTTATAGGTATTAATAAAGTGGACTATCAGGCTCTACTCTACTATGCTATGCGAAAAACGACAATGACAGATAAAAAAAACATAATCGAAAAATTCTTGACTTGGTACAAGAAGTTCCAAATCAGCAAGTCCCCACAAATGAATTTAGTTTGGGGATTTTTTCTTTATACGCTAGTTGGATTTGGACTATTGAGCATTCCCCTGTTTCATAAAAGCAGTGTAGGTTTTCTTGACAACCTGTTCATTTCGACCTCTGCTATTTCGACAACAGGACTTGTAACAGTCAGTGTTTACGATTCATATAACTTTTTCGGACAACTGATTGTAATGGGCTTATTTCAAGTTGGAGGAATAGGATATATGACTTTGACGACTTATTACCTATTATTTACAACCAAAAACATTACTCATTGGCACAATAAGATAATTGGGACAGAATTTACTCTACCAAAAACCATTAAAATCAATGACTTCATTAAAAGCGTTATAGTTTTTACCGTTGTGATGGAAACCTTGGGTGCTATAAGCTTCTATATTGCTTTTAAACAAGGAGGAATGGAGACTTTGAAAGCTATTTGGTTTTCCATATTTCATAGTGTTTCTGCATTTTGTACAGCAGGCTTTGGCTTGTTCAATAATAGTTTTGAGAGTTACAGTGACAATGGCTTTGTAAATGCTATTATTTCAGTTCTTGCAATTGCAGGGTCACTTGGATTCATTGTCATAACCGATTTGTGGTATAGATTAAGTGGCAAGTCAAAAAGCATATCATTCACTACCAAGATTATAACCTATGGATTTATTTTACTCCTGTTCATTGGTACAACACTTGTCTATTTTACAGAACCAAGCGTACAAAACTCAAATTCAAAATTCTCAGAATCGTTTTTTCAGGCAATGACAGCTATGACTACAGTTGGCTTCAATACTATTTCTACAGGTGGTCTCAGCTTGCCAATATTGCTATTTGTGACATTTTTAATGTATATAGGTGCCTCTCCATCAGGAACTGCAGGTGGCATGAAAATTACCACTCTAACTGCGATGATTTCAGTTCTAAAAAGTAGATTATCTGGCCAAAAGCAAATTTCTTTTTTGAATAGAGTAATTCCATTTGAAAGACTTTACGTTGCTACCTCGACATTCATACTGTACACCAGCATAATATTTCTATTCTCATTTTTATTGACATTTTCAGAGAATTTTGAGTTTGAGAAAATCCTGTTTGAAGTTGCATCCGCTCTTGGAACAGTCGGTTTGAGCACAGGAATCACAGGTGACCTTACTGACATAGGAAAAGTCTTGGTCATAGTCCTGATGTTTGTAGGACGCGTTGGGGTATTGACATTTGGATTTGCACTAATCAATAAAAAACAAAAAGAAGATGAAAAATATATGGAAGATGATTTGGCAGTCTAGAGTAAAGCTCTTCGCAGTGAGCCTGTTGGGCGTCATGTTTCTACCATCCTGTGTCGAAAGAAGCCAGAACTTAAACAAGGTCGGTGAAGACAAGTTTGAAGCGCTAGAGATTATTAAAATCCCAAATAACCTTTCTTTAAACGATACAACTTACGTACCCATTTACTCTGATATTTATAGTAAGACCAAGGATACAAGGTTTAATTTGACAGCTACACTTAGTCTAAGAAACAAAAGTTTAAAGCACAGCATTTATGTATCAAGCGTTGATTACTACAATTCTGTAGGAGAAAAAACCAAGAAATTTTTAGAAAACCAATACTTCTTAAGCCAATGCAATCAGTTGAATATGTGATAGAAGAAAACGACACGAGTGGCGGAACAGGTGCGAATTTTATAATTATTTGGGGTTCTGAAAGTGATAAAGTTGAGCCAATTTTTGAAGGGATAATGATTTCAACTCACGGACAGCAAGGAATATCGTTTTCGACTAAAGGAGCCTCAATAAGTAATAAATAAAAATCGGCATACAATAACTAAGCATTCTGACGGCTGGAACCCTTCGACAAGCTCAGGGTTCAGGTCATGATCTTTGGAAGTTGAGGTTACTACGGGGAATGATTTTCTTCTTTTGCTTTTTTAGCGATGTGAGAATGAAAAAGTTTCTGATTTTAAATTGTTCTTTGTCCTAGGGTTCCTTTTTTAGTATTTATTATGGAATAGGTAAACGGTTTTGGTGTGAATTTTAGGCTGTTATTACCATTTGGACATATCTGTCCCATTAAGCTACCTGGCGCTTATTATTTTGCTTCCTGATTTTGTTGAACCAGTTTGATGGTGGCCCCCTTTGGTCGAAACATGCCACTGTATGCAGTTCTCCGGTTTTGCAATAGGAACACTTTCTGAACAGGGAAGCCGGTTTTTCTCTTAATTCTATTACGACCTTACCGATTTGACTGTCGATATTGACCTTATGTGTTGCCTTGAAGGCACTGGCCAGGATTCCATAATGTCTGATGCGGGTAAAGACCTTTGGTCAGACCCCGACTATAGGGGCAAGTTAGGTAGCGTGAACCTGCTTAGGAATTCAGAAGCCTACAGTGTACAAGTTTCTTTTTCAACCTCTGGAATAATTTGGTATCTTCGATACAAAATGCCCATGCTGGGCATACACAATGGCTATAAGTAATAGCTTTTTCTCATTTACTTCTGAAAATCCCTAAGGATTTTCAGTTTGGTGCGTACTTGCAAAGTTAAGTGTTAACTCACACAATTAGCTATAGCCGAGACCGTTACCAGTAAGGGGAAACACACTAGAAGATAAAGTTATAAATACTAAAAAAATTCAATAACAATATAAGTTCATGTTTTGAATGACAAAAATTAAATAACCATATGGATAAAACAATTAATTTATATAAAGATGTTAGTATAGAAAAGACAAATTTAGGAAAATATGTAAGTGTTGGCGATAATTCAAGAATTGTAAATTGTCATTTAGAGGAATATGTTAGGGTAGACAGAAGAAACTACTTTCAAAATACTAGTATAGGTAAACACACTTACACAGGGTGTGACACAAGAATATATAACGCTAGGATTGGGAAATTCTGTTCTATTTCTTGGCATGTTACTATTGGGGGAGGGGAACATAAGATTGATAGAATTACTACTCATGACTTTTTATACAATCCAAACTCTAATCTTAATATTTACAATACAAAGGATTGGCACAATAGATATGAGAAGAAAGTAATAATAGGTAATGATGTTTGGATTGGAGCAGGTAGCGTTATTTTAAGAGGTGTGGTGATTGGTGATGGAGCGGTGGTTGGAGCAAACTCTGTAATAACAAAAGATATTCCACCCTACGCAGTTGTAGCAGGAAATCCGGGAAGGGTAATAAAATTTAGGTTTTCCGAAGATATAATTGATAGAATAATGAAACTGAATTGGTGGGATCTAGATGATTCGGTAATTATAAATGAGTTAGAATCGTTTAGAGATGGGGATATACTTCAAACCCTTAATAAACTTGAAAAAATTAAAAAATGAATATATTATTAACGTCAGTAGGTAGAAGAGGCTATATTGTCGATTATTTTAAGCAAGTATCAAAAGATGCTAAGATTCATGTATGTAATAGTGTGTTTACAATTGCTTTCAGAAAAGCTGATTTTAGTTTTATTGCACCTAATATATATGACAATGATTATGTTGATAGTTTAGTAGAGTATTGTAAAAAGCATAAGATAGATGCAATAATGTCGTTATTTGACGTAGACCTAGTAGTTTTAGGTTCGTCAGAAAAGCGATTTGAGGAAATTGGTGTTACTTTAGTTCATGCACCACTGAAAACCCTTAAAATATGTAATGATAAATGGTTGACATTTAAATTTGCACAAGAAATAAACATTGCAACTCCTAAAACATATCTATCCATAGAAGATGTATTAAAGGAAATAGAATCAAAGCGTGTTTGTTATCCCTTAATTATAAAACCTAGGTTTGGTATGGGGTCTATTGGTCTATATGTTGTAGACAATAGGGAAGAGTTACAAGTTCTGTATAATAAATGCAAAACTGAGGTGTTTAATTCCTATTTGAAGTATGAGAGTGCCGATTTCAAGGAAGAAAGTGTATTGATACAAGAGTTTAAAAAGTCGAAAGAATATGGATTAGATATAATTAATGACTTGAATGGTAATTTTGTAACTGTAATTCCTAAAGAGAAGGTGGAGATGCGTTCTGGAGAAACAGATTTAGGTTTGACGGTTGACAATGCAAGATTTATCGAATTAGCTAAAAAATTATCCCAAGCAACTAAGCATAAGGGTATTCTTTCTGTGGATATACTTGCTGATGAGGTCGATACCTTGAATTTGTTAGAGATGAATTGTAGGATATCCGGACACTACCCAGTTGCGCATTGTGCTGGTGTAAATTATCCAAAACAATTAATAGAATGGTTAAATAAAAAAGAAACTAACTTAGAAAATTTTGAGTATAAAAGAGGTGTATACGTAACAAAGGAGCTTCTGCCAGTTGTTTGGCAATGATACTCCTGTGTATATGAGTCGACACTAACAAGACCAGACTCAAGAAGTATCAAAAATAAAAGATTGCCAGTACCGAGCGTAACGAACGGCTGAAAATTCGTTACCCAACTGTTTATAAGATGGTGGAACCGACCCATTGGTGTTGTCCTACAGGGGAGAACATCAAACCACCATAAGGTGCTTTGGTAAAGAGTCAAGGTATTGAGCGTTATGGAAAAGGCCAGGTCAAGAGCGTGGTCAGGCAAGGATAAAGGAGATGAATGCAAATGAACCTCTGATGAAGTGTCCCTGATACTCAGGGCAGGCTGAGAAAGTGCTACATTCTGTCAAAAGTGTTTGAAGTATGACAAACATTACGAGTTCAGTGGTTACCTGTTTATTGACTGGACGGCAGGGTTTAGCTATCTGGTTTTTCTTTACTTGTCATGGTAACGAAAGAAGACCCAAAATACGACCTTAAGATTACTACCCTTGTTCAAATAAGGGGGGTAAGATTGAAGAACAGCTAAAATAGGAGCTTCTTTGCCATAAAATATATACTTTTTGACCATCAAATTAAAACTACAATAATGTTAGCCACTACTCGAGAAAAATTACAAACTGTTAGTACTGCCACACTAGCCACAGCCTTGTTTAAACGCGGTCTTAAAAATCAATTCATTCAAGGGGTTAAGCCATTGGAAAAAGGGAAGCCTACCATGGTGGGAGTAGCCTTTACTTTACGGTATATTCCTGCAAGGGAAGATCTTAATCCCATTACTGTATTTCAAGACCCTAGACATCCTCAACGGGTGGCGGTAGAAACCTGCCCCAGTGGAGCGGTTTTGGTTATCGACAGTCGAAAAGACAGTAGGGCGGCTTCTGCAGGTTCTATTTTGGCTTCTCGCCTGATGGTCCGTGGTGCTGCAGGGATTGTTACGGATGGGGGATTTCGGGATTCCGCTGAAATTGCCAAGTTGGACATGCCTTCCTATCACCATTCCCCTTCTGCCCCGACCAATTTAACTTTACACCAAGCCATGGACATCAATGTACCTATTGGGTGCGGTGACGTGGCTGTTTTCCCTGCTGATGTGGTAGTAGGTGATGATGATGGGGTAATCGTTATTCCTGCTCACTTGGCTGATGAAATCGCCGATGAGGCCATAAGCATGACCCTTTACGAAGATTTTGTAACCGAAAGGGTATTGGAAGGACATAGGATCGTAGGATTGTATCCGCTCACCTTAGAAGCGAATAAAAAAGAATTTGAGCTGTGGAAACAAAAAATGGAGGCTTCAAAGGACTGAATCAAATAGCCTGAATTGAACCGCAGCCTGAGCCTGTCGAAGGGAACGGTTCAATTTAGGCAACACTTCAACCCGAAATATGCAATAGACATTCTATTACGTGCTGAAATCGCTTTAAAATCAGCCACTTCGTTGCTGTTTTCAATTTCAGCATAGCGGTGCTATGCTAAAATCTCCAAACAGCGTGATTTTTTTGCGATTGAAACACTCCCTGGGAAAGTTCAGGACAGGCATCACGCCTGAGATTGTCAGGGCGGAGAAATTCTATTACATAATGCGGGTTAAAAAAAATCCCTCTGCTAAAGATTTAACAGAGGGATTTAATTAACTATTGTATAGTTTCCAAAGGAGGAACATTGTTCTCTGCTCCAACATAACCTATATTTTGGTTAATTGTCCCTAAGGAGTTTGCTGTTATCACATTATTGTCAATTGGCCATAACACGTGAAATG
>NZ_JBSXOH010000015.1:0-18198 GCF_056859355.1 Cyclobacterium sp. L-R
CGGCGGTTAACTGTCCTGTTTCTATATTAACTGGAGCACCTTTAATGCCAGAGCCTCCTATATCCAATCCTAAAATTTCCATTAAAACAATTTTTATCGCTTTGTAAAATAACCCTATTCAACTTTGGTGATTAAAGTTAGGTAAAATTATACTGATTACATTCTTTTACATATTGAAAAATTCAAAAGAAAAGCGATTCCATTTTATAGGTGATTTCGCTACTCTCTTTTTATTGATTGCCGAAATATTAAATAGGCTATAAAAAATAAAACTTTTAAAAGAATTGCTAGGAGGGGATTCCCTAATAGAGGAATGTGTTATGAGTGCATGATGGTTTGTAAGCTCAGTTTAACCCGAAATATGCAATAGACAATCTATTAAGTGCTGAAATCGCTTTAAAATCAGCCATTTCGTTCCTGTTTTCAATTTCACCATAGCGGTGCTATGCTAAAATCTCCAAACAGCCTGATTTTCTTGCGATTGCAACACTTCCCGTAAACACGGGACAGGCTATCACCCCTGACATTGGTCAGGACGGAGAAATCCTATTACATAATCCAGGTTAAAACAAAATTCAAAGCAAAACCGGATGAGAAATTCTCATCCGGTTTTGCTTTGAATAAACATCCCACCTTAATTAGAGAAGGAAAGCAAGGATTACAAATTAAAATTATACGCAAATACCAATAAAACAGGCCAAGGCTCAGTAAGTCCAGTAATTCTTGGATCTTGTTTTAGCCCATCCAGATCATTTTGATAGGCAGAAGATCTTACAGGAACAATTATTCCCATATCCCAAAAGTTCCCTTCTTTCCGATGGCTATTTAATTTGATCCCTGCCCCCAAGGAGGGTCCAAAATAGGTTTTGCTAGATTGAGGTAACCCATCAATTTTAATGGCTGCATTCGTGCCAATCATACCTGAAAGATAAAATTGAGCCATATTCTTGCTCTCAAAATCTTTAGTAATTCCCAGGTTATATCCAATATCAGCAATCTGATAGCCAACACCTCCAAATAAGTTCAGGCCTTTGGCTACATTGGTACCTATATGTAATCCAACGCCCCCATAGGGAAGCCCAAATCCGATTCCAAAATTGGCTTCTCCTGCTTGGGAACTTAAATGATCCTTTTGCGAGAATGCAGATAAACTAAGCATCAGACAAGCGAAAAATAATACTGTCGATTTATTGATTTTCATAATTACAAAAATTCTTTTCTTCTTAAAAATTTTCACCAATACATTAAAAAACATTTAATGCAATACGAAATACCTTAATCTATATCCCATAAAACTACAAATGCAATAATCTAAAACTACCTATATTTTCATCAAAATCTAAAATAAAACATTGAAAATTTGATGTTCAAATTCAATCGTTTAGGAACAGTTTTTCATTTGAAAAATGTAAATTTTATTAATGCTGCTTCCTCCATTCAAGGGTTGGTAATATTGCCCATTGACTATTTTAGAAAAAAACCACTTAATTTACAAACATGTTGAAATTTGAATCAACCCATTTAAAAATGTTGATTTTTGGCTTTTTTATAAGGAAAAGATCTTTTCCATAAGCACCCATTTTTCACCAGGCTTGGCCCATGGAAGCGTTTGTTGGAGCGTACTCATTAACCCTTCCCATTCTTGAACTTTCTCATTGCTTTCATCCATTTTGGCTTTTTCCTCAAAAGAAAAAGTGTCCCCAACTTCCATAATCATAAAAAGGCGATTCCCTGTCAGGTAGATATCCATCACTTGAATATCTGCATTTTTAATGCTCGCAATAATTTCGTCAGAAACCCTTTTATGGTGTTCAATATACTGTTCAATAATTTTAGGGTCATCCTTTAAATCCAGGGCAAGGCAATATCTATTCATAGTGAAACATTATTATTAAAGTTGATAAAAATTTATCGCATTCGTATGCCATATTTTTTGTAATGTAGACTCAGAATGTCCTTTAAAATACCCTTCCATTAGTCCTACTACCTGTTCATAGCTACCGGACAATTTACAAACCGGCCAATCAGAGCCAAACATGAGCCGATCTTCTCCAAAGGCCTCCATTACCGTATCCATATAGGGGTAAAAGTCTTTCTCCTCCCATTGATTCCATGCCGCTTCTGTAATCATTCCTGAGAGCTTACAATGGACATTCGGATACTCTGCCAATGCTTTGATGTTCTCCTTCCATTGCTCATTCTGTCCATTTTTGATATCCGGCTTGGCCAAGTGATCTAGTACAAAGCTTCCGCTCTCAAAATTGGACACAGTCTTGATGGCCCCTTTTATTTGATGTGGAAGCACTAAAAGGTCATAGGTATACCCAAGGCCAATAATGGTTTTTAGTCCACGCTGAAAGGCTTGATTAAGGATGTATTCCGGATCAGCTTCATCCTGTAGGACATGTCTAAAGCCTTTTAATTTTTTATATGATTTATATTTGCTTAACCTCACAGGCAATTCCTCAGACTTTAAATCTATCCATCCCACCACAGCCAAGATAAATGGGTGTTTTTCTGCCAAGTCCAAGAGGAAGTCATTTTCTTTTTCATCCTGAAATGCTTGAACAGCGACTGTTCCTTCAACTCCATTTTCCTCTAAAATTGGAAATAAATCATCTGGGAGGAAATCCTTCTTCAAACTGAGCATCTCCTTATTAATCCATGAATAGTCAATAGGATCATAGCGCCAAAAGTGCTGATGAGCATCTATTTTTTTAATCATAGCAAATCAATAATTAAATTTTATGGATGTAGGTAAACAAAAGCATTAATATTCATTCCCGCTCCTACAGAGGCAAATAAAGAATAATCACCAGCATTGAAATGATGGTTTTCTTTATTCCCCTTTGCCACCAAATCGTACAATACAGGTACAGTGGCCACAGAATTGTTTCCTAATTCCTGAATACTCATAGGCATAAGGTCCCCTGGGACATCTTTTTTGTCATAAAGTAGAAAAAGGCGTTCCAAAATATTATGATCCATTTTGGCATTCGCTTGATGGATAAGTACATGCTTGATCGCCTCTAGATCTATCCCTGCCCTTTCAATACATTCCTTAAGGGTAGGCGCTACAGTTTTGATAGCATACTCATACAATTTCCTGCCATTCATTTTCAAAAAGCGGGTATTGTCAGGATAATCGGGATTGTAAGAAGGTCCAATGGTCAATAAATAAGCATGGTCCAAGGTGTCTGACCTGGTAATATGTGCCAATATGCCTTCTTTTTTATCTCCCTTCTTCGCCTCTAAGATTACTGCTCCTGCCCCATCAGAAAAAATCATGCTGTCAATGTCATGAGGATCAGAAATTCGTGACAAATTTTCTGCACCTATTACCATCACTCTTTTTGCATCACCGGATTGAAGGTAGTAATTGGCTTGAATCATTCCCTGAATCCATCCTGGGCAACCAAATGGCAAATCATAGGCTACTGTATAGGGGTTTTTAATCCCTAGTTTGTTTTTGACCCTGGCCGCCAAAGTAGGACAAGTATCTATTCTAATATTGTCTTTTAAAATGTCTCCGAAATTATGAGCCACTATAATATAATCCAGAGACTCTCCATCAATTTCAGCAGAAGTCAAGGCTTCTTTTGCAGCAAAATAAGCCATATCAGAAGTCATTAAATTCTCTTCAAGATACCTCCTTTCTCTTATTTCAGTGATTTTTTGAAGCGTTGCAACAATATCGGTATTAGGCTTAACTAATCTTTTACCGCCTGCGTCATAAAATTCTTTGGTTAAAAAATAATCATTAGGGATAATTTCTTTTGGTAAATACTTCCCCGATCCTACGATAATGCTACTAATTATTTCCTTATCCATTAACTAATTTTCTTTACTAAAATTAATAATCCTAAAAATACGTATTATAAACTATTTGTTTGAAGAAATTCACTTGAATAATAGGAATAATTACGCTTTTCGTTCGATGATTTTCATCAGTCTTTTTACGGATGGTTTTAAAGCTTTAAAATGAAATTATTTCTTTTAATTTTCTTAAAACAGCAACAACTTATTTCAAATTGAGCCTAACAATTACTTTTAATAATTGTATTTCCTTTACTAACCAAGCCCTGCTACGGTCTCCCACACAAAAAAGGTTCCTATTCAATACCCCTTACTTAGAAAAATGACTACTTAGTTTAACCCTAAATAGGTATTGGAGCAGCTTCTATTAAACTCGAAATATGAAATAGACAATCTATTACGTGCTGAAATCGGTTCAAAATCAGCCACTTCGTTGCTGTTTTCAATTTCACCATAGCGGTGCTATGCTAAAATCTCCAAACAACCTGATTTTCTTGCATAGGCAAATACAATTGTGAGACTGGAATTACTTTTAATTTACTAAAAACGCTAGCATGGCAAAAAAATAGCTTTATTCAATCCTAAACCAAGTAGCTAATCCTTTTTGACAATTTCAATAGCTTCCGGGCGATAAAAAATACCTTTAACCAAAAACGGGGCTGAAATTAATCAGCCCCGCTATACCTTTAAACTTATTATTTCAAGTCCGGTTGAGGAGTCATTCTCAAATAAGGTTTTATTTCTTTAAATCCTTTAGGGAATTTTGCAGGAATGTCCTCCGTTTTAATGGCAGGGGAAACAACTACATCTTCTCCACTTTTCCAATCTGCTGGAGTAGCAACAGAATAATTAGCAGTCAACTGCAATGAATCAATTACCCTTAATAATTCTACAAAGTTTCTACCAGTGCTTGCAGGGTAAGTGATGATCAATTTTACCTTTTTGTCATTACCAATGATAAATACAGAACGAACAGTAAAACTTTCACTAGAATTGGGGTGAATCATGTCATAAAGTTCGGAAACTTTCTTGTCTTCATCAGCAATTATAGGAAACCCAACCGTAGTATCTTGAGTCTCGTTAATATCCTTGATCCAAGACCTGTGACTTTCTGCCCCATCCACACTTAAGGCAAGCATTTTAACATTTCTCTTGGCAAATTCGTCTTTTAGCTTTGAAGCTGCTCCCAATTCCGTAGTACATACTGGAGTGTAATCGGCAGGGTGGGAAAACAAAATACCCCAGCTGTCTCCTAGGTAATCATAAAAGTTGATTTTTCCTACTGAAGAGTCAGCAGTAAAATCCGGTGCAATATCTCCTAATCTTAAGGCCATAATTTTACTTTTTTAAAATTATATAATTATTCTATGGGTTATAATATTGAAACAGAATTGACAAAAATAAAGTTTACGAGTACTTAAATATTTTCATTACACAAATTTTATCCCTAATTTTCAAAGGATTGTGATTACTTTTGGATTATTTTTTTACTCTGTTTTGGTTTGTTCTTTAAAGACCCTATATTTGCATCACCATTTAGAAAAAGAGCACATCAATCATTAAATGGTCCGTTCGTCTAGGGGTTAGGACGTATCCCTTTCACGGATGAAACACGGGTTCGATTCCCGTACGGACTACAACAAATTTTATTTGTTTGCCACCCGGTAAGCAAATTTTATTTGTGGTTGTTAGTGGTTAAAGTGAATAAAAAAACCTGATCAATCGATCAGGTTTTTTTGTTGGTTAAAATTGAACCTAAGGTTGACTTCAATCCGAAATTTCCAACCAATCTTTTTTACCAAGCTTAATAGGAAGTATTATTTATTCACTACCGCTTTGAATTAAGCAATATATAAACCTTATAAAGGGTGCTTTTCTCATTTAGCTCCACTACCCTATCAGGTATTCCTTATTCCGAATAATCCCTTAACAAAGCACGGTAATTGGTTAAGATTTTTGATCTACTAATAAAACCCTTAAATCTTCTGTCCTCATCAAGAAGAGGCAGTTGCCACACATCCGCTTCATCAAACATCTTGGTCACTTCCATCACAGAATCATTGGGCGAAATAATAAATGGTGGAGCAATGGCCAATTGGCTAACACTTGTACCATCAGCAGACTCTTTATTCAAAAGGAATGGGCGCAAATGCTCCCTATTCAATACTCCCCAAAATTGGTTATTGGCATCCACTACAGCCATGCTGTTTTGATCGCTATTCCTAAATATGTGCAAAACCTCCTCCATACTGTCTGTGGTACGGATAACAATCGAAGAAGGGTTGATACATTCATTAAGTGAAATATGTGACAATATATTCTGGTCCTGCCTTGTTGTAAAAATATCTCCTTTTTCAGCCAACTCTTTAAAAGAAGGGTTGATTGGTGAAAACGACCTGTTAATTATATAAGAGGTTACTGAGACGATCATTAAAGGGATAAACAAGTCATATCCACTACTTGACTCGGCTATAAGGAAAATCGCTGTTAGAGGCGCATACATGGCTCCTGACATCACTCCAGCCATACCTACCAACATTAAATTGGTGGTAGGCACATCTGTAAAGCCCATTATTTCCAAGGAAAACCCAAACACAAAGCCCAAAAGCCCTCCTGCCATCAAAGATGGAGCAAAATTACCTCCATTACCTCCAGAACTAAGAGTGATGCTCGTAGCAAATGCTTTTATAAGTATTGTTAGGGATAAAAATACAATAATAATAACATCTGAATTACCTAAATATCGGAAAAGACTGTCCTCTATCAACGTGTCCACATTGCCCTGATATATGGTCCTAATATTCATATACCCCTCCCCAAAGAGCGGTGGGAATAAAACACAAAGGATAGACAGAATAGCACCACCTAAAAGTGCTTTTCGAATTACTTTATTTTTAAATTTTTCAAAGAATTTATGGACCATTTGCCCTACTACTAAAAAATACCTGGCATACAGACCAGTTAACACTCCTAAAGCAAGAAAATAAACCACATTGATATGGTTGAAGGTTTCACGGGCCTGAAAATTAAACAATATGTCCTCGTTTAAGATTATGGTTGAAAGTAAACTCCCGCATATGGCCGCAATAACCAAAGGTATAAAATCTGTAAAGACTAGCCCTGTTAAAATTATCTCGAAGGCGAACATTATACCCGCTATCGGCGCATTAAATGCAGCAGCTATGCCTGCCGCAGCACCTGCTGCCAATAATAAAGTTCTCTCCTTAAAACCCAGTCTATACCTTTGGGCAAAGTTAGAACCTATTGCAGAACCCGTAACGGCTATTGGTGTTTCAAGTCCTACCGAACCTCCAAACCCAACTGTTATCCCACTCTGAAGAATCTGGGAAAACATTTTACTTGATTTTACCTTGCTTTGTTTTTTAGAAATGTCTTTAAGAATGAAGGATATTTCCTTCTCCTCATCTCCGTTATAAAAATACTTTACCACGAAGGCGGTTAAGGTAACACCAATCATAGGCAGTACACCATATATTAGCAGCCTTTCCTGTAGCGGAACATCGGTACTTATTGAGGATTGGATATAATGGACAAATACTTTAAGGATTACGCCAGCAGACCCTGCACTCAAACCCACCAAAATCCCCGACAAAACAAGAAACTGAGAACGAGTAAGTTTTTGACTCAGCCATATTAAAAATAACTCTATAAAATTAAATTTCCTGTAAGGATACTGAATAAAATTCTTTTTGAATTGTAAAAAACTTATGTAAAGAACTTTTATTTTCCTATTCATTTAAATTTTGAGATGATTAAAGTTGAGATAATTGGACAAATAATTTACAGCTCAAAGATTTTAATTTCACTAAAACACTATGGGTGATGCAACAAACAAGTTGAATCAACACACAAAAACACCAATTCTTCCAGAAATAAACAAGTTTTAGACAAATTTAGGAAGCCTATGTAATTAATTAAGAATTGGGCTATAAAACGGCTATTGTTCGGAGAGACCACTTCCCTTTAAAATCTAAAAACTAATTTTCACAATCCGATAAAATCAGATTTATGAGATCCCATTAATAAGGCTATTATTGATCAAAATCAATATTCCATTTGATTTCCGACTTAGTAAATCAAGTGAATTTTGGGTTTATATACGTGTTTTCAGGATTTAAAGGTAGCACAAATTTTATATTATTTGATGTCAACATCTACATACCTAGCATCTTTATTATACAAAGATTCCCAAGTAATTTTCCAATGGAAAAATACTTGGGAATCTTGTCTTCTTGAGGTATTGCGGAGGAATAGCTATTCTTAGCCCCTGGATGAAATAAAAAACCATCTATTGACGCTCAATAACGGCGGTAAGAGCATACATAACCCACTCCCAAATAAGGGGATGAACCTCCTTTAGTTGACAGTTTAATGCCACCTTAGGTCAGTACTCAACATTGGATCAACTTCCTTAAATTCATCAAATGCCCGATCTTTGTTCTTCTGCCACCATTCCATATAGGCTTCAGCGACTATCTCAAGGGATTCATCCTCTGGCACATATTCAAATGGACTGGCCCGCATCTGCACTACAGGATTTTGAGAGGGGAACCTCCCTATAAGAAATTCACTATCGATAGCTACTGCACGGATTGATTCTACTGTCCATAAAACATACATCCCTAAAGTGCTCTCTTCTGTCAAGGAAGAAGATATCCAGTTGATCGGGAAATTCGATATTTTTTGTCTACTGTCACGGTATTCAAGTAACTCAGGGATATCAGCGGCCGTAAAAGACGGTAATTCCGTGGAGGAATATTCCCCCTTTACAAGTAAATCCACATATTGATTGACAGTCACATTTTCGGACATCTCTTCTTCCCTTTTATCACAGCTGACAAAAGCCAAAAGCGCAAAAATAACCAAAGTAAATCTCATATCTTTCATGGTCCATTAAATGAATACCGTACGCATTAAAATTTTAATTAAATATAATAAATATAATAAATATAATAAATAAAATTAGTTAATAACGCTCTCACTTATTGGCCCCTGTATGCCTTAATTCTAAACCAATAGAGGTTCTAGGTTTAAAACCTTTCCAAGTTTCTTCCAATGCATCCACTGGTAAATCAAGATAGGTAGAATAGTCTATGCCTTTAAGGTGGATCCCTAAAAATGCAGTGACAAAGTGTTGGTTAATATTGTTAATTCTTCTCTGATCCCATGCAGGCTCTGCATACCGTAGGTATTCATCCAGGTGCATGCCCTTTTGGAATGATTCAGCTGGTGGTGGATTAGGAGCTACATTATGTCTTGCATTGATATAGGTTAATATGTACCGATTGGCATTGACGGCACCATCATATACGGCTTTAATTCCTTTTTCATAACCTGAAATATCATCTTGGTCTCCAGCCACTAAAAATACCGGAAGCTTAAGATTTGCCAAACCCTCATTGTCCCACACTCCTCTTGCCATACCCCAAGGTGCAAAAGCCACTACAGCCTTTATTCTTGAATCAATAGAAGTTGAATAGGATGGTTTCGCAAGGCTTCGCTCCATTATTAGATCACTTCCCCCGGTCATTTGCCCAAAGAACCCACCAAAGGCCGAAGAAAACCCAGCCCCTGCAGCATTTAATGCGCCATAACCTCCCATGGAATAACCTATTAAAGCCGTATGCTCTGCATCAACCATTCCAGCTAAAAAACCTCCAGCATCTTTCTTACCCCTTTTTTCCATTTCATTTAAAACGAATAAATCATCGATAGGCCGGTGGTAAAGGGTACTGGAAAATTTACCTGGATCCTCAAAAGTAGATTCTGTATGGTGTATGGCTACTACTACATAGCCTTTGGATGCCAGGTTTTCAGTTAGATAGGTCATCAGGTACCTGGAACCCAAATACCCATGTGAAACAATCACCAAAGGATAGGTTTCTTCATCCTTTTTTGGTGAAGCATTGCGTTCGGCCCGTCCTTTAAATGAAAAAGGACTAAGAGGACGTTTTTCATCATTTGCAACCCCTATATAGTCGTTGTAGGTAGTTTCTGATTGAGCATCACCCTCAGCAGGGTACCAAACTTCCACCGTCAAAGGCCTGTCGTACCTGGGTTGTTGCTCCTTACTGAAATTGGCTATATCGGGTTGGTTTTCATGTATAAGTTCCAAGGTTTGAACACCAACTGCATATTCTCCCCTTTCTGCCAACTCGGGTGCATCAGGGAGTAAATCTCCATTGTAAAAAAAATCAGGGTCGTTTTGCCCAATCACAGCAGTAACCCTGAATAATATTAAAATAATAACAGCTGTTGGAAAATATTTCTTCGCAAACTTCATAGGTACATAGGGGTTTATTTTTTCAGGAAATTAAAAAGAGAATCAATAATGTGTTTTTTTTGAATCCTCATTAAGCTATAAGACCAATACAGGCCTGTCCACGTTTAAATCACAATTGGTTTGATCAATTAATAGATAAGTTATTTCATATAACAACTTGAAATAAAAATTTTGGTTCGAAAATAAATATCCATAATTCTTGTTCTATTTTTGTCTTAAGAATAAGATTTAGAAAATATTAATTTTATCCCATCATAATTTCTTCTTTAGGTACTATGAAAATATTTTATAATAATTTAGGTTTAATATAAGTATTAATTTGAAAATACAACAATCGTAAAAAACCTATGGGATTTAAGCAGAATAAACTATTTGGTCCGAAAACATACAATAATCCTTCAAAGGATATTCCTGCTGGAATTGTGGTTTTTCTGGTAGCTCTTCCTCTGTGCTTGGGCATAGCTTTGGCGAGTGGTGCACCGCTGATCTCTGGATTAATTTCTGGAATGATTGGGGGGTTGGTTGTTGGCTTAATTAGTCGCTCCCACACAAGCGTAACCGGACCTGCTGCTAGCTTATCTGCGGTGGTATTAATTGCTATTCAACTGTTGGGTTCTTTTCAGGTATTCCTATTGGCACTATTGATAGGAGGCTTAATTCAAGTTGCCCTTGGTTTCCTTAAAGCCGGTAGAATTGCCGACTATATCCCAACCAATATTATAAAGGGTTTACTGGCTGCAATTGGGCTAATTCTTATTTTTTCCCAATTGCCTTATGCACTGGGTGTAGAACTCAACGAAAGTCGACTATTGAATTATTCACAAGATTTTTTTACAGGGCTACAAGAAAGAGCGTTTTTGGTTTTTACCACCATTGCTCCTGGAGCACTTTTGCTATCTCTTATTTCATTGGTAATTATGATATACTGGGATAAAACCCCCTTAAAGCACTTAAAACTATTTCCTCCCTCTTTATTTGTTGTAATATTAGGAGTAGGACTTAACCAGCTTTTCAAGTTCTATATCCCTACCCTATATCTAGACGGTGTCCATCTGGTCAATATACCAGAAATAAATCACTTTGGTTCATTGTTTACCTTTCCTGATTTTTCTGCCATAAATGACAGCAAAGTTTGGACCTATGCTTTCACCATTGCTATAATAGGATCCATAGCCACACTTTTAAATCTGGAAGCTACAGACAATCTGGATCCCCATAAAAGAAGAAGCCCACCCAATCAAGAGTTGGTAGCTCAAGGGATAGGGAACACACTTGCAGGTTTATTAGGAGGAATCCCCATTACGTCAGTGATTGTACGTAGTTCTGTAAACATTGAGGCAGGTGCTGAATCCAAATTCTCTACACTGATCCATGGTTTTCTATTGACCATTAGCGTTTTATTCCTCAGCAATATTATCAATTTAATTCCTTTGGCCTCCCTTGCTGCTATATTACTATTAGTTGGGTATAAACTTACTTCCTTTCGAATCATCAAACAGATGTACAGAAAAGGCTGGGTGCAGTTTTTACCCTTTGCAGTCACGGTAATTGCTATTCTCTTAACAGATGTGTTATTAGGTGTATTGATTGGATCAGCAGTAAGTGTCTTTTTCTTACTTAGAAGCAATTTTTATAATCCTTATTATATAGAGGCAACCAATCCTGTCAATAAAAAGAAAATTGTCCGACTTGAACTGTCAAATGAAGTCTCATTTTTAAACAAACCAGCCATTAAAAGAACGCTTTGGAACTTGCCAAATGGAACAAAAGTGATCATTGACGCTTCCTTTTCTTCCTACGTTGAACCCGATATTTTGGAGATTTTTGAGGATTACAAAGACACTTTTGCAAAGGAAAACAACATTGACTTCAACATAATAGGCTTGGGAGACAATTTCACACCTAGAAATAAAATTAAAATAGATCGAAAACATTCTCAAGATAGAAATGATCTTAAAACACCTCAAAAAATATTGAACTTCCTAGAAGAAGGTAATAAACGGTATGTAGACGGTGACCTGGTTTCGAGGAGATTCCAAAACAAAAAATTAAAGGATTTCATCAAGGATGCTCCTTTGGCCATTGTAGTCAATTGTATAGACATGCGAGAACCTCTTAACATGTTGATGAACACAGGAATAGGCGACCTAATTCCATTGAAAGTTGCAGGTAACATTCTAGGAGTCGACCTTATTAACACCATTGAAATTTCCTGCAGAAAACAACATGCCAAGCTAATTTTGATAATGGGGCATTCACCGAATAAACTAATTAACTATGCCTTAAAAAACACAATGAGCTCATCGGAAGAGCGAATCAGTAGCTTGCTGACACCTGCCATTTCTGAAGGTTTTTTCAAACCTAAAGAATTAAATGCAGAGAATCTGGAGGATTGGACTGAGCGATTAACAAAATGGAACATAGAATACTCCAGAGCTTTGGTTCTTTCCAGCAATCCTTATCTAAAGAGTGAAATCCTAAAAGGTAATATTGGCTTGTGTACGGCCATATTTAATAGGAAAACTGGAAAAATTGAGTTTTCCACGCTTAGTATTGCTGAGAATAGGTCTAATAATAATTCACTAAATTAGGGCTTGAATTTAAACCACCCATGAAACCCAATAAAATGAACTTCCCTACATTTAATCGTCCATCTTTTCAACTGGCTCAATTACTGGCTATATTTCTTCTGCTTTTATTGTTTTCTTCCTGCGGAAAAAGTGAATCAAAGACCACAGTAAAATCAACAGAGGCTGAATGGGAAACCATCTTTAATGGCAAAAATCTGGAAGGTTGGACAGCAAAATTACAACACCATGAGTCAGGGGACAACTATGCAAACACCTTTCGGGTGGTATATGGGATTATTCAGGTCAATTATGATGGCTATGAGCGTTTTGATGAGCGCTATGGACACTTGTTTTATAAAAAACCATATTCTTCATTTCATTTAAAATTCGATTATCGCTTCACAGACCAATGGATGGAAGATGCACCTAGCTATACATATAGAAACAGTGGTGTTATGTTTCATTCCCAAGCACCCGAAACAATACTGAAAGAACAGGATTGGCCCATATCTGTTGAATACCAAATGCTGGCTGATGCTGGGGATGGTAAACCACGACCTACAGGAAACATGTGCTCTCCTGGGACTGAAGTATTCTATAATGGAGAAATGGATCCCAGACATTGTATTAGTTCCAGCTCTCCTACTTTTCCCTGGGACGAATGGGTACATGCAGAATTGATTGTATATAGAGATTCCCTTGTGATCCATAAGGTTAATGGTGAACAAGTATTGAAATACACCAATCCTCAAATTGGGGGTGGTGTTGCCAATCGTTTTGACCCTTCATATAAGGTTGATGGACAAATGCTAAAAGAAGGATACATTGGATTACAGGCCGAAGGACAGGGTGTAGAGTTTAAAAACATTAAAATAAAGGAATTAAACTAAGCAATTTACTTCAAGAATCTTTCGGAAAAATCTTCCTTAAATGCTCTGCCAATAGGCAATTGCTCGCCGTTGACTAAGGTGATTAAATTCCCTGAAACTTTCTCTATTCTGGTTATATTTACCATATAGGATTTATGTATGCGAATAAAGTGAAGCCCATCTAAAAGCTCCATCCATTTTCGCATGGGTTCAGATGACAAGTACTTTTTATCCATAAGGATGATCTCACAGTAATCACCATCTGCACGTATGTACATGATGTCTTCAAAAGCAATTCTGACATGGTCATACCCTAATTTGACAAAATGCTCTTTTTTGGCAGGGTTTGATTTTATTATCGGCTTTTCATTGGTTTTGGTGTCTACCGACACTGAAACTTTACCGACCGCCTTTACAAAGCGTAGAAATGAAAAAGGTTTTAATAAGTAATCCACTACATCCAATTCGTAACTTTCCAATGCATATTCAGAATAGGCAGTGGTAAGGATAATAGCTGGTTTTTTGCTTAAACTTTTAAGTAGATCAAGGCCTGTTAACCTAGGGAGATGAATGTCCAAAAAAATCAGATCTATGCCATTGTTATTCAAAAACTCCATTGCCATAATAGGGTCACTAAAAGTACCCATAAGTTCAAGAGTACCCATGTCCTCAATGTACTTTTTAAGTATTCTTTGAGCTGGTGGCTGGTCTTCAATTATAATGCAATTCATCTTAGTTCCTGTTTAATGCCATTTCTAAGGTTACCTTATATTCTATATCCGACTGCTGAATATCCAATACGTGGCCATCAGGGTAAAGCAACTTCAACCTCTTCTTTACATTTATTAACCCTATACCTTTACCGGAGCGTACCACCTGACCAGGATGTTTATAGTTGTTTTGACAAATGAAAATCAAATTTCCATCATCGTGGATTGACAACTTAATCGCTATTTTAATTTTTTCTGATTGACCAGTTTGACTGTGTTTGAAGGCATTTTCGATAAATACATTTAGAATTAACGGTGCTATTCTAAACCCCGAAAAGTCCGTTGGAGCCTCAAAAGTAACCTCTCCCCGCTCTTCAATTTGCATTTCATACAGCCGGGTGAAATTTCTAAGGTGTTCAATTTCTTTGGAAAGAGGAACAGAGGCCTCCTTACATTCATAAAGCATGTACCGCAACACGGAACTTAGCTCAAGTATTATTTCTGGTGTTTTCGAAGACTTTACAACGGCGTAGGAATAGAGATTATTGAGATTATTGAAAAGGAAATGAGGATTAATTTGAGACTTTAAAAAAGTCAATTCCCCTTCTTTTATGATTGCCTTCAACTCCTCTACCTTCCGCTGATTGCGAAGTGCATCCCATGCAAACTTAAACCCTGAAAGAATGACAATCACAGGTAATACCTGTGCCAAACTAAAGATTACCCCTGGGAAACCTGTTCCTCTGGAATCTGGAAAAAACCATTTCTCTATCCCTAGTTCTTCCAAAACAATAACAAGGGCAATGGTAAGAAAGGTCAATCCAAAAAAGGCTACGTAATTCTTTTTGTAGAAAAACCTGGGCAGCAATACGTAACTTATGATAAGGTTAGCCATTGTATAGTTTAGAAAATACACAACATCATACCAATGAAATGTATTGACTTTACTGGGATGACTACTATCTATTACATAGAAACTAAAAACCAATGCATGTAACACAAGTTGAAAAAAGAACTCCTTATAGGCTATGTTTTGTTTTTGTAGATGCCTCTCCATGGGACAAATATAGAAAATAGGAAGGCTCTTAAACAAAAATAAAAGTTAAACAGCCCGTTTATCCCTACAAACAACAAGATTAACTCATAAATAACATATCTGTCGTTTGACAGACAAAATGAACCGTTTACCGAATACTTTTTATTTGTTGACTATTTATTTACAAATTCACATAATCAAAAGAAATATTCAACTACTATGAAATTACTTCAAACACTTGTCACACTTTTTTTTGTGACCCAATTTTCTTCTACGGCACAGGATATAGAAGTATCCGGAAAAGTGCTGGTAGCAAATAGCCAAATTCCAATTGAATTTGCTACCATTAAATTGCTTGACAAGGAGTCTGGAAACCTACTGGTGGGTACCACCACAAAAGCAGATGGTGGACTATTGCTAATTACCCAGGATGAAACATTTATTCTAGAAGTTAGCTTTATAGGTTTTATTTCAAAAACCATTACTGATTATCAAATTAACAATGGAAAAGTTGATTTTGGAATTGTCTATTTAGAAGAAGACAGTAAGTTGATGGACGAGGTGATAATAAGGGGCGAAAGATCATCAACAGAATTTCGACTAGACAAAAGGATTTTCAATGTAGGGCAAGACCTGAGTAGTACAGGGGCAAGTGCGCTAGAAGTGCTAAATAATGTACCATCGGTAACAGTAGATATTGAAGGGCAAATCCAATTAAGAGGAGCTGGCGGTGTTCAAATCATGATCAATGGCAAACCATCCGTCTTGGCAAGTGATGGAGGAAATGCATTGGGTACTTTGACAGCAGATATGATAGAAAGCGTTGAAGTCATTACCAACCCATCTGCAAAATACGATGCCGAAGGAACATCTGGAATTATTAATATCGTATTAAAGAAAGAAGAAAAACGAGGAATTAATGGCTCTGTATCATTAAACACTGGTGTTCCAGACAACCATAGCCTAGGATTCAGCTTGAATAAAAGAACTGAAAAGTTCAATCTATTCAGCCAAATTGGAGTTGGTAAACGTAAATTCCCTGAAAATTACAAAGGCTATAACAGAAATGAGATTGCCAATACTGAAATAAACAATTTTGGAGAAAGAGACAAAGGCGAATCTTTCCTTAATATTATTTTAGGAACGGATTACCATATAGATGACAAAAACGTACTTTCACTTACCGGTAACTTTGCCTACGAGTGGGAGTCAGAAACTTCACTGATTAATTATAGCACTATAGGCGCAGACAATGTCGTTTCCTCTGCATGGCAAAGGGATGAGGTTACTTCCGCAACCAATCCTAAATGGCAATTTGAAATGCAGTACAAAAAAGATTTCTCTGATAAAAAAGACCATAATCTATTGATCAGTGCATTAGGTAGCTCATTTTCAAAAGATCAAAAGTCAGCCTTCAATAATACCCCGGAATTTGGTGAAGATGCATTAAGTGATCGACAGCAAACTCAAACTGACTTTGGCCAAGTAGAATATACTTTCAAAGCAGATTATACCCAGCCTTTTACTGAAAAGATAACTTTTGAAACTGGTGGCCAATATCTAATTACAGATGTAGGAAACGATTATTCAATTAGCAACTGGGAAGACAACCAATGGGTGGTGGTAACAGATTTATCCAATTCTTTTCTCTACAACCAAAAAGTTCTGGGTGTATACAGTACCGGATCTTATGAAGGCGATAAAGCAGGCATCAAATTAGGTCTAAGGGTAGAAAACACAGACCTATACACCTTATTGGAACAAAATAACCAAGAAAACAACAGGAATTTTACCAACTTTTTCCCTACGGTCCATACCTCTTATAAGATGATGGATAACTTTTCTCTGCAAGCTGGGTATTCACGAAGAATTGCCAGACCAAGATTATTTGACTTGAATCCTTATTATAATATCAGAAACAATTACAGTATTAGAACAGGAAATCCGGATTTGCTTCCTGAATTAACTGATAGCTATGAAATAACAGGGATATTTGATCACAAAGCATTCTCTTTAAGCTCATCAGTTTATCACAGGTACATTACCAGCACTGTGGAAAATGTCACCCGATTTGAAGGGGATGTTGCCATCTCCATGCCTATGAATATTGGAACCAATAAAACCACTGGTTGGGAAGTAAATGGTAAATACACACCATTGGATTGGTTGTCATTTAATGGGGATTTTAATTACAATTATTTCCATAGACAAGGAACTTATGAATCTACAGATTTTGACTTCAATGCTGACCAATGGTCTACAAGGTTAACTACAAAAATTGATTTCCCTGCTGACTTTGCCTTGGAGCTCGTTGGAAACTACCAATCAAAAAGACAAACATTTCAACAATTGATGAGTGGCTATGCCATGGCTGACATTGGTGTCAGGAAAAAAATACTAAAAGGAAAAGTAATCCTTAATCTTAGTGTTAGAGATGCTTTTGCAAGTAGGATATTTGAAAGTGAAACAATCCAAAGCAACTTCTCACAATACAGCCATAGAATGCGAGGAAGGTTTGTCACCTTTGGTTTAAGCTATGGCTTTGGAAAAGGTGAAGCAATGGAATTCAGTGGACAAAAACGCCGCTTTTAAAACCTAATTAACCTGTCTTCCAATAGCAGAAAAATAAAATTACATCGACAAGCCATTAAATGCCGCAGGTTTATATTTGCGGCATTTTCATTTTCCTCAGATTCCATGATCAGAAAATAAACCCGGATTATGTAATAGGATTTCTCCGTCCTGACCCCCAATGTCTCGTCCTGAAAATGGTTGACACTTTTGTTTTTCAAATATAGTAAGTGTTTTAATTTCTAAGAAGTTTCATTTAACTTACAGTACCACGATAAAGCGGAGGCAAGCTCTGCTGAGGAGCAACTTGCCAAGGAATAGT
>NZ_JBSXOH010000016.1:0-8775 GCF_056859355.1 Cyclobacterium sp. L-R
TCGGAAAATTCTGATCTGCTAACCCCTGAGGATAACCATTCTTGATAAAGTTTACGCATATTGCTTTCTGTCTGTCTTTTCATGACACAAGTTTAGCAACAGATTAGCTTTTGCAAAAGATGTAGTTTGTCGGATGGATACTTTTATTTTATACACCGTTAGCGGATCTTTTTCATCTTGTATTGATTTTCGCATGGAAAATTTCTATCCAATAACTCGAAACCGCATACTTGTAATTTGGGTTGTTGAAATAATTTCTATCCGTTCAAGATCAATAGGTTGACAGCCCAATTGATCAATAAGTCTTAACCCATTCCCAAAAATGACAGGGTAAACATGAAGGACCAATTCATCCACAAGACCTAACTCAAGACCTTGTTGAGCAATGCTATGCCCCAATATTGCAACATTTTTTGTTCCTGCTGCCTTCTTGGCTTTTTGAATTACTTTTTCTACTCCGCCAATAACAAAGTTAAATGTCAATGGCCCTACAGAAAGTGGTTCACGGGCATTGTGGGTTACAACGAATTGTGGTATTTGTAGTCCCCCATACGGAAGAGCATCAGCTGTAACTTTGTTGTTTCTAAAGTCCTTGTTACCAAGAACTACAGCTCCTAACTCGCGCATAACTCGATTTCCCATATCATCAGAGTCGTCAGCCGCATGCTTGAAAATCCAATCCCAATCGTCTTCATTAGGTTTTGCAATAAATCCGTCAAGTGACATTGTTAGGTGTATTAACACTTTTCCCATAAAATTTAATTTTTCAATTTCCCATAACTCTTATTGTCATCTATTACCTTTTTTATTTTGATTGAATACAATAAGAGGTAACGGTTTTAATATTGTCCTGGTCATTAAATTCATAAACATCACATGCTGAAACAAACGAAATCCGTTTGCCATCCCTTAAAAACTCAGCTGTTCCATTAATTACAACTATATTTCCATCTGCAATGGTGTTGAGTGTTTTGAAGTCTGTCGTTACTGACTTGAAGTAGCTACCAACTTTCTCGCAATTATCAATAATGGCTTGTTTACTTATAAATTTGTCTTCTTCGATTACAATCCATTCTGCATTTTCAGTTATAAAATCGTAGGTCTTTACAAATTCCCCGTTGGAGAATGCCCTTGCAATTTCTGATTTTGTCATTTTAATAAACTTAAATAATTGTGTCTATTCTCATAAATCATCCAAAGTAGAATTGTTCAAATTATCGCAGCAATAATTAAGCCTTCGGGAGCTACAAAAATATGCGTAAGTAATATCCCAACCATGACAGGGAAAATAACCAAAGCTCCTAAGGCTCTTGTTAAAGGAAATAAAATTAATATACCACCTACAAGCTCTGCAAATCCGACCAAAGGCATGAGCCAGGCAATTTCCATAAAGGCTAAATTGTCTTTAACCAAGGCTTCTGGTAAATCGGGCGGAATGGGCATGTAATGGAAAAATTTATCCAGACCACCGTTGATTAGTAAAAGTCCCAAAAGAATAGACAATACGTTTAAAATTTCTTTTTCATAGTCATTCTTTGTTTTGATAATTAATCATCCAATTGATACCAAACTTGTCTGTAAAACTTCCGTAGTACGCTCCCCAAAACGTATCTTCAATAGGCATTTCAATTTGTCCACCTTCTGAAAGTGCATCAAAAAGACGTTTTGCCTCTTCACGAGAGTCCGGTTCTAGATTAATATGCATATTGTTTCCCTTTGTTAATGTGAATCCCATTTCTTTTGGTGCGTCAGTCCCCATTAATATATGCCCACCAACTATTGGCAATTCAACGTGCAACACCATTTTTTTAACCGATTCAGCCATGGGTGGTTGATTTGAGTCTGCAGGTACTTCGTCAAAACGTTTGATACCATTAATAAAATCTGTTTTAAAAACTGATTTGTAGAAATTGAATGCTTCTTCAGTGTTACCCTGAAAATTTACATAAGTTGATACTCTTGCCATATTGTTTGATTTGTTTTGCTTGCGAAGTTTGAATTGTGCTTCAATGTACTGGTCAAGATTTTCCATAGCCATGGTGAAACCTTCTTTAAAGCCCATTTGGATAATCTTTTCTAAGTCTGAAAGGCTCTCGTATTTGGCGGTAATGGTTACTAGTGTTTTTTCTCCATTTTCATTGAACTCGTTTGTCCATTGTGTGCGGGGCATAGCTTGGTTAATTACTCCGTTTTCATCACAGAATGCGTCCAAACCCGAAAACATTTTTTGATGTGCAATTTTGATGTAATCGTTTTTACACCAATGACATTCTTGTGGGTTTTTACTTTCGGCATTGAACATTTCATAAAGCCACAGTCCGCCTTCGCGAAAATCCATTGATTTCGTTCTGGTTTTATAGGGTTTAGGAGCCCACCATAGGTCAAGAATTTCAGGATTTGTCCAAGCTTCCCAAACCAATTCAAGGTTTGCGGCAAATTCACGTTCTATATTAACAGTGTTGTTTTCTTTATTGACTATGAAGTCAAATTTTAAGTTTGGGTTCATTTTCCTTTTGATTTTAATTGTTCTAAAACGGTATCCAATTGGTCAAAGCGTTTTGCCATTAACATTTTAAATTGTTCCAGCCATTTTTCCACGTCTTTCATTTTATCGGCATTTAGGTGATAATGAATTTCTCTGCCTTGTTGCTCCTGAGTAAGTATTTCACACTCTGTAAGTATTCGCAAATGTTTTGAAACAGCTTGCCTACTTGAATCAAAATGATCGGCTATGGCATTTGGTGTCAAAGCACCAACAGCCAAAAGCATAATAATGGCTCGTCTTGTTGGGTCTGCAATTGCTTGAAAAACGTCTCTACGCATATATTATATGGGTTTATAGACCATTACAACAATGCCGCAATCAAACTTTTGTACCTCATCAAGATTAAATTTTTGCATTTCGGACAACTCTTTAAAAATGGGCATTCCGTTTCCAATAGCAGCGGGGTTTACAAATAAATGTAATTCATCAATGAGTTTGTTTTTAATAAGTGAGGAAACAAACTCACCACCACCATAAGCAATAATGTCTTTTCCTGGCATATTCTTTAAATTGGTAATTTCTTCGACCAAGTCGCCCTTTGAAATTTCAGTATTTTCCCAAATTGATTTGTCAAGTGTTTTGGTAAATACAATTTTTTGTGTGGTAGCATACTTAACACCGCCTTCGTATTCAGGGTTGCTAGGGTCTTTGGCAACATTTGCCCAATGTGGAATAAAACCTTCTGCTAATTTTCTGCCTAAAACAATTGTATCCACAGGTTCAGTAATCTCTCGTACATAGTTTAAAATGTCTTCTGTCCAGAGAAATTTCATCCAATCCATTTCTCCGTTTTGACCTGAAATAAAAGCGTCTATGGTCATTTGGACTTGTAATTTTAATTTTCTCATATTCTATTTTAATTAAATCATGAAACCAATCAGTTGCAATATATATGCAATCAATCGGTTTCTCAAATATTTTATTAAAAAAATGATTTATATTGTGGATTTAGCGTTTGAAAGGTGTCGGTTTTCAGTGACCGCTAACAACGGGCATCTAGTGTTGTTGTAAAACTGTTGAAAACTGTATAAGCCAATCCCTTCGCTCCGTTTCTATTACAGAAATTTCAACACTACTACGGATTGGTCCGTCCCTGAACCAAACATCGCTATTCTGCCTCTAAGTTGATCTTATTGTGCGTTTCACTTTGCATCTTGATCCAGGTTCCCGAGTTCCGTAAATAAGCCCGAATAAAGGTCATGCCTCCTAAATGATCCCGATGAATCGGGACCGTCCAGTCAATAAACAGCTAACCACTGAACTCGTAATGTTTGTCATACTTCAAACACTTTTGACAGAATGTAGCACTTTCTCAGCCTGCCCTGAGTATCAGGGACACTTCATCAGAGGTTCATTTGCATTCATCTCCTTTATCCTTACCTGACCACGCTCTTGACGTGGCCTTTTCCATAACGCTCAATACCTTGACGCTGCCACCAAAGCACCTTATGGTGGTTTGATGCTCTCCCCTGTAGGACAACACCGGTGGGTTGGTTCCACCATCTTATAAACAGTTGCGTAACGATTTTCAGCCGTTCGTTACTCTCGGCACACATATGAAAAGTAGGCGATTTCGAAACACCAAACTTTCGGTTAAGCACCAAGTTTGATACAAGCCACAAAACATGATTTCACTACTATTTCGCCTATTTTTTATATACATTGTTAGCGGTTCGTTGTTTTTTCCGCTTGATTGTTTTCAAGTTAGTTTTTAAAAGAAAGTCCGTTTTCACTTAGGGCTTTTTTAAGTTTTGGAATTGTACTCGGTCCCATTCCGTGAAGATTAATGATTTCCTTTTCCGTCCATTTTGTTAAGTCCTTCAATGATTTGATGTTTTCTCTTTCTAATGCTCGTCTTGCTGGTGCACCTAATAATGAAAGAAAACTGTCTTTCGGTTTGCGTTCTTCTTCGCAAATTGGACAGGTTGGACAGTCACTGCTTTTAAAGAACTGATGTCCATTTAGGCAAGTCTTTAATGTTCCATTTGTCGTCATATTTCAATTTGCTGTTGTTTTTTTCTTTATTTATTGTCTTCAAACCACTTAACAATGGAGGGCATATTTCTTTCAAAACCGCCCGGAATAAAAAAGTTTAAAATTCCTGATTTTTCGTTTGTCCTGTTTTTAAAGTCGTGAATAGTTTTAGCAGGTATTCTTAAAAAAGTTCCTTTCTCAATGTCAAACCACGTGTCGCCAACAAGTATTGATGTTGTTCCTTCTATGCCGTAAAATACTTCGTCATTGTCTTCGTGTTGGTGAGCACCAGGTCCGCTAGAATTTGGTTCAAGCCACCATTCTGAAATACTGTATCTGTCTCCTGTTTCGTTTTCGTCTGTCTTAAAAACAGCAGTCATTGTACCGCATTCATAAGTTCTTCCTTCTCCCGCTTGAAGAAGTATTATGTCTGTTTCGTTTTTTGGATGTTTCATATGGCTCAATTATTACTGCCGTTATATTTTTAATTTTCTGTCGTTCGTTGTTAACTTTGGTTTCGTTTGCTAATCTATTGTCCAAGGTCGCTTACTTCTTTTGGAAATTTGTCACCAATTAAATTCAGTTTGATATTATGCTCTAAATATGCTTTCAGACCGTCTAGAACTGTAGTAAAACCGCCTGTGTTGTCTTTTATTACTTGAATTAAATCGTGTCCTGTTTCTTTAAAACCGTAATTTTTAATAACAACATATGTCATTTCTTCTTTCAATGGGGTAAATTCATAATCAACTGTTGTTGCTGGGTCACCCCATTCTGTTGAAATGAGTTTGTTGGGGATAATTTTCTTTGTCAATACGTTGTCTGAAACGCCATACATTTCCCATTCCCACTTTACGATTTTTCCAACTTCTAATGGTCCGCTTGATTTTGTAAACCAAAAGTTGGTAGTAATTGCTGGATTAATAAATGCTTGAAAAACTTGAGAAACAGGTTTTCTGATTAGCATTTGGACTTCTACTGTCGGTATGTTGTTTGTCATTTTATTGTGTATAAAATTTCAAGTTTCTGGTTCGTTGCTTATTTATTTCGCTTGTAATGAAGTTGTATCAAACCCGTATCATATGTTTTTGCTTTGGTAAATTCAAGTATTTGTTCGGGTCTATTGTCTTTGAATAGCCTTGTTCCGTTACCAATCAAAACCGGTATTACTGAAATTATCAGCTCGTCTATTAAATCGTGTTTCAACAGTTCATTTATTACTTCTGCACCACCGTCACAATAAATGTTTTTCCCTTTTTCAGACTTCAATCGTTTTACTAAATCAGATATGTTTCCTGTGTAAAAAGTTGTTCTACCAACATTTGGTCTTGGGGTTCTTGTTATGACATATACGTCCCTTTGTCCATTGTCGTAAAATGATGAACCAATTTCCTTAAGCACATAATCATAGGTTTTTCTACCAACAATTAGCGTATCAATTGTGTCTGTGAATTTTGCGTAACCATAGTCTTCTCCTTCTTTTTCAACTAATTTTAAGAAGCTAAGGTCATTATTTGGTTTAGCAATGTAACCGTCTAAACTCATTGCTATGAAAAGTGATATTTTTCGCATTTTTTTGTCTTTAGATTTCTACAAAATTATTTTCAGGCAACCAGTAGTGCTTTGTAAAAATGCGACATTTTAAAGTAGCGATGGTGAGAGACCTGTAATTCGCTTGATTTCATTATTAAGATGTGAATGGTCATAATAACCACACTCAAATGCAATATCTAAAAGACTGCGATTTTCACTTGAATTTTTGATTACGTTCAAAGCATTTTGAAAGCGAATAATGCTCGAATATTCCTTTGGTGTCAGTCCAATGAACCTTTTAAAGTTTCGCTCCAATTGTCTTGTCGTTATGAAATGTCTTTTTGAAAGTTCATAAATACTCTTTTGTCCATTTGTTGAATGTATATCATTAATAACGGTTTGTAATTGATTGGTTTTGGTGATTATTCTTTCAGAATAAAAATGGTCAAAATAATTAAAGGGATTTTCAATTATTTTATCAACATTAAACGAATTAGATTTTTCAAATTCAACTGTGTCGTTGGTTAGCTCATATTGTGGAGTATAGCTATAAAAATTCGCAAAAGTTGCAGGTTTTAGACACACACCTATTAGATGTGAATCGTTATCAATAAAGCTGTCTTTAAATGAAGTCATTGCCCCAACAACATAGGTTTTCCCAAATTCCATTTTAGTAGAGCCGTTGTCAGTCAAACAAATATCCCCCAAATTCATTACAATACCAGCACAGCCATCTGGAAAAACTCGTTCCCATTGTCGTTCAACTTCGGTTCCTTTCAGTTCCCAATAGAAATGAATATACGGTTCTAATTCTTTGAAAGGTTTTATTTTTTTGTACTTCATTAATTTCTGAGGTGTCGTTCGTTACTATGACCGCGTAGAGTAGAGCCTGATAGCCTACCTTATTTAATTACCTATAAAGATAATTATAAGCAGTAAACTATCAGCGCCCCCTTCATCAAACCGTACCCTGTTAATTACAGGGCAGGCTGTGAACTTTTCGCTCATACGGCTTACCGATAGACTTCTTCATTGAGCTTTCGCAAGGGTTTTCAAGCGGGCATACTTCTCTATGTCTAGCAGTTTGTAAAACTTAACCAGATTGTCATAGGGTCGCTGGCGTAGCTTCCGATGCGCTTTCCTTCCTTTACTTTTCATCCATTTAAATAATTTGTAGTCCAAATGCTTTTTGATGACCTTAATGGTTTCCCAGATATGAGTCACTTTGGTGATAGAGAAGTAATTGAGCCAGCCTATAAGCTGCTCATTTAGCTTCCAGACTATCCACTCTATTGTCCAATGCTTACGTTTGGCTAGCAAATCGCGCAGCTTGGTGTAGAACTTTGAGCGTGATTTCATATTGGGGCGTACATTGGTGTAGTTCTTCCTGTTCCATCCAAACTTGGACGGAACTGTCCTGAACTCAAAGCCCAAGAAATGCAGACTGCTCTTGCTGATGTGCAAGAGTTTGGTCTTTTCTTTATTAAGGTTTAGCCCCATGTTGTCCATTATTCTGCTAATGTAGCTCAGTATTTCTTTACTGAAATATCCTTTACCCATTAGCAGAAAGTCATCGGCATAGCGGACTATGCGGATGTTGGCTTTTGCAAACTTCCCTTTGGGGTTGTTTACAATGCGGTCAAAGGCGTGGAGATAAATGTTGGACAACAACGGTGAGATGACTCCGCCCTGCGGACTACCTTTTCGGCTTGCCAGTAGTTTGCCATCGGGTAGCTGAACGGGGGCTCTTAGCCATTGTTGTATCAACCTCAGGATTCCTTTATCTGTCAATCGCTCTTTCAATAAAACAAATAACTTACTATGATCTATCGTGTCAAAATACTTGGACAAATCGGCATCATATACAAATTGATGTCCTGCGTAAATGTTTTGCTTTACCTGTTTGATGGCTTCTTTTGCTCCACGTTTGGGCCTGAACCCATGCGATGTTTCACAAAATTCAGCTTCCCAGAGTGGCTCTATCAGCATTTTTACTGCCATTTGTACCACTCTGTCGCGAATGGTGGGGATGCCCAGTTTCCTGAAATCTCCTTTCTTTTCCTTAGGTATGAGCACTTGCCTTACGGCTTGACTCTTGTAGGTGCGGTTTTCAAGCTCTTGACCTATATCTGCCAGAAAGGTGTTTAAACCTTTCTTTTCGATATCATCAAACCCCTGATTATCGACCCCTAATCCCTTGGAATAGTTTTGCCTGACCCTTCGGTAGGCTTCACTAAGCGTTTGGCCCTCACAGAGTTTTCCGTAAAGGCTATACGCCTTGAAGCTACCGTCTTGCTTGGCTCTAATGTATAGCTTCCTTTGGAACACACGAATTTGCTCATCGGTATTTACCACCCTTGGACTTGCTGATAGACTCTCGTCAATACTTGTCTTTCTGTGTTCCATATAAGCTTGTCTAAAGTAGAGTCCCTTTCCTAAGCAAGGTTTTGTTGTCCTTGCTGTCATAGGTACTATGAACTCCTCCGATTTCTCTTTTCGCTACGTACAATTTCGTAATACTTATAGGCACGCTTTTAAGGTTGCCACCCTTTGCTGAAAGAGACCTCCCACGTTTAACATTCATCCATCTATACTCACGCCACCCCTTTGACTCCGGTAGTTTACTACAAATCAAATGACTGTTGATCTTTGTAGTATGGCAGGGTTCTCCCGAAAATCGGGATCAAAACTGTCCCCAAATCTACGGGTACACATATCGAAGC
>NZ_JBSXOH010000017.1:0-29213 GCF_056859355.1 Cyclobacterium sp. L-R
ACCATATTATTTTACAATGAAATACATACAGTCAAAGCTTCTTGTTGTTATAGGATTGCTTATGGGCTTGACAGCAGTTCATGGCCAACATTTGCCAACAAGCAACCATAGAACCCATCAGGACATTCCTTTTATCCAGGAATACAGCGTCAAATATTATTCATCAGAAGATACAGGAGACCTTAAAAAGGTTTATACTGACAGGAACGGAACGGTTCAGGTATTAGGGGAAAAAGGGCTACTAAGAACCCATGCAGGTGCCTTTTTGTACCCCGGAAGTTTTACCGCTGACAAGACCTACCTGGCGATGAAGGATAAAAACGTCAGAAATATTACCACAGTAGAGAACCAGTTTGTTTACCTAGATGATAAAGCTGTTTTTAGCAATGCCTGGGCAGGAAGTCTTTACCTAAAGCATGGGCTTTCTGGTGCTGTACATTTTGCTCACGGAGAAGATTTCTCTTTTTTAGTTTCTGATGGAAGTACCATTCACCTAGTAAATAAAGAAGGCGTAAGCTATAAAGGGAAAATCAGTGGTTCACCGGTAATTGGTATTACCTATGACAAGAACACAGGAAACTATTACTTATTGGCTGAAAATAAGCTAATGTCTTTTTCAGCTTCCCGTAAAAAGCTAGACATCCTTACCGAAGGAACAGGATTTACAAGTTTTGCTCTTCGTGAGGGTAAGAATAAAATTGCCATTGGAACAACAGATGGCTATTTCGAATGGAACCTGCTTTCAAACCAGCAAGAAGGAAGCAAAAACAAAGCATTGCCTTGGCCATCCCTGACCAGCCTTGTAGAGATCAATGGTCTATTATGGTTTGGTTCAGAGCAAGGTGCATTTATGCAAAAAGAAGATGGGAAGTTTAACTACTACTTAGGAGAAAGGTGGTTGCCAGGAGATAAAGTGCTTCATATCAGCCAAAAGAATGAAGATGAGGTATTGATTTTGACAGATAAGGGACTTGGGAAACTGGTATTCATATCTCAGACCTTGGCAGAGAAGGCAGATTTTTATGGTAAACAAGTAAGAGATCGACATATCCGTCATGGTTTCAATGCTACTTTATCTAGAATGGAAAAAGGTAATATAGACAGTGGTAGGCTTAGTGATTCCGATAATGATGGGCTTTGGACTTCCATGTATTTGGGAGGAGAGGCATTTCGTTATGCAGCTACCGGATCAGCTGAAGCCTTGCAAAATGTAAAAGAATCATTAGATGCAATGGAGAGATTATACACCATCAATCCTGTGAAAGGGTTTCCATCCAGGTCTTTTTCTAGAAGCGGATATATAGATAAACTAGCCGATCCAGACAGGTGGCAACATGCTTCTGATCCTGAATGGGACTGGAAAGCCACTACCAGTAGTGATGAAGTGATCGGACATGTTTTTGTTTTTGGTGTAATTGCAGAATTGGTAGACAATGAAGCTTTGCGTCAGCAGGCTATAGGTTTATTGGATCAGCTTATGACCCATATCGTTGAAAATGATTGGTACCTAATAGATTTTGATGGTAAACATACAACTTGGGGCAGATGGAATCCGGAATATGTAAATGGATTTCCTACCATGGTAGGGGATAGAAAGCTAAATTCTTCGAATATCGTTGCCATGTTGCAAACAGCCTATTATTTTACAGGCAAAGAAGTTTATAAAAAAGAAGCATACAAGCTAATGGACAAGCATGGATATCTTGAAAACCTAATGCGTCCAATGGAAGGAATAGGCAAAGCTGAAGAAGGAAGTGATGATTGGGCCGCGATGTTGTCTGAGTCTTGGAACCATTCCGATGATGAGATGTACTTCCTGGGCTATTGGGGCTTGTATAGATATGCATTTACTGAAGAGCTAAAAGAAAAATACAGGATAGCCATTCTGGATCACTGGGAAGCAGAGCGACCTGAGAAAGATGGACTTTGGAATATTTTTGGAGCTTTGGTTGACAGAGAAAATTTTGATTTGGAAGAAGCTGTTTGGTACCTTCAGGAGCACCCTCTTGATATGATCAGTTGGTCAACCAAGAATAGTCATAGAAAAGACATTAATTTATTGGAGCCAAATTTCAGAGAGCAAAGTACTGATATAGTTCTTCCGCCGGATGAATTAATGGTACGCAGACACAATGGCAATAGGTTTACCCTAGATGGTGGGCATGGTGGAAGCCATGAATTCAGTGCAGGAGATATCTGGCTGTTACCATACTGGATGGGCAGATACTTAGGCGTGATAAGTGATTCATTGACTAAATAAAATAATGAACTTTAAAAATAGAATTCAATCCGGAGAATTGGTGCTTGGCACTTGTGTTACATCTAATAATTCCATGTGGCCAAAAGCATTGGCATCCTCCGGATTGGATTTTGTCTTTATTGATACCGAGCATATTTCTCTATCCCGCAAGGAGCTTTCAGCAATGTGTCAGACCTATAAAGGAAGAGGTATTATTCCTATAGTGAGGGTTTATAAAGCGGACCATCATTTGGTTTGTCAGGCAATAGATGCGGGGGCAGTAGGCGTGGTTATTCCCTATGTAGAAACCGTTCTGGATGTTCAGGTTTTAATAGGAGCGACCAAATTCAGACCTTTAAAGGGGGAGAGGTTGCACCAATACATGGAGGGTAAGGAAAAACTTACTCCTGATTTGCAAGCTTACCTAGACAGCTACAATGAAGGGCATTTAAGCATTGTGAATATCGAGAGTGTGCCTGCGGTAGAAAAATTGGAAGAGTTGCTGTCAGTGCCAGGGCTAGATGGGGTGTTTATTGGGCCCCACGATTTGTCCGTAAGCATGGGCATTCCTGAAGATTATGATCACCCGGATTTTATAGACACGGTAAGAAAAATTGTTAAAACAAGCCTTAAATTTGAATTGGCAGTGGGAATTCATTTCTCAGAAACCATAGAAAGGCAGTTGTTTTGGATAAAGGAAGGGGTAAATATGGTGGTTCATAGTTCGGATTTTGCGTTATTTACACAAAGATTAAATTCAGACTTTAATTTGGTTCGAGAAGCCTCTGATGGCAAGCTTACAGGTGGAGTTAAGCCAGGAAGTACACCAACGATTTGAGATTTTTTAGTGAAATTTAAAATAAATATATAATGACAAAAATTACTGAGCAGCCTTCTTTGTATCGGCATTTAGAAAAGATGTCTGTGGAGGAATTGACCGCCAATATCAACAATGAGGATAAGAAAGTAGCACTTGCTATAGAAGCGGTATTGCCAAAGATCAACTTATTGATAAGCGCTATCGTCGAAAAATTGGAAAATGGCGGAAGGTTATTTTATTTGGGAGCTGGAAGTGGAGGAAGACTTTCTGTTTTAGATGCAATAGAATTACCCACTACCTATGGGATTCCAAAGGGTAAAGTAAATGTCATTTTAGCTGGCGGAGTAGACCGTTTAATTGAAGCCAGAGAAGAAATGGAAGATGATCCTGATGCGGGTTGGGATGCTTTAACTGGCTATGAGGTATCGGATAAAGATTTTGTCTTGGGTATTTCTGCTAGTGGAACTACACCGTTTGTTTTGGGGGCATTAAAAATTTGTAGAGCAAAAGGAATACTTACCGGTTGTATTGTAAGCAATCCAGAATCACCCATTGCTGAGCATGCCGATTTCCCTGTAGAAGTATTGACTGGTCCAGAATTCGTGTCTGGTAGTACCAGAATGAAGTGCGGCACGGCACAAAAGATGATTTTTGATATGATCTCTACGACCTGTATGATTAGATTGGGGAGAGTAGAAGACAATAAAATGGTAAATGTCCTGCTTATCAATGACAAGATCATTGACAGAAGTGTGAAAATGCTTATGGAAAGGGCTGGGATGACTGATTATGATGAGGCCAAAGCGCTTTTAATGGACAAAGGTTCGGTGAAAGCCTCCCTTGATTCATTGGGAAAATAAGTATATAGGTATATACTATAAATAAAAAGGGTGTTGAAATTTAAATTCAGCACCCTTTTTTAATTGGTGAAAGAAAAGAAGTAGATTAATCCACTACCTTTTCAGCCAATACAATAATTTTATTGTCATTCACCTCTACTACTCCTCCATCAACTACCAGTGACTTTTGCCCCTCAGTTGTTGTGTAAGAAACCGCACCTTTTACAAGGGCAGATATTATAGCGGCGTGGTTTTTCAGTACCTGAAAAGAACCATCGGCTCCAGGGAAGGTAGCCTCAGAAACTTCTCCTTCAAATACTTTTTGGTCCGGTGTAATGATTTCTAAATGCATGATATATTTTATTAAAGGGTAATACTTTAAAGTATTACCCTAATAAAGTGCTATTATTTTACTTCTGCCAACATTTTTTCTCCTTTGGCAATGGCATCTTCGATGCTACCTACCAAGTTGAATGCTGCTTCTGGCAAATGATCTAACTCTCCATCCATGATCATGTTAAAGCCTTTGATAGTATCTTTGATATCTACCAACACACCTTTAAGACCTGTAAACTGTTCAGCTACGTGGAAAGGTTGAGATAAGAAACGTTGTACCCTTCTTGCACGGTGTACGACCATTTTATCCTCTTCAGAAAGTTCTTCCATACCCAGGATAGCAATGATATCCTGAAGTTCTTTGTAACGCTGAAGAAGCTCTTTGATGTTGGTTGCGCAATTGTAATGCTCGTCTCCAACTACAGATGGCTCAAGAATCCTAGATGTAGAATCCAAAGGATCCACTGCTGGATAAATTCCTAGTTCTGCAATTTTCCTTGAAAGTACAGTTTGTGCATCAAGGTGAGCAAAAGTTGTTGCTGGTGCTGGATCCGTTAAATCATCAGCAGGTACATATACCGCTTGTACAGAGGTAATAGAACCGTTTTTGGTAGAGGTGATACGTTCCTGCATAGCACCCATTTCTGTTGCTAAGGTAGGCTGGTAACCCACAGCAGAAGGCATCCTTCCCAAAAGGGCGGAAACTTCAGAACCTGCTTGGGTAAAACGGAAGATATTATCAATAAAGAAAAGAATGTCTTTACCTGCTCCATCTCCTTCACCATCTCTGTAATACTCTGCCAAAGTCAAACCTGTCAAAGCTACCCTTGCACGGGCTCCAGGAGGCTCGTTCATTTGTCCGAAGACGAAGGTTGCTTTGGAATCTTTAAGTTTCTCAAGATCCACTTTAGATAGATCCCATCCACCTTCATTTTCAAGAGATTCTACGAAATCATCACCATAAGTTACGATTCCTGATTCGATCATTTCTCTGAGCAAATCATTTCCTTCTCTTGTTCTTTCTCCTACCCCTGCAAATACAGAAAGACCGGAGTATGCTTTAGCAATATTATTGATCAGTTCTTGAATAAGTACTGTTTTACCAACACCTGCTCCTCCAAACAAACCAATTTTTCCACCTTTCGCATAAGGCTCAATTAAATCGATTACCTTAATTCCTGTGTACAATACTTCCGTAGAAGTTGATAGGTCTTCAAATTTTGGTGCTGACCTATGGATAGGTAGCCTGTTTTTAGATTCAGGTTGAGGCAATCCATCAATGGCTTCTCCTACAACGTTAAATAGCCTTCCTTTGATATTGTCACCAGTTGGTACTGATATAGGGCTTCCGAGGTCTCTTACCTCCATACCCCTTACCAAACCTTCCGAAGAGTCCATCGCAATGGTTCTTACCCGGTCTTCGCCAAGGTGTTGTTGTACTTCAAGAATTACCTTCTGGCCATTCTCTTTTGTGATTTCAAGTGCATCAAGGATATTCGGCAGTTTACTTCCCTCAAAGGAAACATCCACAACAGGACCAATTACCTGAGTTATCTTACCAGTATTCGCCATTGTTATATTTTAAAGATGAATTGGAACAATACTTTTTAATTCGAGTGCAAAATTAGTTAATAATGCTGAATACCAAAGGATGTTTTAAAAATTAATACACTTTGATCCAAATTTTTATATCACTATTTATTTAATTATAGGATTTCACTCCTTTTTGCCTCTATTTTTGGCCTTCTAGAAAATCCTTCTGCCCCTAACCCATCTTTTTGACCAGTATTTTGATTGCAAATTGTCTTCCGTAACTCCCAAAGAAGTCGAAGCGTGAATGAAATAAGTTTTTCCCATCCGTTTTTCCGACACAATTCCCGCATGCGTTACTTTGTTTCTTCTCCGACCAGTAGCGAAAAAGACAACATCTCCTTTTTTTAATTTGTCCTTGGAAATTCGTTTTCCAATTTTGCTTTGTTCGGCCGATACCCTCGGAAGGGTTACACCCACGCTTTTGAAAGAAAGATAAACCAAGGCAGAGCAATCCATCCCTGATCGGGTATTCCCTCCATATCTATAGGGTGTGCCTTGATAAGATTTTGCCGTATTGATTACATGCTGAATGTTTTGCTGCCGGATTTTTTTGGTTGAAGAACAAGAACTGCTTAAAAGGAGTAATAAACCAAAAACAAAAAGTACATAAAGGCTGTTTCTTTGATGTTTAATCATAAATAAAATCAGTTATTTCATTCTATAAATTAATTTCGCCTTGATATAACCTGCCTGTGAATACAGCGCGATAACAAGACCAATAATAAGCTGTTTAATCCGAAATAGGCTATAGCCCTCCATTATTGAGGTACAATCACTTCAAAAGCAGTCGCTTCATTGCTATTTAAGTCTTCACCTCAGCTGCTTTTGGGTTAATTCTTTAAATAGCTTGATTTTCTTGTGATTGCCACACTTCCCTTTAGAAGTTGTGAATCCCTATTGCTTAATCTGGATTTAAAAACATTAAGGTACTTCAAATCAACCAAATTACTTTGCCAGAAGAGTGCTATTTTTGATTAAATTATTTACTTTTATTCATTAATGAACTGGAAATCTCTCCTATTACGTTACCTAATCACCCAAAAGCCTAACTTATAAATCACTACAATCTAGCATTCGATGAGTAAAGAGGACTTCAGCAGGCTTAGCATTCACAAGAAAATTCAGAAACTGTATACTGAAGGTACATTTGTTGTAGCCATTAGGTATTATACCCACAAAGTAAACCTCTATCTCTTGGGAGAAGAGTATGTGGAGGTGTTTTATAATCACAAACATGATCGAATAGATAAAATTGATTTCCTGAACCACAGTCATTCAAGAATGAAATTCTATTTGGATCAGATTCGCTTGAACGAAATCTAGTTTTTGATTTTTGCTTCCATTAACTGTGCGTGGATTTTTAGCACTTGAGGTATTACCAAAATGGAGTCATCGTTGGTAATAACAAAATTTGCCAGTTTATTCTTCACTTCGTCAGTTAGCTGCTTTTCGATTATCTGCTTGATTTGAGTTGTACTTCTCTGTACATCTCTTGATTTGACACGTTCTATTCTTATCGCTTCTGAGGCAGCTACATGTATGGTGAAGTCCAGGGTTTTATAAGAGCCTGTTTCAAAAAGTAATGCCGCCTCCTTTAATACATACTTGGTCGGCTGACGACTAGCCCATAATTCAAAGTCTTCACCAACAGCTGGATGAACAAGCCCATTGATGAGGCTTGTTTTGTCCGGATTTGAGAATACAATTTCTGCCAGGTATTGGCGATTAAGTTGACCATCTTCGAAATAGGCAGACGTGCCGAAGTTCTCAATGATCCTTGTTTTTAAAGGGAGATGGTTGGCCATTAGCCATTTTGCACGGTCATCGGCATTGTATATAGGGATGCCAAGCAGGGAGAATATTTTGGAAACCAGGGTTTTTCCAGCTCCAATGCCTCCACTTATACCCACCAATAAAGGAACAGCACTACTCATAAATCAGATCAAAACTGTCAGGAGAGAAGGTTATGTCTCGAAGAAAGGAACGATTTACATTTAAAGAAACAGCAATAGAACTGTCCTCTCTGTTTCTGTTATTGTAATTTAGAATAGCGGAGAGATTTAAAGATTCAAGGTCATTCTGTTTCCTTTCATCGACTAAAAATTGTAGTGTTACACTTTGGACATCTCCTTCAATATCCACATTGGCAGGGAAATACAGTTTTTTCACATCCAATTTCAATGTTTTCTCAATAAATGCAACGACTTGGAAACTTATCTGTACCGTCTCTTCGTCCAAGGTTAAAAAATCCTTTTTTGTTTTATCTAACTCCAGTGGGAGCAGTTTTGAATAATGGTTTTTAATATTGTTTTCGCCTAGTTGGACCAGCAGTTTTCCATCAAGTTGTTCTATGATTGAAATAGGGCCTCTGACGGTTACATATTCAGGGTCAATGCTAATACGTGAAGCGAAATCGTGATTTTCAGCCAAAGTGTTGGGCAGGGTATCAGGGACAATTTGTATCTTTTTAGAAACAATCTTGTCAATACTAAAAAACAAAGTGTCCTGAACTATGCTCACCAAATTTGTTGTCGAGATATGCTCTGACATTTGCTGAGTAATTTCCTCTGTAACTAGGTAAGGCTGATGAGAGGGGTCCTCCAGGGTTATTTCCAATGGATCCTGACTGACACCCAGGTGTTTCTTCAAAAGGTCCCAGCCGTTTCCATTAATTTCTATTTTGACCTCATTGGGAAGTCCTTTCACTGCCATGTATTCCTCCTCATCAAATTGAATAAGAATGGGTTGGTCAACTACAGTGGTGTAATTGTCTTTATTAAGGGCATTTAATAACCAAAAGGTGGTAGCTGTGACAACGCACAGGACTACCACCTTCAGATTGGAAGTTTTATCAGGTCTAAATTTCCGGAAATAATTACTTAGTGTACTCAAGTGTGTACGGAGAATTATTTTTCATTTGATAATTTCTTAGTGTAATCGAGAGATAAAGCAGATTTCTCAACCCTTATCTTCATCCCTTTGTCTAAGTCGATGGTGACTATGTCACCTTCTACGGAATATACTTTTCCGTGGATTCCACCTACTGTTACTACTTGTTCTCCTTTTTTAATGTCAGAGATAAATTTGGCAGTTTCTTTTTGTTTTTTTTGTTGTGGTCTGATCATAAAGAAATACATGATCAGAATGATACTACCAAAAAGAAAAACTTGACCCATGATGCCACTACCCATGGCACTATCTACTTGAAGTAATATTGAATTCTGCATTTTTATCGTTTTACTGGCCCTGCTGAAGGTGCGGTTGATGTTCCTGATGGTCTGTTTACTTCTCCTTTTAATCTCAATCGAGTTACGGATGGTGAAGTGTTAGCCTGAATGGTGACGGTTGGGCTTTGAACTCCGGATTTTCCTCTAGAGTTAAATTGAACCTTTACAAAACCTTCATCTCCTGGTTTAACGGGTGTTTTTGACCATTCTGGGCTTGTGCAACCACAAGAAGCCTGAATATTGGAAATAATCAAAGGTGCTTGTCCTTCGTTTTTAAATTTGAAAACGTGTTCTACAACTTCACCTTCATTGATGGATCCAAAGTCAAAGACTTCTTCTTCAAATGCAAAAGAACCAACTGTTGACGGGTCGGCAGGTTGTACATTTTGTGCACTGGAAGGAGTTACTACTTGATTTTGCTCCAACTGGGAGATTTTTTGCTCCAGCTCCTGGATTTTATCATCATTGCCACTTCCTTTTTCCCCACATGCTCCTGCCATGATCAGTGTAAGGCCTAAAAGCCACACTGAAAGATTAGAATACTTCATAAATAAACAGTTTTAATTTTTATTGTTGTCGTTATTGATTTGGTCAATAAGTTTATTGACATCATTTAGCAAATTTTCAGCTTTAGATTTTGCCTCTGTGATTACTTTATCCCCTTCAGATCTGGCAATATTGTCCGGCAGATGTTTCTCATCTATCAGTTCATTGATCAGGTCTTCCAGCTCAGTACGGTATTTTGCTAGTCTGTAGGATAATTTATCTCTTGTATTATTTCCTGCGTCAGGGGCAAAAAGCACCCCTAGAGTAGCACCCAAACCTGCTCCTAGAGCAAATGCGAATAATGAATTACCTTTTTTACCCATTTTATGTTTTTATTTATTGTCTATAAGCCCTCTACCACTCTTACGTATTTTTCCGTTTTCGGTTAGTTCTTTTGACAAGGTATCTAAAAGACCGTTTACAAATTGCTTACTTTTCGGAGTACTATACGTTTTGGAAATATCAATATACTCATTAATCGATACCTTGGTAGGGATACTTGAGAAGTTTACCATCTCTGATAAAGCCATGATAAGTATTACCCTGTCCGTCAAAGCGATCCTTTCTACATCCCAATTTTTAGTGGTATTGGCAATTAATTCACTGTATTCCTTCTCCGAAGCAATGGTGAAATTATAAATGTCCTGAAAGAATTCTTTGTCTTCTTCCCAGTTTAATGCCAATTCCGGAAGTATTTCATCTGCCTCGTCCTCGGTTCCCGTTATGGTTTTTATAACCTTGGTGGACAAACTTCGAACGATCGATTTGTTTTCCGACCAATTCAAATCCCTGTCCTGAAAGAAACTTAATGTAGCCTCCTTTTTAAAAATAATCTTCTTGATGATAACTTGTAAAATCTCCTTGTCCTCTTCTAGACTTGGATTTTCTATGGTCAGGTATTTTTGGTATTCCTCCAGAGGTTTTACCAATTCTCTGTACCATTCTTTGATCTCAAGCTCTAATTCCGCAATGTCTACATCAAATCTAAGGCATTCCTTCTTGAAAGAATGATTTTGCTCTATAATTGCCAAGGCCTTATTAAAGCCTAGATTATAAGCTGAAGGAAGTGTGACTACCGGTTGGTCTTCAAATTTCCTCTTTTTCATTTTTTCTTTCCGAACATGCTCTCCAAAACCAACCAACATACTGATTGCGAACAAATACAAACCAGGAATGTTCTCCACAGCTGTCAACATGTTCGTCCGTAAAAATTCCTTGTCTTTTTTGTTGTTATTATTATAGAAAGCAATAGCCTTAACCGCTATGTCCTTTACTTTTTCATTGTCGCTCTTGTCCAATGAAAGTTGTTCTTTATCAATGTTTTTGATAAAAACCTGAATACATCGCTCTGCTTCTTTTTTAAGCAAACTCCTGTCCTGTACTTCCATAGAATTAAGGTCTGGTAAAAAGGCTTCTTTTATAAAGTCTTGTGCCAGATTCGCATTGGAATGTTTGCACTGATGAAAAGCATATAGCGTCTGAAATGCTTTTACTCTGAGGATTCTCCTATTTAACATTAACTGAAATTAAAGAACGTGATAAGTGTTTATTGACAGGGAGAACAGAAGCAGCCTTTCCTTGTCAAAACTAATTTTTCTGCAAATTAGTAAATGTACCTGCAAAGGACAAATATTTGATCTTACATGCGGTAAAAAAACCGCTAACTTACCAAGACATTTTTAATTTTCCCATATCTTGAACCCTTTTTATCGCTTTTTGAAGCGCTGCTTCATGTGGGGAAATCCCTTGATCACCAGCCAGTTCAAATACGTCAAGGCAGGTCTCATATATTTTTTCGGCTTTTTCCATTGCAAGCGCCTTACTGTAATTACCCTGATATTCCTGATATACATTGATCAATCCCCCAGCATTGATCAAAAAGTCAGGTGCATAAAGTATGCCATGATCCATTAGTTGTCGGGCATGTACTTGCTCTTTGTCCAATTGATTATTGGCCGCACCGGCTACAATGTCACAGGTTAATGCCGGGATGGTTTGGTCATTGAGCTGTCCGCCCATGGCGCAGGGTGCGTAAATATCCATAGGGATCTCATGAATAGAATTGGCTGAAACAATCTTCCCACCAACTGAAGCTGCCACCCTGGCTGCTCTATCTTCATTAATATCGGCCAGCATCAAGTGGGCCTTTTCCTTGCTTAAATATTCAGCCAAATGTTTTCCTACCTGACCAGTCCCTTGTATTAGGATTTTTTTTCCTTCCAGAGAATCACTGCCATAAGCCTTTTTGGCAGCAGCCTTGATACCTAAATAGGTGCCGTAAGCTGTAACGGGAGATGGGTCTCCTCCTCCGCCTTTGCTCTCAGGTAGTCCTGTCACATGTTTGGTTTCCATGGCAATGTATTCCATGTCTGAGGTTTGGGTATTCATGTCTTCGGCCGTGATGTACCGGCCTCCCAAACTTTCAATAAATCGTCCAAATCGCCTTAAATAGGCTTCATTTTTCATCGAAGGATCACCGATCAAAACCGCTTTTCCACCTCCAATATTCAAACCTGAGATAGATGCTTTCAGAGTCATTCCTCTGGAAAGGCGCAAAACATCCTTGATCGCATCCTCTTCATTGGTGTAATGCCACATTCTGGTTCCTCCAAGAGAAGGGCCAAGTACAGTGTTGTGAATAGCAATTATAGCTTTTAGACCGGTAGGCTTGTCATAGCAAATAACCAATTGCTCATGCTCCATTGCCTCCATTTGACCATAGATTTCATTAATCTTCGGTTTTTCCTCCGTTTTGATTGCCGCCATTGAACTTTGATGTTTATAATATGTTATATTTGAGTTCAGTTAAAAACAGGTGCCTACAGAATTAAATCTATTTCACCTGCCTTTCATTTGCAATATAACATAATATTATAAAAGATATTGTGGTTTAAAAAGTCATTTGTTTTGTGAAGCCCCTTTGGAGATTAAATAAATATCTATATAAATATAAACTGTACCTTTTTTTAGGAATAGTTTTCACATTTATTTCAAACTTTTTTGTAATAATTCCTGCACGACTCGTAGGGATTGCCATCGATTATGTGGTGGAAAGTTTTAGCTATTATCAGGTGTTCGATGATGGGGAAATAGTGCAAGAAGCCTCCAGGTCTGAGTTTCTGAAATACATTTTGATCTTTGGCTTGCTTATTCTTGCCATGGCTTTGCTAAGAGGGCTTTTCCTTTTTCTTATTCGTCAGACTATTATTGCAATGTCGCGATTGATAGAGTATGACCTCAAAAATGAGATTTATGCCCACTACCAAACACTTCCTCTAAGTTTCTTTCGGCAGAATAGTACGGGTGACCTGATGGCAAGGATCACTGAGGATGTTTCTAAAGTCCGAATGTACCTGGGACCTGCTCTCATGTATGGCATTAATTTGATCATCCTGTTTCCTATGGTGATTGGGTACATGCTGACCGTAAATGTTCCCCTTACCTTGTACTCCCTCCTGCCTCTACCCGTTTTGTCCGTTAGTATCTATCTGGTCAATAATATGATCAACAAGCGCTCAGAAAAGATTCAAAGAAGCTTGTCGGGCCTAAGTACTTTTGTGCAGGAAGCTTTTTCAGGCATACGGGTGATCAAATCCTTTGTTAGAGAAAAGGACAGCGCCAATCAGTTTCAAAAAGCCAGTGAAGACTATAAGAATAAATCCATATCCCTTACCAAGGTTCAGTCCTTGTTCTTTCCTCTGATCATGGCATTGATAGGACTCAGTACAATTCTAACCGTGTATGTAGGAGGAATTCAAGTAATAGAAGGGGCAATTGGTTATGGAGTGATAGCAGAATTTATCCTTTACGTCAATATGCTAACCTGGCCGGTAACTTCTCTGGGTTGGGTGACGAGTATAGTACAGAGAGCCGCTGCTTCTCAGGCCAGGATCAACGAATTCATGGATGAGAAAAATGATATTTTAAGTGCTGAGCACCTGGAAAAAGAGATTCAAGGGCACATAGAAGTGCAAGACTTAACCTTTGTCTATCCTGACTCCGGTATTAAGGCTTTGGATAAGGTAAGTTTTGAAATTGAGGCGGGTAAAACATTGGCAATCATCGGAACTACTGGCTCCGGAAAATCGACCATCGCCAATTTGCTTATGCGGACCTATGACGCGACTGAGGGAAGGATATTGCTTGATGGCCAAGACATAAGAAACTATGACATACCCAATCTTCGGGAACAAATAGGCTATGTGCCTCAGGATGTGTTTTTATTCAGTGATTCTATTGCCAATAATATTGGTTTTGGTCTGGGTAAAACTTTGGACATGAAACAAATCGAACAAGCGGCCAAAGATGCGGATGTCTATGACAATATCATTGATTTTCCCCAAGGTTTTGAAACCCGACTGGGAGAGAGAGGCATGACTTTATCAGGGGGACAAAAACAAAGGGTGTCAATTGCTCGGGCCATTGTAAAATCTCCCAAGATTCTACTACTCGATGACTGCCTATCTGCAGTAGACACCAAAACTGAAAATGCCATTTTAAATGCCTTGGAAAAGATAATGAAAGACCGAACTTCCATTATCATTTCCCATAGGGTGTCCTCAGCCAAGCTTGCCGATCAGATTCTTGTTTTGGATGATGGTGCCATCGTCGAAAAAGGTAATCATGCTGACCTAATTGCTGCTAAAGGAACCTATGCTGCCTTGTATGAAAAGCAAACCCAACAGGCGGGAGAGCTTGAGGAGTAGCTTTTACAATTGGATAAACAGACCTGCAACGGCAAACTGAACCAAAGTGAAATTGTACACCTCGTCCACATCTGCTCCTCCTTCCAGGAACCGGTAGCCTGCTTTAAAGCCAATATGATTGGTGATGGGCAGTCGCGTTCCCAAGAATAAGTCAAAGGCTCTTCCCGGGCCTCCGGCAAGGCCGTCTCCCTCAAAGTATATCAGTTTTTCTCCACCAAGATCATAGGCTGTATACAGGTGCAATAAGGGCACAAAACCCAAATCATCTTTTCGGTCGTTAAGCCCTTGCCCATTCGCTAGACGAACTTGCGCATCACGAATTTTTCCTGTGAAGCCAACACCTACTTGCCAGTTTCCGGAAGTAATAATGTCTCTACGGTAAGTTAATCTGTAACTGTTGAACTGATAATAGCCACTTAGTGCCTGTCCTTGCTCAAATACGCTTGACTCAAAGCTGATGTCTTTGTTGGCGGTGCCATTGTAGTTGATACCTAGTGGTGCATAAAGCGCAAAAATATGGTTCTTCTCTTTAAAAGTATAGCCAAGCCTCAGGCGAAAAGGTATTACAGGCCCTTCGGCTTCAAAATCATCCTGAAAACTAAACAAAGTCCCTGTGGTATTGGGTATGCGCACATCATTATAACCTGGAAAGGCCAGCCCGGTTTCCGCATCTATTGTTATTTGGGCTTTGAGGGGTATGGCGGCTAAGAATATAAGGCAAACAATGGGAATTAGAACTGGTTTATACATGGATAACTTGCTTTTAGGTTTAACTTAATGCTTTAGTATCAAGTTTTGTGCCTGTTCTATTAGATTTAACCTTTGACCAGCTTACCTAAAGATTCCATTAGCTGGGGTTTGTCTTCTAGGGCTATCTTGGCTACGGCATAAAATTCAGCCATCCATTTATCCAAATTTTCAAAGGTCTTATTTTTTGTTTTAGTAGCATTCTGGGATTCCCCTTTTTTTCTAAGATAAAACGTTCGGGTGGTTTCGAGTCTATTTATTAATGTCTGCGCAGAATGCAATGCATCGGCCGTGATCTTTAGCCTAGCCAATTTGTCTTGAATGGAAGGATCAGTTGTGCTCACCCTATAAAAAGTTTTCACAGTTTCCAACCAAGCAATATAGGCTTTGGGCATACTGCCTGATACAGCAAGGCGGTTAAGGGTGAGTGTATCCTTTTTGAATATAATCTTTGAGATCTTTCTGTGATAGCCATAGGTCTTTCCCAGTGTAGCTTTGGCAGCCAAGAAATCAGCATATGCTGCGGCAGTTTTTCTGGCTTCAAATCTATTAATATCAAAAGTTTGCCTTGTTTTCTTTAGTAAAGCTTTCCCCTCACTTATGGTTGCAGCATCGTATCCAATTCCAGCCATTGAAGCAGCAATGGTAGGTTGCTTTCCCACATTCTCCAGGGATATACGGTACAGTTCGAGGGTTTCGGCTTCGGATTTTGTCCTTTTAGTGGCCATAAAATCTACGGTTTTGGTTATAAAATCAATTGATTGCAAATTCCTTTACTATGATTTTTTATTCCTTTTTAGCGACTATCTGTTCCTTAATACATTTTAACTATTCCTTTTTACTTTTTTTATCTTCCTTAAGAGAACTTCCAATTTCCTTATTACTGATTTTTCTTTCCTTATTTATTTTTATACTGACCTTATAGCGACTTACTAATTCCTTATAGATTTTATTATTTCCTTATAACTGCTTATAGATTCCTTAAAGCTACTTGCCTATTCTTTATTTATTTTTGTTGACTCCTTTAGGTGTCTTTAATAATTAATGTTGCTTTTTCCTTTAAAAACGAATCGTTTTTAATCAATTTACTAATTATCTTAGAATATTTGGGTGTTTTTACTGTCAAAATACCGAATTAATTGCCTTTTAGATGGGGTGCTGGTGTTATTAAAAGCAATGATTATAAAAAATCATGGTGACAGGTGATTTCAAGAATGAATCGAAGGTTTATTGAATATTTCACGTTGATCCTATAGGTGCTTGCGCCTTCCCTCCATCTGTTGTATATTTCTACTCCATGTTTTCAATTCTTCAAAAACCCATAATTTGCTCTATGAAATCAATTGTTGTACTGTTACTGGTTTTTTCTTTCTTTTCCTCCAGCCTGGCACAGGAACTTACCCTGGTCAAAAACCGAAAATCTGACTTTACCATTATTATCCCTGAGCAACCCACTTTAGAAGAAATTAAGGGAGCCAAGGTGTTGCAACATTATTTATTTAGAATAGCTGGTGTCGAGCTGCCTGTAAAGAAGGACAGTGGACTTCCTGGAGCGAATGAAATCCTAATAGGAAAAGTGAACCGTCCCGAGACTGCCCAATTGCCTTATGATGAAATGGGGAAAGATGGCCTTTACATAGGGAATAATGGAAAGCAGCTCATCCTAACCGGTGGGCCAAAGAAAGGCGTGGAGTATGCAGTTTATACTTTTCTAGAGCAGTACCTGGGGTGTAAAAAATATACCGCAACCTTTGAAGTAGTTCCCCAACAAAAAACCATTAAAATCCCCCAAGTGGCTGACCTTCAAGTTCCTGATTTCAGCTTTAGGGAGGTTTATTACAACCATGCCTATGATCCTAAATTCATGGACTGGCACAAGTTGCATTCGCATACTGAGCGGGGTGAGATTCCTGCTGAATGGGGGCACTGGGTGCATACTTTTCATAGTTTTCTCAATCCAGAAGAATATGGTGAAAGTCATCCTGAATATTTTAGCTTTTATGAGGGCAAGCGACACCCTGGATTGGTGCCATCATGGGATGGAAAAAGCGTACAACCTGAATCCCAACTCTGCCTAACCAATCCGGATGTTCTTGAGATTGTTTGCGAGAATCTTCAAAAAGCCATTGATAAGAAACCCGATGCCCTTTATTGGTCTGTTAGCCAGAATGACAATGTGAATTATTGCCAATGTGAGCATTGTGCCGCCTTGGATGCCAAGTATGCGGCTTTTGCTCCTGAGGAAAAAATGTATGCCACCCATAGTGGTGAATACCCAGCGCTAGGCATGGGGTCCATGTTGACCTTTGTCAATAAGGTAGCTGAGCGTTTTCCAGACAAAATCATCTCTACCCTTGCTTACCAGTATACGAGGGTGCCTCCCAAGAATATTGTACCTCGTGAAAATGTCAATATCATGCTATGTAGCATAGAGAGCACTCGGAATGAGCCAATGGAATCGGGTGATCCCGACTTCAGCAGTGACCTGAAAGGCTGGGGGCAGATTACAGACAATATCTTGGTATGGGATTACAATATTCAATTTGCCAATTTGCTAGCTCCGTTTCCTAATCTTCGCACCCTGCAACCCAATATTTCCTTTCTTCGCGACAACAATGTGAGTGCGGTGTTTGCACAAGGCAATATTCAGGCTGGTGGGGAGTCTGCTGAAATAAGGGCCTACTTATTGGCCAAACTGCTTTGGAACCCAGACTTGGATGCAGAAAAAGAAATGGAGGATTTTTGGAAGGCTTATTACGGCAAAGCAGCACCCTATATTAAGGATTATATTAGCCTGTTGCATGAGAATAATCAGGGATTTACAGGCAGGAAAATGTCCATATTTGGAAATCCTAAACAAGAAAAAGACAGCTTTCTTAGCCCTGCATTATTGTCAAAATACAACGAGCTCTTTGACAAAGCAGAGAAAGCAGTTAGAAGAAATCCTGAACAACTTAAACGGGTAAAATCCGCCCGACTGCCAGTGACCTTTGCCATGCTGGAAATTATAAAAGAAGAAGAGGGAGGTAATTGGAAAACCTATCAAGAAGGAGACCAAAAGAAACTTAAACTCCCAGAAGAGGTAAGCAATCTGTTATACGATTTTTACTTCCAGTGTATGGATACAGAAGTCAGCAGGCTCTCCGAATGGCATACCACGCCGAAGGAATACCTTCGTAATTATCAATTATTAATTGTTAATGAATAGGTTTTTAATTGTTAATTATCAATGGTTAATTGTTAATGTTGGTTATCGTGAAATATTGCATTAACACTTATTCTGCTTTGTAGAAGTTGTACTGAAAGAAAAGGGCCAGTATTTACGAAGTAAAAACCGATACCGCTTACGGTTGCTAAAAGGAAGCGTCAAATCCTCACTATTAACGATGACCATTCCTTTTTCATTAACAAAGAATAATTTACCATTAACAATTATTCTTTGTTGTTCGTAAGATGCTAGTAACCAGTTTAATTAACTCAACAGCGTCTGCGTTGATGCTTGAAAATTGTTCTTCACTAAGGTAGTTTGTTTCATTTAATAGTTCGAGCCAATAAACTGTTTCGTTTATTTCTTTTTGAGCAATGGCTAATTTATGGACAAAATCTCTTTTGGATTCAGCATGCTCACTTTCCCTTACCATCGCCCCAACGCTGGTTCCACTCCTTAAAAGTTGCTTTGAGAGAACAAACTCTTTCTTCTCTTCACACAAAAACCGGTATAGCTTGACTACTCTGACAGCAAATGCAAAACTCTTCGTTTTAACAATGTTCTCCTTCATAATTTTTTTTTAATTATTAATGGTTAATTGTTAATTATCAATGTTGTTTACCGTGCACCATCGCATCCATACAGGTCCTGCATAGTAGAAGTTGTTTTCGAAGGATAAGTCCAGTTTTTGCATCGCAAAAACCGACGCTGCTTACGTTTGCTAAAAGGAGACGTAAAACTCTCTCTATAAACGACAAGCATCCTTTAATAATTATTAATTGCTCAATGGTTAATTATTAATGTTTGTTGACGTGGTATAATGGATTAACCCTAGACCTGCTTAGTAGAAGTTATTTCCGAAGGATAAGTCCAGTTTTTGCATCGCAAAAACCGACACCGCTTGCGATTGCCACAAGGAGACCTTAAATCCTTGCTATAAACGTTAACCACCCCTTTCTCATTAACAATTAACAATTAATAATTAACAATTAATAATCTCCCCAATCGCTCCGACCAAGGCTTCAAGATCAGTTGGAAGGTGCCAGGCGGACAATATGATGCGGTTAACTGGAGGACTAGCGGGAAATGGATAAGGAAATGAAGATAGCGCAAACCCTTTTTCATGTAATTTGTCTACCCAGTGCTCAGGAGCAAAGGAAATGACAGGGTACTGGGGCAACATTTTGAATTCCTCTAGCTGAGAAACAGCGGAGAGCATGTAGTGGAGGTTTTTACTCAGCTTTTGTTGCTGACTTTGGTAGATGTCCTGGCCCTCCAAAAATGCATTTAGAAATGCCGGAGCAGGAGGGGAAGAGGTACGATAGACTGCATTTTCTCTAACCTTGTCTATCAGAGGCTGGCTACCCAAAATAATGCCTGCTGGAAGGGCAAGCGCCTTGCCCAGTGAGCCACAAACCATCAGTTCCACGGGAAGATTTTTCCATTGGGCATAGGTGCCAAATAGGCCTTTGCCCAGAATGCCAAAGGCATGGCTGTCGTCTACCAGTAGGTAGTAATTATTGGCGGGAGAAAGTTTTTTGGTCCATTCGAAATCATGAATTTCAGGAATTAGTGGATTTACCGCATTGGATAGCAGTAGGACCTTTTGTCCCAACAGCTCCTTTGATTTAGCGATACATTTTTTTTGCCATTGCTTGTGGGAAAGATCGGACTGTGGCTGACTTTCATAGGTGATGGCTGGATGGGTTTCGGGTGCAGTCCAGGTCAGGTCTACCAAAGGCCTTAAGGTATTAAGCGCAAGTTGGCCTGCCATAAAACCGCTGCTCAGAAGAGCCGCCGCTTCCGCTCCTGACCCAGCTGCAAAATATGCTTCAAAGGTATCGTAAATCGGCAATTGTACATTGCTGTTGCGGCTTGAGCCATGATTTGGGCCGTGCTTTAAAATACTATCAATAAGTACTTGCCTAAATTCCGGCTGACTGCCCATACCAAGGTAAGAAGTACCGCTAAAATGCAGGTATCTTTTTCCTTCGCTAACGATTTCTCTGTCAGGAAGAGGGGTGAAATAGGAATGGCTCATGGCTAATTATTGGTTTATAGAAGTAAGGCACCTGTTCCATTCCTGTCTGGAAAAGTCACATGATCGTCGAAAATTTCCACCCCACTAGCGATATCCTTAGACAAAAGCATGGCTCCATCCATGTCTACATAATCCAGAAGAGGAGCGATATGGGCAATGGCGGAAATGCCTACAGAAGATTCAGTCATGCAGCCTACCATGGTTTTCATACCCAAAGATTTGGCCTCTTTAAGCATTCGCAGCCCAGGAGTGATTCCTCCGGCTTTGACCAGTTTAACATTGATGCCATGGAAGTACCCCTGACATTTGGCAACGTCTCCTTCTGTTATACAACTCTCATCTGCGATTACTGGTAGGGCGCTTTTGGCAAAAACCTTCTTCATTCCCTCAAAGTCATCTTTTGGGAGAGGTTGCTCCATAAACTCTACATTAAGATCTGCCAGTTCTTGGGAATAAGCGATGGCTTGATCCGCATTCCATGCGCAGTTGGCATCAATTCTAAAAGTGGCATCAGTATGTTTGCGCAACTCCCTGATGATTTCCATATCATTGGCAGTTCCCAGTTTGATTTTATATAGAGGCCAGTCCATTTCCTTCATTTTTTCAACCATTTTGCTGATGGGAGCAATGCCTATGGTGAAATTGGTTACTGGTATTTTATTCAGGTCAAGCTCAAGTAATTCGTAGAGTTTCTTAGCCTGTAGCTTGGCATACAAATCCCAGGCAGCCATGTCCAAAGCACATTGAGCAAAAGGATTGCCTTTAAAGTAAGGGGCAGTAATGGTCCAAAGTTCTTCCGGGTGTATGGGATCCAGCTTTGTCAGTTTCTCCGCTACCTGTACCAGACAGGATTGCAAATTATCCAAAGTAATTCCATAAAAAGGGTTGGTTGTGGACTCTCCCAGACCGTAATGTTCACCATGAATCAGTTTTACGATCATGGTGTCTTGAACATCTCTGCTTTGGTGGGCAATAGTAAAAGTATGTTTTAATGGTAATTTGTGCGGAAGTAGTTCCAGTTTCATATAGTGGTAGGCTGGGGTTTTACATGAATGTCTCTGATCAAAAAGGCCGTATTTAATTTATATATAGCCGTAATTTAAATAAGTACTCTTATTACTGTTTGCTTATTTGGGCCCATAAATTTAATTAAATTTCACCATATTTACATAGTAACCAACCTTCAGTCGTCCAATGAGATCTTGTTCTGGAATACCATTGTTTCTTTTTGTTTCACTGTTTTTTGCTTGTCAGCCAGTCAAGGAAAAAACTGAAAGTATCAACCCAAAACTTCTGGAAAATGCTTTTTCAAAGTATAAAGCCTCAGAAATAGACAATAGGCGTTATGGATATGAGATTATCGCTCCTTTGATTGCTAAAAGGAAGGATGTGTTTGAGACCTCTGTGCTTGGTAAGTCAGTGGAAGGACGTCCAATCAATGCCTTGACCTATGGGGGAGGGAATAGGAAAGTACTACTTTGGTCTCAGATGCATGGCAATGAGAGCACCGCCACCATGGCCCTTTTTGATCTTTTCAATTTCCTGGAAGGTTCAGCTGATGATGGCTTTGAGTTCATTCGCTCAGCCATACATAAGAATTTGCTGCTTCGATTTATTCCCATGCTCAATCCAGATGGAGCAGAAAGGTTTGTTCGAAGAAATGCGCAACAAATTGACCTCAATAGGGATGCTGTTCGCCAAAGTACACCCGAGGGGATTATACTCAAGCGTGCAAGGGATGATTTTGAGCCGGAATTCGGTTTCAATCTTCACGATCAAAACAGGTATTATAACGTAGAAGGCACAGCTCTTCCGGCTACCATTTCCTTTCTTGCTCCTGCCTACAATGAAGCCCGTGAAGTGAATGCGGTTAGAAGCAAAGCCATGAAGGTGATCGTTGGGATGGACCAATTGTTACAGCAGGTGGTTCCTGGTCAGGTAGGTAAATACGATGACAGCTTTGAGCCCAGGGCTTTTGGGGACAATATTCAAAAGTGGGGCACGAGTACCATATTGATAGAATCAGGCGCTTATCCTGGGGATAGGGAGAAACAATATATTCGCCAGCTAAATTTCATGATACTGCTTAATGCCTTGTATGAGATTGCTACAGAGAGTTATTATCAGTATACGGAAGAAGCTTACCATGACATCCCGGAGAATGATTCCAAGCTGATGGACTTGTTGATAAAAAATGTAGAAACCAAGGCAGGGGATTATAGTTACCTCACAGACATAGGGATCAAAAGCAGTGAGTTGTTTCTCGATAGCCTTATTTTGATGAGAGGAAATATTGCCGATTGGGGGGATTTATCTGTGTACTATGGGCATGAGGAAATAGAAGCTAAGGGAATGGAGCTAGAAAAAGGAAAAATCTGGCCGGAAGTAATTCCCTTTGAAAAACTGGATAGGGCAAGGGGGATGGATTTGCTCGAAGAGGGTTATTTGGCCGTTGAAACGGACAAAATCCACAAGGGAAAAGTACATCAATTACCAATCCTTGTCTTCACCGAAGGAAATACTCCGAACTTGGAATCTACATTGGATGGGAGTCCATTATTTTACCTCACAACAAATGGAATTAGGAAAATGGCTATAATTAATGGTCATGTAATCCGACTTGACTCGAGTGATAATTTATTTTTCTGGGGAATAATAGAATAGCGCGTTGAGTAGGTGTAATCGACTAAAATAGAATCAATTGGCGTTATTTATTTTTTTAAACGCCAATAGAAATTGGCTGAATTCTTGTATTTGTACCCGTAAATTGTTAAAATCAGGAATGTTAAATTTAAATAAAACCAAAATATAACCATGCAAAGCAAATCTACTGTAGAAGAAATTAAAGAAAGATTTGACAAGGATGTTGAGCGATTTTCTAATTTAGAGACCGGCCAGCAAGCGACAATCGACGCACCATTATGCATGGAATTGATTGCAAATGCCGCTTTAGCTACTAGCCCTAAAGCAGAAAATTTATTAGATATCGGCTGTGGTGCTGGGAATCTTTCCCTAAAGGTATTGCAGCATTTTCCTCAGATGAACAGTGACCTGCTGGATCTAAGTCAACCTATGCTAACCAAGGCCAAAGACAGGGTTTCTTGGGCCACTACAGGCAAGGTTAACACCATTCAAGCTGACCTCAGGGATGCTAAATTGGAAGAAGGTAAATATGACATTATCATTGCGGCAGCAGTTTTGCACCACCTTAGAGATGAGCAAGATTGGGAAAATGCCTTTACCAAAATTTTCAAACTTTTGGCGCCAGGGGGTAGTTTATGGATTTCAGATCTCGTAAAACACGATAATCCAGAGATTCAGAAAATGATGTGGTATTGGTACGGTAGCTACTTGGAAAAACTAAATGGAGTTGAGTACCGTGAGAATGTTTTCGATTACATAGAAAAAGAAGACAGCCCAAGGTCTTTGCTTTTTCAAGTGAACCTAATGGAAAAAGTAGGATTTACCGGCATAGAAATCTTGCACAAGCATTGCTGTTTTGCTGCTTTTGGTGGTAGTAAACCTAAATAATCAAGATGTAGCATGAAATTTCACTGGAAGAGATGCACTTCTATAGAAATATATGACGGTACATTTCTTCCAGTTTACTTACAGCCAGAACCTCGATTTGGTATTTGTCTAGTTCTAGGCCTTTGATAGCGTATCGGGAAAGCATAATTTTTTTGAAACCCATTTTTGCCGCTTCTGCAATTCTATTCTCAATCCTGTTTACAGCACGGACTTCTCCTCCCAAGCCAATTTCTCCGGCAAAACAAATTCCAGGATCTATTGCCTTGTCTTCATAGGAAGAGATAATAGAAGCCACAACAGATAAATCCAATCCTGGGTCATCCACCCTAAGTCCTCCGGCGACATTAAGAAATACATCTTGTTGCCCCAATCGCATGCCTCCTCTTTTTTCTAAAACTGCCAACAACATGTTCAGTCGTTTGGCATCGTGACCAGTACTGCTCCTTTGAGGAGTGCCATATGTGGCGGGACTGACCAGGGACTGAATTTCGATCAATAATGGTCTGTTGCCTTCAAGCATTGCCCCAATGGCCACACCATTTAATTGCTCATCCCGCTGCGTCATTAATATTTCAGAAGGATTGGTAACAGGCCTCAGTCCATTGGCATGCATTTCATAAATGCCCAATTCATTGGTAGATCCAAACCTGTTTTTAGAGGTGCGTAGAATTCTATAACTTAAATGTCTGTCACCTTCAAACTGCAAAACTGTATCCACCATATGTTCCAAGATTTTCGGTCCTGCGATGGTTCCATCTTTGGTGATATGGCCAATTAGGAAAACAAGTGTTCCTGTTTCTTTGGCAAACTTCATTAGTTCGGCAGTACATTCCCTCACCTGACTGACCGATCCTGCAGCTGACTCTACATATTGGCTGTGGAGGGTTTGGATGGAATCGATGACCAGAAGGTCTGGTTTCAGTAATTCGATCTGTTGAAAGATATGTTGGGTTTTGGTCTCTGAAAGTACAAAGCACTCGTCGGAATGGTGCTTCATTCGCTCACTACGCATTTTTATCTGGGTTTCACTTTCCTCTCCAGAGACGTAAAGCACCTTTGTATTTGAAAGCATCAAAGCAATCTGCAACATAAGCGTAGATTTACCTATCCCCGGTTCACCGCCTATTAAAACCAAAGATCCAGGCACTATTCCCCCACCCAGTACCCGGTCCAGTTCTACATCACCAGTGATCAGGCGAGATTGTTCTTCAAAGGTTATTTCCTTTAAGGGTTTGGGTTGGTTGGCTTTTTTGCTGCTATTGCTACTCGCTTTCCAACCGCCTCTTTGGGTTTCTTCCTTTTGCACAACTTCTTCTACAAAAGTATTCCATTCTCCACAGGAGGGACATTTACCTGTCCACTTGGGACTTTCTACGCCACAGTTTTGACAAAAAAAGGAGGTCTTTATTTTAGCCACAGTTAATTTAATTGGTAAGCGGTCAGTAATTATTTCGTAGGAGGATATTTAGGAATGGGTCTTTTTAGAAGACCACATTAATGGGCTTCCAGCCAGTCCTTTCCCACTCCTACTTCTACTTCCAGAGGAACGGCGATCTTAATGGCATTGCTCATTAGTAGTGGTATCTCTTTTTTCAAAAGCTCCACTTCATCCTTATGCGCATCAAAGACCAATTCATCATGTACCTGAAGGATCATTTTAGACTTCAATTTTTCCTTTATCATCCAGTCTTGCACATGGATCATGGCCAATTTGATCATGTCCGCAGCAGATCCTTGGATAGGAGCGTTGATGGCATTTCTTTCTGCAAAGCCTCTCATGGTGGCATTCCTGCTATTGATGTCTCGGAGGTACCTTCTTCTGCCTAAGATGGTTTCCACATATTCGTTTTTCCTTGCCTTTTCTATGCACTCATCCATATAGGCTTTTACTGCAGAAAATTCCTTAAAGTAAGCATCAATTATTTCCTTGGCTTCTCCTCTTGGGATTTTTAATCGTTGAGACAAACCAAAGGCGGAGATGCCATAAATAATCCCAAAATTGGCTGTTTTTGCTTTTCTACGCATGTCTCCGGTTACCTCCTCAAGAGGAACCTGGAATATTTTGGCAGCGGTGGTAGCATGAATGTCACGGCCTTGTTTGAATGCTTCTATCATTGATTCATCCTGAGAGAAGGCCGCCATAATCCGCAATTCTATCTGGCTGTAATCTGCTGCTAGGATGGCATGGTTTTCATCCCTTGGGACAAATGCTTTCCGTATTTCCCTCCCTCTTTCTGTTCGGATAGGGATATTTTGAAGGTTGGGATTGTTAGAAGAAAGCCTTCCTGTAGCGGCTACAAATTGATTATAGGTGGTGTGTATTCTTCCAGTTTTAGGATTGATTAAAGTAGGTAGGGCATCCACATAGGTGGACTTTAGTTTTACCAATTGCCTAAAATCTAAAATAGCCTGAGCGATTTCATGCTCAGCGGCCATTTTACTTAGCACCTCTTCACCAGTTGCATATTGCCCGGTCTTGGTTTTTTTTGCTTTTGGATCTAGCTCCAGCTTGTTAAAAAGAATTTCTCCCAACTGTTTTGGAGAGGCCAGATTAAAGGTCTCCCCAGCCAATTCATAAACCCTTGCTTCAATCTCCCTGCTTTCCTTTTCCAAGGTTACAGACATTTCTTTAAGGCTTTCGGTATCTATCCTTATACCTTCAAATTCCATTGCTGCCAATACTTCAATCAGAGGGCTCTCTACTTCTAGCAAGAGTTTTTCAAGATGATTCTCCTTAATGATTGGGTCTAGTTTGGTTTTTAATTGCAGAGTGATATCGGCATCTTCCGATGCGTATGGAACCACCTCATCAGGGGCTACATCCCGCATATTGCCTTGATTCTTTCCTTTTTTGCCAATAAGACTTTCAATAGAAACCGGTTTGTAATTAAGGTATTGCTCTGCCAACCAATCCATGGAATGTTTGCCTTCTGGCTCTATCAAGTAATGGGCAAGCATTGTGTCATACAGTTTTCCTTTTACGGAAATACCATAATTCATCAATACAAGGATATCATATTTAATGTTTTGTCCGATTTTTAAAATGTCTTCCGCCTCAAAAACTGGTTGAAGAAGGGAAAGAGTTTTATCTGCCTCAGCTTTATCTTCTGGGAAGGGTATATAGTATGCTTCGGAAGTAATGTAGGAAAAAGAGATTCCTACCAACTCTGCTTTATTTGGATTGATAGACGTGGTTTCCGTATCGAAGCAAATTTCCTTTTGTTTTAAAAGGTAGGACACCAATTCAGAAATGGCAGTTTCTCCCTCTACTTTGTGGTAGTCATGGGGGAGACTGAAAAGTGTATTCATCGCTTCGGTATCGGCTATGGGAGGAATTTGCTCCGTGTCATCGGCAGCAGTAGCTTCTGTGCTAGGGCTTCCTGTAAACAAACCCAATTGTTCATCAACCTTTATCTTAGACTTTTTAACGGATTCGCCGAAGACCCTTTTTGTGAGTGTCCTGAATTCCAGTTCAGCGAACAAAGCTTTTAGGCTCTCTTCATTGGGTGGCTCAACAACAAAATCATCTGCATGATATTCTATGGGAACATCTATCATGATCGTAGCCAATTCTTTGGATAAGATGCCTTGCTGACCAAAGTTCTCTACATTTTCCTTTTGCTTACCTTTTAATTGGTCTGTGTTTTTGACCAATTCCTCAACCGATCCAAACTGCTTGAGGAGTTTTACAGCCGTTTTTGCACCAATTCCAGGGATTCCTGGAATATTATCTACCGCATCTCCCATCAGACCCAGTATATCTCTTACCTGATCTACATTTTCTATATCCCATTTGGCGCAGATCTCTTTTGGTCCCATTACATCTACTGCATTGCCCATAAAAGCTGGCTTGTAAAGGTAAATATGATCATCTACCAACTGTCCATAGTCCTTGTCAGGGGTCATCATGTAAACAGTATAGCTGCTTTTTTCAGCTTGTTTTGCTAGAGTTCCTATGATGTCATCCGCCTCGTAACCATCAAGTTCAAGGGAAGGGATATTAAAAGCTTTAACGATTTGCTTTACCCAAGGAATACCCACGGAAATGTCTTCAGGTTGTTCTTGGCGGTTTGCCTTATAGGATTCATACTGTACATGTCTAAATGTAGGGGCAGAGGTATCAAATACCACGGCAATATGGGAAGGTTTTTCTTTTTCCAAAATCTCCAACAAAGTATTGGTAAATCCCAGCATGACGCCGGTGTTTAATCCTTTGCTATTGATTCTGGGGTTTTTGCTGAAAGCAAAATGCGCCCTATAGATTAGCGCCATAGCATCCAGTAAGAATAGTTTTTTGTTGGCTTTAGACATTTCTAGGTATGTTTTTGAAGTATTAGGCTTCTTTCAATGGGTAAATATACAAACAATTTCAGCCTAAGTTAATGAAATTTGGGGAATGGATGAGAGTATAAAAAGAGGTATATCAAGTCATTTTAGTGTAAGATCAAATAAATCAATTAAATTGGTAAGATTATTGATGTTCAAATGTTTTGCCCTTATTCATAAAAGGTGTATTAAATAAAAATTAATAAGGTTTAACAATAAATTTAACGAAAATGAAGAAGATAGCTTACTTATTATCTTTGGTATTTCTCTTTACAAGTCTGGCACCTGCAGCCATGGCCAAGGACGGAGACAGTAATCCGGAGAAGAAAGAATTGAGTCCTGAAGATCAGGCAAGGCTGAAGGAATTAGACAACAGAATACTTGAAATCAAAGCCATGGATTTTAAGTCAATGGATAAAAGTGAAAAGAAAGAAATCCGCAAGGAGCTGAGAGAGATTAACAAAGAGGCAAAAGAGCGTGGAAGTGGTATTTATATTTCTACAGGAGCAATCATCATTATTTTATTATTGATTCTTATTCTGTAATAAATTATCACTGGTTATAGCATAAAAAAATGGCTGGGGTTTTATCTTAAACCGCAGCCATTTTTTTTTCTCATGAGATTTTCAAATAAGAAATTGAGTAAATCCTGTATTCATGGGTGATTTTTAACTCGGATTATGCAATAGGATTTCTCCGCCCTGACAATGGTCAGGGGTGAAGCCTGTCCCGTGTTTACGGGAAGTGTTGCAATCGCAAGAAAATCAGGCTGTTTGAAGATTTCAGCATAGCACCCCTATGGTGAAATTGAAAATAGCAACGAAGTGGCTGATTTTAAAGCGATTTCAGCACGTAATAGAATGTCTATTCCATATTTCGGGTTTAATGTTTTATTCAGGAAGTGTTTGCAAGTACTTTCTTACCTCCGAAGCTTTCCATAACATTATCCCTATGACTAATAGACATAGGGCTTCATTAAAAATAATATGGAAAGCAATTCGTTTGTTCCATTCTAAATTGGGCATATATAGAAGCAGGAAAGTAAGGATGCTTA
>NZ_JBSXOH010000018.1:0-35076 GCF_056859355.1 Cyclobacterium sp. L-R
ATTCGTGATGAGTGTTGCAATCGCAAGAAAATCAGGCTGTTTGGAGATTTTAGCATAGCACCGCTATGGTGAAATTGAAAACAGCAACGAAGTGGCTGATTTTGAAGCGATTTCAGCACGTAATAGATTGTCTATTGCATATTTCGGGTTAAAACTTTGGTTTAAATTAGTTTTTCGGAAAAGGTAAAATAATGGGAGGGAAATTTAATCCCTTGTGGTGTATCCTTAAATAATCCAAATACAGCAGATCCTGAGCCAGACATGGCTGCATACCAGGCCCCAGCTTCATATAGTTTTGATTTGATGTCTGCTATCTCCGGGTAGGAATTGAAAATTCCTTTTTCAAAATCGTTTACAAGGGTTGATTTCCAGGTAGATTGATCATTGAGTATGGCTTTTAGGCCCATTTCCCTTTCTTTGGGCTGGATTCCATCATAAGCTTCTTTGGTGCCTATATGAATGCCGGGATGCACCAGAAAAAGCCAGTTTCCCGCCAAATCCAAATCAAGTGTTTCTAATTTTTCTCCCCGTCCTTCAGCCATTTGGGGCTTGTTTTGTATAAAGAAAGGGCAGTCGCTACCTAATTGGGAGGCGTAGTCCTCAAGTTGTTTTGGTTTTAAATTTAGGGAAAATAGGGTGTTCAAAAGTTTAAGGGCAAAAGCTGCATCAGCCGAACCTCCTCCTAGACCAGCCCCTATGGGAATGCTTTTATGGAGATGCGCAGCTACAGGTGTAAGCTTCGGGAAATCAGCCAGCAATAATTGATATGCCTTGACGATGAGGTTATGATCTGATGTGCCTGGGATGGGTATTCCACTATGAGTAAAACCAAAGGATTTGGCGGGAATCATTTCCAAGCCTTCCTTAAGAGGTATGGGGTACATGCAAGTATGAATGTCGTGATACCCATCATTCCTTTTTCGAAGGACATGTAAGCCAAGATTAATTTTTGCATTGGGAAAAATGATCATAATTGTACATCTTTAGGCTTTAAAATTAAAACAAAGGTGTGGATTTTCTAAGCACCTTTTTAATTCATTTTTATAGATAAAGGCTTACTTAAGTTTAAAGTTGGTAACTCTGACCTTATAGACGGTTTTTTTAGTAAAAAATTAACAAAAGTTTGGATCAGAAGAAAATTTTGATTTTTTTCGCGATAATGAAATAAATGAAATAAAATTGCATCAATCCTATAATAATAAACTTTAATTTTTTAATTAAATTCATTTGCATTATTTTCTTATTTTACTCAAATTAAAAAAAGAATTAAAATATTGTAAGTATGGATTATGGGTTTTAATATTGCATTATAATAGTACAAAATAAAGTCAAAGAGAATACTCCATAAGAGAAATGTTAATAGTTGTCAGCCTAGTCGTTCTAATTGTCATTATCATTTAGTAAGTGATGAAGCGCTGATCTATTGCCAATAGAAAAAATCAATCAAAGTGCTTCATTCGAGTGAAGCACTTTTTTTTATAAGCCAGTTGTTAAAAATAATTCAGTTATAATGAGCAATTCAAAGAAGAATAGTTGGGAGGTAAGCGATAATCAAGAAAATCCGGCTTCAATGGCCATGTTGTATGCAACAGGACTGTCGGATGAAGAGATGAAGCAGCCTTTTGTCGGGGTCGCAAGTTGTGGATATGAAAGTAACCCTTGTAACATGCACCTTAATGACTTTGCAAGAGCCATAAAGGCTTCTACAAAAAAGTCAAAGCTGACTGGATTGGTCTTCAACACGATAGGCATCAGTGATGGGATTTCAATGGGTACTTCAGGTATGCGTTATAGTTTACCATCAAGAGAAATCATTGCTGACTCCATAGAGTCATTTATTCTAGGACATTCATTTGATGGGATAGTTGCTGTAGCTGGTTGTGATAAAAACATGCCAGGAGCGGTAATGGGTATGTTACGTGTGAACAGACCTTCTATCATGGTTTATGGTGGTACTATCAGGTCTGGTAAATACAAGGGAGAAAAACTCAATATTGTTTCTGCTTTTGAAGCATACGGAAAACGAATCAAAAACGAAATTTCTGATGAAGACTATACCGGTGTAATCAAGAATGCTTGCCCTGGAGCGGGTGCTTGTGGAGGTATGTATACCGCCAACACCATGTCTTCTGCCATAGAGGCAATGGGGCTTTCGCTTCCATATAGTGCATCTAATCCGGCTAACTCTAATGAAAAAGCTGCTGAATGCGAAGCAGCAGGTGAATTCATTGCCAATTTATTGGCTATGGACCTTAAGCCTAAAGATATCTTAACCAAGAAAAGCTTGGAGAATGCGGTAAGGGTGGTAGTCGCACTTGCTGGTAGCACCAATGCGGTACTTCACCTTTTGGCGATTGCCAGAACGGCAGAAATCGACTTTGGACTAGAAGATTTTAAAAAGATCAATGCCACAACTCCTGTATTGGGAGATTTTAAGCCTAGTGGAAAATACATGATGGAAGACCTGCATGAGCAGGGAGGCCTTCCTGCATTTATGAGGTACCTTTTGGACAATGGATTGTTACATGGCGACTGTATGACAGTGACAGGCAAAACAATTGCTGAAAACTTGGCCAATGTAGCTCCAATAAAAGCAGAAAAAGGCAATGTAATCAATCCTATTGATTCCCCTGTTAAGAAAACTGGTCACCTATGTATTTTGACTGGAAACCTTGCTCCAGAAGGATCCGTGGCAAAAATATCCGGTAAAGAGGGTGTTTCCTTCACCGGTCCTGCTAAAGTGTACAACTCAGAGCAGGAAGCCAATGATGCCATGAAAAACATGGAAGTTAAAAAGGGTGATGTGGTCGTCATCAGGTATGTAGGTCCTAAAGGAGGACCAGGCATGCCAGAAATGCTTAAACCAACATCCATTATCATTGGTGCAGGTTTGGGTGCAGATGTTGCACTTATTACAGATGGAAGATTTTCAGGAGGCACGCATGGCTTCGTAGTAGGACATGTGACGCCGGAAGCATATACAGGTGGCCCTATAGGGCTTTTACAAAACGGCGATATGGTTACCATTAATGGGGAAACGCTCGAAATTAGCTGTGATGTTTCTGAGGAAACTTTTGCAGAGCGAAAGATAACCTGGGTAAATAAAGACCTGAGCCATTTGAATGGAACACTTAAAAAATATTCTCAGTTAGTTTCTACCGCATCTGAGGGATGTGTGACAGATAAAGATTAACGATTATGAATGATTCACAAATAAGAGGGGCAGAAATTGTAATCAAATCCCTGGTAGCAGAAAATGCCAAATTTATTTTTGGCTACCCAGGAGGGGCTATCATGCCGGTGTATGATGCACTCTATGATTATATGGATCAAATCCAACATATCCTCACCCGACACGAACAGGGCGCAATTCATGCAGCCCAAGGATATGCAAGAGTTTCTGGTAAGGTAGGAGTCTGTATGGCTACCTCCGGTCCAGGCGCCACTAATTTAATAACAGGCATGGCAGATGCCCTGATAGATAGCACACCCCTTGTCTGTATTACAGGGCAAGTGGTTTCTCAGCTATTGGGTACTGATGCTTTTCAGGAAACTGACGTAGTAGGTATTTCTATGCCTGCCACGAAGTGGAACATACAGGTCAGAAGAGTGGAGGATATAGCTCCGGCTATAGCCAAAGGCTTTCATATCGCAAGATCTGGAAGACCAGGTCCGGTACTAATTGACATTACCAAGGATGCACAAATTGCTCTAGGTGATTTCAATTATGTTCCCTGCCTTAATATCCGTTCTTACCGACCTTATCCTAAAGTTTCAGACAGTGTGATCGCTGAAGCCGCAGCACTTATCAATAGCGCCGAAAGACCTTACTTGCTGTATGGTCAAGGTGTGATATTGGGTAAGGCCGAAAGCCAGTTGAAAGCATTTTTGGACAAAACTGGTATTCCTGCAGCCTGTACCTTGTTAGGAACAGGAGCTCTGTCAGAGGATCATCCCAATTATGTAGGAAAATTGGGTATGCATGGCAATTATGCACCTAACTTACTTACCAATAAATGCGATGTATTAATAAGCGTAGGAATGCGTTTTGATGATCGTGTGACAGGGGATGTGAAAAGGTATGCCAAGCAAGCTAAGGTCATTCACCTGGAATTAGACCCAGCTGAAATCGATAAAATAGTAAAAGCGGATGTACCTGTTTTGGGTGACTGTAAGGTCAGTTTAGAAAAGCTGGTTGAGAAGGTAGAAAAAAGAGAACATCCGGAATGGATCAAGCAGTTTAGAGAACTTGAAGCTGAAGAAAAAAGAGTAGTTGTAGGCAATGATTTATCCCCAACCAAGATTGGTTTGACCATGGGAGAGGTAGTTCGCCATATCAACGAATTTAAGGCTGATGATGCCATATTGGTAACAGACGTTGGGCAACACCAGATGGTGGCTTGGAGGTATTTTGAATACAAAACTACCAGAACCCAAGTGACTTCAGGTGGATTAGGTACCATGGGTTTTTCCCTTCCGGCAGCCTTGGGTGCACAACTGCACGATTACAGCCGAGAGGTAATATGCGTGGTAGGTGATGGTGGAATCCAAATGACCATTCAGGAACTTGGAGCTATCATGCAAACCAAAGCCCCTGTAAAGGTGGTACTGCTTAATAATAATTTCTTGGGTATGGTAAGGCAATGGCAGCAGTTGTTTTTTGACAAACGCTATTCCTTTACAGAGTTAGATAATCCTGATTTTATTAAAATTGCTGAAGCCTATAATTTCAAAGTACAAAAAGTAGATGAGCGAGCTGATTTGCGTCAGGCCGTAGCTGAGATGTTTGTACATGATGGACCTTATTTCCTTGAGGTGAAAGTAGAAAAAGAGGACAATGTTTTTCCCATGATTGCCACTGGCAGTTCTGTTGAAGAAGTTAGACTTAAATAACTCAGATGAAAAGAAGATACACAATTTCTGTTTTTACAGAAAATTTCATAGGCATACTCAGTAGAATCACTTTAATATTTACCCGTAGAGGAATTAATATTGATGGTTTTACTGCCTCAGAAAGCAGAGAAGAAGGAATATACAGGATCACTATAGAGGTGAGTACAACTGAAGCTCAGATAATCCAGCTGTCCAGACAAATTGAAAAAATCATTGATGTTATAAAAGCATTTTATTACCTCGATGATGAGATGGTTTTTCAGGAAATAGCTTTGTATAAAATTCCTATAGACAGCATTGATCCAGGTTTGGAAATGGTAATTCGGCAACATAATGCGAAAATCATTTCAGCGGAGAAAGATTTTGTGGTCATTGAAATGACGGGTCATAAAAAGGACACTCAAGATTTGCTGGAAGTGCTAAAAGAATTTAATGTTCTGGAATTTGTGAGGTCCGGCAGGGTAGCTGTAGCCAAACCAATGGTGAGCATTGATAAATATTTATAATACCAATTTAAAATCAATTTTAATTTATAGTTATGAAACTGAAGTTCGGTACAGTTGAAGAAAACGTAGTGACAAGAGAAGAATTTCCTCTTGAAAAAGCAAAGGAAGTCTTAAAGGATGAAGTAATTGCCGTATTAGGATACGGAGTTCAAGGTCCTGGTCAGGCACTAAACCTTAAAGACAATGGTTTTAATGTCATTGTTGGACAACGAAAAGATTCCAAAACTTGGGACAAGGCTGTTGCTGATGGATGGGTACCCGGTGAAACACTTTTTGAGTTGGAAGAAGCCTGCGAAAAAGGAACAATTCTTCAATTCTTGTTGTCTGATGCCGGACAAATCGCCTTATGGCCAACAGTTAAAAAACACTTGTCTCCAGGAAAAGCACTTTACTTTTCTCATGGCTTTGGTGTTACTTACAAAGACCAAACAGGAATTGTTCCTCCTGCTGATGTTGATGTAATTTTGGTTGCTCCAAAAGGTTCAGGAACTTCATTGAGGAGAATGTTTGTTGAGGGTAGAGGTTTGAATTCATCTTTCGCTATTTTCCAGGATGCAACTGGTAAAGCAAAAGATAGAGTAGTAGCATTGGGAATTGGTGTAGGTTCAGGATACCTATTCGAAACAGATTTCTACAAAGAAGTTACATCTGACCTTACAGGTGAAAGAGGAACGCTTATGGGTGCTATTCAAGGTATATTTGCTGCTCAATATGAAGTATTAAGAGCAAATGGTCATACTCCTTCTGAAGCATTCAATGAAACTGTAGAAGAATTGACACAAAGTTTGATGCCTTTAGTTGCTGAAAATGGTATGGATTGGATGTATGCCAACTGTTCTACTACAGCACAAAGAGGTGCATTAGATTGGTGGAAACCTTTCAGAGATGCTACTAAGCCTGTGTTTGAAGACCTTTACAATAGTGTGAAAACAGGAAAAGAAGCTGCCAAATCTATCGAATCCAACAGTAAGTCTGATTACAGAGTGAAATTGGAAGAGGAATTGAAAGAATTGAGGGATTCTGAAATGTGGCAAGCTGGAGCAACTGTACGTAAATTAAGACCAGAAAACAATTAAAAATTAACGATGTCAGAAAAGCTTTGGATATTTGATACCACCCTCAGGGATGGTGAACAGGTACCGGGTTGCCAACTCGATACCAGGGAAAAAATTGTAGTAGCCAAGGCTTTGGAAGTATTGGGAGTTGATATCCTTGAGGCTGGATTTCCAATATCCAGCCCCGGGGATTTCAATTCTGTTGTGGAAATTTCAAAGGCAGTTGAAGAACCGATTATCTGTGCGCTTTCAAGGGCAGTTGAGAAAGACATAGAGGTGGCTGCCGAGGCATTGAAATTTGCCAAAAAAAGCAGAATACACACCGGAATAGGTGTGTCCGGTTACCACATTGAGCACAAATTTAGAAGCACTCCTGATGCCGTTCTTGAGAAGGCCATCAGGGCAGTTAAATTTGCAAGAAACCTTGTCGGTGAAGTTGAGTTTTATGCTGAAGATGCAGGTAGGGCTGATCCTGAATTTCTTGCCAGAATAGTAGAGGCAGTCATCAAGGCGGGAGCTACTGTAATCAATATTCCTGATACTACTGGCTATTGCTTACCTGAACAATATGGGCAGATCATTCGATTTTTAAAAGAAAATGTTTCAAATATAGACAGCGCCATTCTGTCTACTCATTGTCATAACGATCTTGGATTGGCCACGGCCAATAGTCTTTCTGGTGTCCTAAACGGAGCCAGACAAGTGGAAGTGACAATGAATGGGATCGGAGAACGGGCAGGAAACACCTCCTTGGAAGAGGTTGTAATGGCTATAAAGAGTCACAAAGAGGTTCCTGTATACACTGGTATTAATACCAAGAAAATCTACGAAACCAGCAGGATTATTTCCAAGCTTATGAATATGCCTATACAGCCAAATAAGGCCATTGTAGGTAGAAATGCATTTGCGCACTCTTCAGGAATCCACCAAGACGGTGTACTGAAAAACAGGGAAAATTATGAAATAATTGACCCTAAAGATGTTGGTGTAGAGGAATCATCCATAGTCCTTACGGCCAGAAGTGGCAGAGCAGCCTTGAAGCATCACCTGAAATTATTGGGTTTTGAATTTGACAAGGAAAAATTGGATGAAATTTATGAGGCCTTTTTGGTTCTTGCAGATTCAAAAAGAGACATAGGAAGAAAAGACCTCTTGTCCTTGCTAGGCGAACATTTGGAAAACTCTTTATTCATAGAGATGAAGGATGTTTATTACGAAGGAAGTGAAGGCAAAGGCGGTCACGCCAAAGTAGTTCTTACTATAGGAGAAGAACAAAAAGAAAGTGAATCCGACGGAAATGGCCCGGTAGATGCAGTAATTAAATCAATCAAAAAGCTTATCCCTCAGAAGGTGATCTTGGATGAATTTCTGATTCAAGCTATCACTAAAGGGAGTGATGATATATGCAAAGTTCATATGAGATTGATGCATAACGATCGACCATATCATGGTTTTGGATCTGAAACAGACATAGTATTGGCCTCGGCCAAAGCATTTATAGATGCTTTAAATAAATTACCTGTCAAATAAATTGACAAAAAGCTAAATATAATGGAGAAGAAATCATTATTTGATAAGATTTGGGATGCACATGTGATCCAATCTATCCCAGATGGTCCGGATGTGTTTTTCATAGATAAGCATTTTATCCACGAAGTAACTAGCCCAGTTGCCTTCCTTAACCTTGAGAAAAGGGGCAATAAGGTTATGTTTCCAGAAAGAACCATAGCCACTCCTGATCATAATGTACCCACCATCGATCAGGACAAGACAATCAAGGATCAACTTTCCCGCATGCAAGTCGAAAGATTGAGGGAAAATTGTAAAAGACATGGAATTGAACTTCATGACCTTGGAACAGATCACCATGGTATCGTCCATGTAATCGGACCCGAGTTGGGGATTACTCAGCCAGGAATGACAATTGTATGTGGAGATAGTCACACTTCTACGCATGGAGCCTTTGGTACTATAGCATTTGGTATTGGTACTTCAGAGGTAGAGATGGTTTTTGCTACTCAGTGCATCATGCAGGCTAAGCCTAAGAAAATGCGCATTACTGTAGACGGTGAGTTGGGTAAAGGTGTAACTTCAAAAGATATTATATTATACATCATCGCACAGATTTCTGCTAGTGGTGGTACTGGATACTTTATCGAATATGCAGGTAGTGCCATCAGGTCTTTAAGTATGGAGGCTAGAATGACCATCTGTAACATGAGTATCGAGATGGGCGCAAGAGGTGGTTTGATCGCACCTGATGAAACGACTTTTGAATACCTAAAAGGTAAACAATACTCTCCTAAAGGAGAAGAGTGGGACAAGGCTGTGGCGCATTGGAAAACACTTAAAACAGATGAAGGAGCTTCCTTTGATGTAGAATACCATTATAAAGCTGAGGATATTGAACCCATGATCACTTACGGTACCAATCCTGGTATGGGTGTGAAGGTAAAAGGCAATATTCCTACTACTGATGGAATGAATGCCAGTGAGCAAAAATCCTATTTGAAATCCATGGATTATATGGGTTTTAAGCCAGGGGAACCTATGCAAGGCAAGAAAATCGACTATGTATTTGTTGGAAGTTGTACCAATGGTAGGATCGAAGATTTAAGGTCTGTAGCAGAATTTGTCAAAGGCAAACAGAAAGCAGACAATATCACTGCATGGATAGTACCAGGCTCTAGAGAAGTTGAGAAAATGGCTATTAAAGAGGGAATTGTTCAAACCTTGGAAGAGGCTGGTTTTAAATTAAGACAACCAGGATGTTCTGCTTGTTTGGCGATGAATGATGATAAAATACCATCAGGCAAATATGCTGTATCTACTTCCAACAGAAACTTTGAAGGACGTCAAGGACCAGGAAGCCGAACATTGCTTGCTTCTCCACTTACAGTAGCGGCAGTTGCCATTACCGGTGTGATTACAGACCCTCGGGATTTAATAGAAGAATTAGTACAAGAAAAATAAAACCATGGCATACGATAAATTTGATGTTTTGACCAGTAGGGTAGTTCCTCTTTCATCTGAAAATGTAGATACTGACCAAATTATTCCGGCCAGGTTTTTGAAAGCTACGGAGAGAGAAGGATTTGGAGACAACCTTTTCAGAGACTGGCGTTATGATAATGAGGGAAACCCTAAAGCTGATTTTGTTTTAAATGACCCTACTTATTCGGGTAAAATTCTTTTGGCAGGAAAGAACTTCGGTTCTGGATCTAGCCGTGAACATGCCGTTTGGGCCATATATGATTATGGGTTTAGATGTGTAGTTTCTAGTTTCTTCGCTGATATATTTAAAAACAATTGTTTAAATATTGGTGTTCTACCAGTTACAGTTTCTCCTGAATTCGCAGCCGATTTATTTGCAGCTGTAGAAGCCAATCCAGAAGTAGAAGTAGAAGTAGACATAAATAAACAAACAATTACTCTATTGTCTACCGGAAAATCAGAGTCTTTTGATATCAACTCTTATAAAAAAGAGAACATGAAAAACGGGTTCGACGATATTGATTATTTGCTGAACCTAAAAAATGAAATAGTTGTATTCGAAGCCAATAAATAAACACTGCCCGGGGGTTCGAAGTTGAAATTGTGTTAGGTTAACGGTAAGGGAATGCGTAGAGAAAAGATAATAGAAATCATGGACACCACCCTTAGGGATGGGGAACAAACCTCCGGTGTGTCATTTCTTCCTTCAGAAAAGCTTCAAATAGCTAAACTTTTGTTGGAGGAATTAAGAGTGGACCGCATTGAGGTGGCTTCAGCCAGGGTTTCAGAGGGTGAATTGGAAGGCGTCAAACGGATAACAAATTGGGCTGAAGAAAAGGGGTATTTGGATAAAATTGAGGTTTTGGGATTTGTAGATACCCCAAAATCTGTGGATTGGATGGTAGAGGCCGGTGCCAAGGTGATGAACTTACTCACCAAAGGTTCCCTCAATCATTTGACTCATCAGTTAAAGAAAACCCCAGAAGTTCATTTTTCCGAAATAGAAAAATGCATCGCTTACGCTAATCAGTATGGCATTGAAGTAAACGTTTATCTTGAGGATTGGAGTAATGGCATGCGCAATTCCAGAGAATATGCAATGTCCATGATCCAGTTCCTTGCCCAACAGCCAGTCAAAAGAATAATGCTCCCAGATACTTTGGGGTTGTTGTGTCCAGATGAAGTTAAGGAATTTATGGAGTTGATTTGCACTTCGTTTCCTGACCTGCATTTTGACTTTCATGCACACAATGATTATGACCTTTCAGTAGCAAATGTGCTCCATGCCGTCAATTCTGGTGCAAAAGGTATTCATACTACTGTAAATGGCTTAGGTGAGCGTGCAGGCAATGCACCCTTGGAATCGATTGTAGCCGTTTTAAAGGATTTTACCCTTTGTCATCTCAATGTAAATGAGAATAAAATTTACAGGATTAGTAAACTCGTAGAGCAATTTTCAGGCTTAAGAATTCCTGCTAATAAACCTGTTGTTGGTGAAAATGTATTCACACAAACCGCAGGTGTTCATGCAGATGGTGACAATAAAAAGAACCTTTATTTCAGTGACCTACTTCCTGAACGTTTTGGCAGGACACGTAAATATGCACTGGGTAAAACTTCGGGAAAGGCCAATATTTCAAAAAACCTGGAAGAGTTAGGCATTTCTCTAGAACCAGAAGAATTATCAAAAGTAACGCAGAAAATAATTGAACTGGGAGATAAAAAGGAAAGGGTTACCACAGAGGACCTTCCTTATATCATTTCGGATGTGTTACAAAACAACTCTATCCATAAAGATATTGTCATCGATGGGTACCATATGGTGCACTCCAAAGGCCTAAAGCCTTCTGTACAGTTGCGAATGAAAATATTCAACAACTATTACGAACAGAATGCTTCAGGAGATGGACAATATGATTCCTTCATGAAGGCCCTGAAAAAAATATACAAGGGCTTGGATATGGAGCTACCTAAACTAACAGACTTTCAAATAAGCATTCCTCCAGGAGGAAAAACAGATGCTTTTGTTGAATGTGTGATTACCTGGGATTTAAATGGGAGAATTTTCAAGACCAAAGGGCTGGACAGTGACCAGACCATTGCGGCCATGATGGCCACTGAAAAAATGCTTAATATCATAGAACAAATCAAAAATAGTAACAAAACTGAAAAAAAGAATCCTTATGGAAATGAATATAGCCCTATTACCTGGTGATGGTATCGGCCCTGAAGTAATCGCTCAGGCAGTAAAAGTAGTAAATGCTGTCGCTAAGAAATTTGGACATACCATTACTTTTAAAGAAGCCATTACGGGGGCTGCAGCCATAGATGCGGTAGGCAACCCTTATCCTGACTCTACTCATGAGGTTTGTGTAGCCTCTGATGCCGTTCTTTTCGGTGCCATAGGACATCCTAAGTTCGACAATGACCCAAGTGCTAAGGTGAGACCTGAGCAGGGCTTATTGGAGATGAGAAAAAAATTAGGTCTTTTCTCTAATGTTCGTCCAACATTTACTTTTCCATCATTGCTTCACAAGTCTCCTTTGAAAAAGGAACGTATTGAAGGTACTGATTTGGTGTTCTTAAGGGAATTGACAGGTGGTATCTATTTCGGAGAGCCAAGAGGTCGAAACGAACAAGGAACCAAAGCTTTTGATACTTGCGTATACTCAGTAGAAGAAATTGAGAGATTGGCAAGAATGGGCTTTGAGTTTGCGATGAAAAGAAGGAAGCTTTTGACCTGCGTAGACAAAGCCAATGTGTTGGCAACTTCTAGACTTTGGAGAGAAACAGTTCAGCGTTTGGCACCTGAGTATCCTGAAGTAACCGTTGAATATGAATTTGTTGATGCTGTAGCTATGCGATTGGTGCAATGGCCTAAAGCTTATGACGTACTAATTACTGAAAACCTATTTGGAGACATTCTTACGGATGAAGCTTCTGTAATTAGTGGATCTATGGGATTGATGCCTTCGGCTTCTATAGGGCTTAAAACCAAGCTTTTTGAGCCTATTCATGGTTCATATCCACAAGCTGCTGGAAAAGACATTGCCAATCCATTGGCAGCGGTTTTGTCAGCTTCTATGATGTTTGAATATGCTTTTGATTTAATGGATGAAGCTAAAGCTATTTCAGATGTGGTAAATCTGTCTTTAGAAAAAGGCGTCGTAACCGAAGATCTCTCAGAAGGGGAGAAATCCTATAAGACTTCTGAAGTAGGAGATTGGTTGGCCGATCAAATTGAAAAAATGTAAATACAATATTGCATACAAAAAGAAAGCCCCTACTGCTAATTGATAGCTTTAGGGGCTTTTTTAGTAAGTATACAATTTACTTTTTACTAGCTACGTAGGCATCAATTAATTCTTGCGTAATGCCTGTTGTAGAATAGCCTCCGTCATGAAACAGGTTTTGCATGGTTACCATTCTGGTGTAATCGGAAAACATGGTGACAATGTACTCTGCACAGGATTCTGCTGAAGCATTTCCCAAAGGAGAAGCTAGGGCCGCAAAATCAAAGAAATCATCAAAGCCCCCAATTCCTGAACCAGCTACAGTTTTTGTAGGGGATTGAGAAATGGTATTTACTCTTACATTTTTGTTTTTCCCATACCTTAGGCCATAGTTTCTAGCTATACTTTCTAGTATGGCTTTGGCTTCAGACATGTCACTATAAAAAGGGAATGCTCTTTCTGCGGCAATATAACTTAATGCAATCACAGAAGCCCATTCATTAAGGATGTCTTTCTTTTCTGCCACTTGGAGCATTTTGTGAAAAGAAACTGCTGACACATCGTATGACTTTTGTACCCAATCATAATTCAGGTCTCCATAAGATCTTCCCTTCCGTACATTGGGAGACATACCTATTGAGTGGAGTAAGAAATCAAAATTTCCACCTAAATATTCCTTTGCTTCATCGTATAATTTTTCGATATCTTCGACAGAGGTAGCATCTGCTGGAATAACTATGGTTCCACATTCATCAGCTAAATCCTGAATGGCGCCCATACGCATAGCAATTGGGGCATTGGTAAGGACAAATTTTGCCCCTTGTTCTTTTGCTTTTAAGGCCGTATGCCAGGCAATAGAATTTTCATCAAGTGCACCGGTAATAATTCCTTTTTTTCCTTTTAATAAATTTTCAGGCATTGTATTATTTTGATTTTACAACTTCAATTAAATAATATTCTATAATATTAACTAATTATGGGTCAAACATTTTCCACATGGCTTCTAGAAAAGAAATGCGATTGTCTATTTCGTGAGCAATTCTTTTGCATTTTCAAAGGCTGTAGTGGAGGGATTTGACCCAGAAATCATTTTAGCAATTTCAAGTAATCTTTCCTCGGGGTTCAATAGCTTAATTTTACTAATTGTTTTCTTGGAGCTATTGTCTTTGTAAACAAAATAGTGTTTTTCTCCTTTTGCGGCTACCTGCGGCAAATGGCTTATGCAGATAACCTGATGTTTGGTAGCAATTTCTTGCATCATCCGGACCATTTGTAGGGCTATTTCTCCGGATATCCCTGTATCTATTTCGTCAAAGATAAGAGTAGGCAAGGCCATTTTATCTGCCATGACATATTTGATGGCAAACATTAGTCGTGAAAATTCTCCCCCTGAGGCTACTTGACCAATGGGTTGAGGCTGAATTCCCTTGTTGGCAGAAAATAGGATATCAATATCATCGATACCTGATTCATTTGCGGGAACTTCTTTTCGAAGGATTTCCACCCTAGCATTTTCCATTCCCAATTTTGCCAATAAGGATTGTATCTCTCTGCTGAAACCATTAAAGATTGCCTGTCTCTTTTTTGACAACTTCTGGCCCGTTGTACTAAGTTTCTCTTTGGTTTCTTTTAATAAAATTTGTTGATTGGCCAACTCCTCCTCTAGGTGATCTCCTTTAAAAACCTTGTCTGCAAGAGCTGAGGCCAGCTCTAAGAGCTCTTTATCACTTTGTACGCCATGTTTCTTTTGAAGCTGGTAGATTTTACTTAATCTTTCCCTTACCCACTCAGACTTTTCAAAATCTACTTCGATTTCCTGCTCTTCCAAAGAAAGACTTTCTAAAATATCATTTAGCTCTATTAGCAAACTTTCAAACCTTTGATTTAAATCTTCAAAATTCTTTCCGAATTTTTGTAGGTATTGAAAGTGTTGCTTGGCTGCAGCCAACTGTTGCATTGCACCCAATTCCTCGTTTTCAAGGTGGTCCAGTGCTTGGGATGCTCTAGATTTTATTTCTTCTGCATGGTTTAATAATTCTTCCTTTGCTTCCAAAGAAGCTTGTTCCCCTTCTTCTAAGTTTAAACTTGACAACTCTTCCAACTGAAACTGATTGTAATCTGCTTCCTGTTGGTATTGCTGCTTTTCTTGTTCTAGCAAACGTACCTTTCTTTGCGTTTTGATATAGGCATGATACTGTATAGAATAAGCTTCTTTCTCTTTGCTAACCTTAGCAAAAGCATCTATCAGCGAGAGCTGGTAGGAGGAAGCTCCCAACATTAAGGTCTCATTTTGGGAATGAACATCCATCAGAATTTTCCCCAAGACCTTCAGGTTTTCCAGCCTTACAGGTGTGTCATTAATGAAAGCACGAGATTTTCCCGATGGCGAAATTTCCCGCCGAATAATGCATGCCGATTCATAGTCCAACTCTTCCTTCTCAAAGAATCTTTCTAACCCATAATTTTGGATATTGAATACGCCTTCAATAATGCATTTTTTTTGCTCATCAAATAATGCTTTGGAATCAGCCCTATTTCCCAATAGTAGGCCCACTGCCCCAAGCATAATGGATTTCCCGGCTCCTGTTTCACCGGTGATCATATTGAGACCGGCACAGGGTTCCATTTCTAATTTTTCTATCAAAGCATAGTTGGTAATGCTAAGGTTGGTTAACATGTTGCTTTGGTTTCGTTTAAGGTGTCAAAATTAGCCAAAATTGAGGATTATCCTTTCAAAATATCATTGTATTTTCTGGCATTGTTAGGGTCTACCTTGAGCAATACTTCTACGGCTTCTTCCTTCAATTCCATGGGAGCAGCCTTAAGTATCTTGCTAATTTCATCCGATTTAGCATCCATAAAACTAATCGTTAGAATACTATTTGGTTGCACCTGATTGGCTTCTTGTATCAATTTAATGGCTTCCAGGATATTTTGGTAGCTTTCTGTTGGATTCGTAGTCAATAAATCCAGCCCTTTTCTATGATAAAGATAATAAGCATCCCTTACTGGAACCATAACCTGTGAGTTGTACAGATCATTTGCCAGCCAATACCTGTTCCGTTTGTCTGACGGGTTCTGATTCCATCCAGGATTTGAGGATTGTTGGGCATTGGCTACTATATTGTTGGCTGTTTCGAAAAAAGAATCTCCTCCTCTTGGTGAAAAGGAATCATAATCTATCCCAAGTGCTATATAGGCATAGTAGGATAGCAATGAAGTAATGTTATTTAAATACGAATATTGGTTGAACTCCAAAGGCTGTGATTCTGTATATTCAAATGTCCAGTTACGGTCTGCGAAATTTAGAATCAAACTTTCATAATTGGATCCATACACTGGACGAACTGTTTGAATTTGAACCGTAGCACTGAACAAACCTACTTGGGGCATGTCATTGATGGTAATTAACAAGTTGCCTTTTATTCTTTCTTGAGGCTTGAGTTCCGTATCGGACCAATTTCTAGCATTCAAAAACTGTTCGAAGGCAGATTTCATCTGATCAAAAATATCTGTATCCTGAGTTTTGGCACGTTCACTATTAATGGTAACAGTGAAATTGAGTTGCTGTGATAGCACCGGAAAGGATGCCATAGATAAACATAAGAACAATAAGTAAACTACCGGACGTATCATTTGATCTTTAAATTATTATAACCCAAATACATAATAATCCGAAATGGGCTATTGCCATTCGTTACCTGCTAAAACTTCTACAATTTGATTCAGCAGCTTTTGTAAAGGTACAATCTGAAGAGTATACTATTTCTTATATCAGATGATTTACCCAATTTCCTAAATTACAGGAATTAAAATAATTTTTTATCGCTAATTACTAAACGACATTATTGTACTTCTGGTTTTCTAAAATGGAAGCTATCCTATCTAGTATTTGCGTGGCCAATATGTCCTTAGTCAATACTGGAGTTTTTATTTTTTCCTTCCCTTTTGATAGTATGGTAACCTGATTTGTGTTCTTTTGAAAGCCTGCTTCAGGATCAAGTAGGGAGTTTAAAACCACAAAATCAAAGTTTTTTTTGTTTAATTTCCTTTCAGCACTGCCTAAACCTTCATCTGTTTCTAAGGCAAACCCCACATGAACCTGACCTTGCTTTTTGTTTTCACCTAGGGTTTTAGCAATGTCTGGATTTTTTATTAGGGAAATATTTAGTGCATTTTCTTTCTTTTTGATTTTTTGATCAGAAGGCTTTTCTGATCGGTAATCAGCAACAGCTGCACAAAATATGACCACCTGTGATTCAGTGTGGTGGGTTTTTGTGGCATTAAACATCTCCAATGCAGTCACTACTGATATGGTCTCTATATTGGGATGTGGCTTTGGTTTCAAAGCCGTAGGCCCCAATACTAGGGTAACCTTAGCACCTTTTTCTGCAGCTCTTTCCGCTAAGGAAATACCCATTCTGCCACTTGAATGATTGCTAATGTACCTTACCGGATCAATCGCTTCCTGCGTAGGTCCGGCGGTAATTAAGAATTTTTTACCAGTAAATACGGTGTCAGGGTTTAGTATTCCTATGATGGCCTCAAGTATTGATTCTGGTTCCGGCATTCTACCTTGGCCTATCAGTCCGCTGGCCAATTCTCCAGATGTTGCCTCCATCACATGATTTCCGTAACCTTCCAGTGTCTGGAGATTACCTAGCACAGAGGGATGCTGATACATGTCCAAATCCATTGCCGGTGCTACAAGTACAGGGCTAGTACAGGATAGATAGGTGCAGGTTAGTAGACTGTCACTTTGTCCTGTGGCGAATTTTGCCAAGGTGTTGGCAGAAAGGGGTGCAACTACCATAAGGTCTGCCCAATTTCCCAAAGCGACATGGTTGATCCATTCTCCCGTTTTTTTATCAAAAAAATCAATGTGAACTGGTTTTTTTGATAAGGTAGCGAGAGTAAGTGGGGTTATAAAGTCAAGAGCAGAAGTCGTCATTATGACCTTGACTTCTGCTCGTGATTTGACCAATAACCGAATTAGATGAGCTGCTTTGTATGCCGCTATTCCTCCAGTTACGCCAAGTAGAATACGTTTGCCTGATAGTGGCATCTTAAGACTGGCTTTCCTCCTCTTCAGGGAACCTAAACATTACTTTGTCTTCCATGAATTCTTCCATAGCCAAAGTACTTGGTTTAGGCATTCTTTCATAGAATTTTGAGATTTCTATTTGCTCCTTGTTTTCAAACACTTCTTCAAGGTTGTCTACGGTCGAAGCAAATTCAGAAAGCTTGTTGTTAAGCTCTTCTTTCATTGTAGATGAAATCTGCTTGGCCCTTTGAGAAATAGTGAAAATGGATTGATAAAGATTTCCTGATTTCTCAGCCACTTTGTCTAAATCTCTAGTGATAATTGATGGATTAATAGCCATATATATAATTGTTTTTAATTGCCTACTTTCTTTAAAACTTCTGTAGCTTCCTGATTCTTTTTTTCTTCTTCTCGTATTTTTAATGCCTCTGCTGTCCTGGCTTCATACTTTTCCTTGATGTCATAATGATCATCCAGTTTTTCTTTCGATTCTGCGTGAATTTCATTGACAGTTTCTAAGTATTTACTTTCAGGATACTTTTTCATAAAGTCTTTTGCAAAATCCAAGGACTGACTGAATCGTTCTTCTTTTTTATCAAAAACACTTCTTTCAGCATAGGCAGCACTAACTTCTACCAATTTGAAAGCCAACTCTTCATTGTAATCACTGTCAGGAAATGATTTAGCAAAATTCTGAAAGTTGACTATACAAGCTCTATAAAACTCACCTGGAAATAATCCTTCAGTGAGGCGATAGTACATTTTGGATTCTTCAAATGCTTTTTCCTCAAACCTTTTTTGAAGATTGTCGATCATAGAAATCGCCCGCTCATAAGAATCAGATTCAGGGAATCGATTCATAAATAATTGGATCGCATTCACGGCTTCCTTTGAACTTCTTTGATCCAGATTGAAATCTGGAGAGTCCAAGTACAAGGAATAGGCATTCATAAACAAAGCCTCCTCAGCTAGTGGGGAACGATTATAGGTGTCAAAAAAGGTTTTGAAATATTCTGCTGCTTCAATATATCTCTTGGTCCTAAAATGAGCATAAGCATAATTAAATTCTGCTAACTCTGCTTTTCCACTACCCTTGATAACAGGTAAAACCCTGTCGTACAGGATGATGGCCTTGTTGTGTTCGCCCTCATCATAGTACCTGTTGGCTGCTTCGTAGAGTTCGTCCCAGTTGGTACTCTTCTCTAACTTGTAAAATTCACCGCAACCGAAAGTTAGCAATGAGGCAAGGAAAATAAATATGTATTGGTGTACTTTTGTCATTTGACCTGCAAATATAATGGATTAATAATTGGTTATCAAGGCAGTTCTACTGCTTCTGCTCAATCTTACCTTTTGACGTAGAGTTTTTTGGTGACAATGTTTTTATTGTCAACGATCAAAGTGTAGAAATAAGTACCTGGATTCAGGTCTGTTACTGGGATTATTAGGGTTTTTTGGCTGGCATCCAGATGAAAATCATAAATAGGATTGCCTATAAAGCTATTGATCACTACCCTGACATTGGCATTTGGATTTTTAATTTTGTATTCTATCTGTGATGTTCTGACGCTTGGGTTTGGATATATTTCACCCATGTCCACATCTTTATGACTTACATTGTCTGTAGGTTGATCAGAGGTAACATTGTATACATTTTCCACAATAAAAGCATCCCTTGGGTTGGATGTGTTGAAGAAATGTAAATCGAAGGTTCCTTTTGTTGGCGTAATGCCCAATTCAAATTCTATGTAAATATTGGTTGCGACCTCGCCAGGGGCAAGAGTAAACCTAATTTGAGAAAGTTCATTTCTTGGATCAAAACAATTTTCACCCATGCAGATTAGTATGTTCTGTGAAGAACCTACATTTCCCTGAAGATAGCGCAGATAATACGTAGCACTTTCGTTTGAGTCATTCTGAAGGATAAGGGTTTTCCTCTGTGTTGTATTTACTTTGCCACTAAACTCAATTTTATCACTTAGCACACGTACTTGTCTTCCATCTACAGTCTGTAGCGCAAACAATTGTAAGGTGATTAAAAGTGATAAAAATATTTTCATGTAGAGTTCAGTTCTATATATTTCGATTTATGTTAACAGTGGATTTCTCTCCTCTTTTAGAAGTATATACGTATAAAAATACCAAATTGGTTCCACTTTATCAGTAGGTTTGGGTTAAAAAATGTTAACAATTATGAAATTTTTTTTATTCTTCGCCGTTAAAAAAAATTTATAAAATTATTTTTTTTCATAAAAATGTAATATGTACTCTAATAGTTATTAATTATCGATAAGAATTTGTATTTCATCATTCTCAGGGTAAGGCAGTTCTACATCAGGCTCATCAAAGAAGCTGTAACGGTTTTTGTCTCTAATTTTAGGCGTTCGCCAATCATCTACCTGTTTTTTATTTGGTCTTTCCTCACCTCTCCATATAAAACCTTCTAATTTTTGCTCTCCTTTTTCAAATAAATGGGGAGGGGTAAAGGAGGCTTCTGGTTTTATAGTATGGCTAATTCTTGAGACGGTTCCTTCCTTGAATTCCATGATTATTCTCCCGCATAGCAATTTGTTTATCCCCTTTATGGTAGTGTCATTCTCAATGGCGAAATACAATGATTCTCCATTGCCTTCCACATCCAATTTTTCCATGTCTCCATCTAGGAAGTAACCTGTCATTTTTCTTCCCTTGATTTGATTGAAATTGGCGATGGTATCTCTTGTAATGGCAAATGCATTGTCCTTCAATAAAGCTTGGTCGATTTCCTGATTGGCAATTGTAAACTGTATGCTATCAGCAGTGATTTGGCTTTTGTTGTTCCACAATATTGGGTCAGTATAAAGATGAACCGTTGAGTCTGCGTAGATATAGGCCATAGAATCCGCCCTTCCTGCCAATTCTCCTTTTATTAATCGCATGTTGGGGTAAGCAAGTGTGTATTTGTCCTCAGCATTTTGTCCATCCTGAGAGATAAGGGTGTCTGCAATCATGAATAAGGTGTCAACCTCAAAATATTTTCGAACCAAGGCATTTCCATAAACTTCGGAGTACTGCTTCCCCTCCCAATATTTTCCCTCATCTCCAAAGACTTCAGCATTTTGCTCTTTGTTATAAATACTTACGTTTTCCTTGGCCTCATAGTATTGTGCATTCTCGTCAAAGAAGAGTTCCTCACCGTACACGATACTGGTCTCTGATTCAACATCACCATCATAAAATCTGAAAATTTTATTTTCAGTATCGTAGAAACTCCCTTTCTGGGCATTTAACCTGTTTCCCTCTTTTGAAAGGATATTGGTGAGCTTTTCTGTCTCAGCAATCTTTGTAGTGGTGTAGTAAAAAAGTGAATTGGACCGCATGGTGTAATCAGGATTTTCTAAAACCACTTTTTTATTGAAGGTGATTTTTTCAATCTGGGTTTCATAAATCCCTTTTTCACTTGTCAGTACATTGGTACTGTCCTTGACCATCCCGGAATTAAAATATATGGCTTCTCCATTGGCTCGGTTATAATCCAGGAAGTCCGTGTATAGTGTTGTGCCTTCATTGACCAATACTACATTGTTACGTAACAAAGCAAGCTGAGTGTTTCCGTCATACTCTGCATAACGACTAGTGACGGTGACCGAATCCTCCTGATCATCAATTTTGACATTACCAAAAAGTTTGGCAAGGTTGTCCTCTGAATAGAAATGGGCAGAATCACAGTAGATTAATGATGTTTTGTGCTTTAGAATCACATCTGTCAGTAATCTTTCAAAACCGTTGCCTCCTAAAAGTTGCTCTGCTTGTAATATTTCCACACGGCTTTGCTCCTTCTGGGCTTGGACCTTTGTAAAGACCAAAGAAGTTAGTAAACAAAATAAAATAAATTTGATCTTTGTCATTCGAATTGATTTCCGAGGCAAAATTAATATAAAATAGTACTTTTGGTTTATGCTGGAGCGATTTATAGATCATGTACGCAAAAATAAAATTTTGGATGTGCAATTGCCCTACCTTGTGGCGGTCAGTGGCGGAATAGATAGTGTGGTTTTGACGCACTTGCTCCATAGAAACGGCTTCAATATAGCGATAGCACATTGTAATTTTCAGCTTAGAGGGGAAGCAAGTGATGCAGATGAAAAATTTGTGATAAATTTTGCCATGCAATTTGGCATTCCTGTACATACCAAAGTTTTTGATACCCTTGGCTATATGGAGGAAATGGGAGTTTCTTTACAAATGGCAGCTAGGGAATTGAGGTACCGTTGGTTTGAAGAGTTAAATTCCAGCTTGGGCACACAGGGAGTTCTTGTAGCTCACCATGCTGACGATCAGATAGAAACGGTATTGCTCAATTTATTGAGAGGAACAGGGATAGAGGGGGTGTATGGAATGAGTAGTAAAAGAGATTTTATACGAAGACCACTTTTGCCTTTTTCTAGACAAGAAATATTGGCCTACCTGAATGAAAATAACTTGACATGGAGGGAGGACAGTAGCAATGAAAAGACCATATACAAAAGAAATTTTGTCCGTCACAAGCTATTGCCTTTGTTTCATCAATTCGATCCCAAGGGGCCGGAATTGATACAGTACAGCTTTGATAGAATAAAGGACACTGGAAAAGCATTCTTTTATCTTTTTGACCAGTGGATTAGCGCAAACGTGATCTCTAAAGAAGGTTTTGAGATCATGCCTTTCAATAGCCTGCTTGGGGCGCCAGGAAGATCCTCCTTACTTTTTTACTGGTTAAGAAAAAAAGGCTTTGTATATGCCCAAATTGAGGATATCTTGTGTGCTATAGACAGTCATGAAGCAGGGAAGCAGTTTCTATCGGAAGGATGGGTGCTCAATATAGACAGAGATAGTTTGCTACTGGGAAAACAACCAGAAATTGATAAACCCGTAGAAATAGATTTAGAACAAAATGGATTTTCCCTTGACGGGAAGACCTGGTACAATTGTGCCAAGCTTGATTCCGTAAGGCCTTTGGATCGATCTTCAGAGAATGCCTTACTTGATTTAGATTTACTTGATTTCCCTTTGACATTGAGAACTTGGGAGCAGGGAGATAAATTTATGCCTTTAGGGATGCATAACTTCAAAAAAGTAAGCGACTATTTAATAGACAATAAGGTGCCGCTGATCAAAAAGGACAAAGTAAAGGTGCTTTGTTCCAAAGAGAAGATCGTGTGGTTGCTGGGGTTTAGAATAGATGAGAGATTCAAGATAAGTCCAAGTACCAGAAAGGTGTTTTATATAAATAAACATATAGATGAATAACCCTTTTAGAAAAACATACAGTCCTGCTGAGCGGGAGAAGTTTGCTTTTTTAGGCAAAGTAAAATTCTTTAAGCACCTGAATTTTGAGGAAATGTCCAGATTTTTGCCTGCTATTCATCAAAGAAAGTATGTGCAGGATGAGGTTGTGTTTTTCAGGAATGACCCAAGTCAGGCACTTTATATCCTTGAAAAAGGTGAAGTAACATTGAATATTGATATTCGAAAAGATTTTGAAACCATAATAAAAATCAAAGAAGGCGAACCTTTTGGTGAAAATTCTATGCTGGAAAATTCCAAAAGAATTTATACAGCGATAGTAGATACAGAAGAGGCAATTTTATGGGTAATTCCAAATTATGCTATTTTAGACATTTTTCAGAGCAACCAAAAGATCAAAGCTAAAATGATGAGCTCACTGGCAACCTTCTACAACAGTAGGAACCAACAGCTATTTTCTTCCTACAAGAAATCCTATGGATTTTTCAACCTCGGGCAGATGTTTGAATAATTATGATGAATCCTTCATATAAAGCACATTCTTTAATATCTTAGCGCAAATTTTGAAAAAAACATCAATCTAAATCGATTATAAGAAATGACGAAAGTAACCGTAGTCGGAGCCGGAAATGTTGGTGCTACATGTGCAGATGTATTGGCCTACCGCGAAATAGCTGAAGAAATAGTATTAGTTGATATCAAAGAAGGTGTTGCTGAAGGCAAAGCATTGGATATCTGGCAAAAAGCCCCTATCAATGCTTATGATAGCAGAACTATCGGAAGTACAAACGATTATTCTAAAACTGCTGGATCTGATGTAGTAGTAATTACTTCAGGTTTACCACGTAAGCCTGGTATGACCAGAGACGATTTGATCGAAACCAATGCTGGTATTGTGAAAATGGTAACAGAAAATGTTGTTAAACATTCGCCAGATGCCATTATCATTATCGTTTCCAATCCATTGGATGTAATGACATACCAGGCTCATATCGTTTCTAAATTACCAAGAACAAAAGTAATTGGTATGGCAGGAATCCTTGATACTGCTAGATATAGAGCATTCTTGGCTGAAGCTCTTGATGTTTCTCCAAAAGAAATTCAAGCGATCTTATTGGGTGGACATGGAGATACCATGGTGCCATTGCCAAGATATACTACTGTTGCAGGTATCCCTGTTACTGAATTAATTGGTAAAGAAGCTTTAGATGCGATTATCGAAAGAACCAAATCTGGTGGTGGAGAGCTTGTTAAATTGATGGGTACTTCTGCATGGTATGCACCAGGATCTGCAGCTGCTCAAATGGTAGAAGCGATCGTTAAGAATCAAAAAAGAGTATTCCCTGTATGTATTAAGTTAGAAGGAGAATATGGAATTGATGATTGTTACTTGGGAGTACCTGTAGTCCTTGGTAAAAATGGTATTGAAAAAGTTATTGAATTGGATTTGAATAGCGATGAAAAAGCGCTATTGGAAGTTTCAAGAAGTCATGTGAAAGAAGTGATGGCCGTTTTGGATAAAATCGGAAACAAATAATTAGAAATTTATATTGTCATAAAAAAATCCCAACTTTGAATCGTTGGGATTTTTTTGTTTTTTTATGTGTAGTTGGTAAACATTAAATGAAAAGGGCCTATTGAAAAATCTGCTGATAATTTTATTGATTTTGGTGTTTGGATTCATCGCTTTCCTATTGGTGAAGGATGATTTTTTTGACTCCAAGTTAAATGGGTTGGAAGTAGTTCCCTCAAATGCCATTTTCGTTTTTGAAACCAATGACCCAGTGGGGTATTGGAACAACTTGGTGAACCAACCCGTATGGGAGAAACTTCACATTTTACCCGCTCTTGCTAATGTGGAATCCCAATTGGTTTTACTGGACAGTATAACTGGGAAAAATGGAAACCTTGATAAATACCTTAAAGGGCATAGATTTCGCTTGTCATTGCACCCTATTGGAAAAGGTGCATTTGGGTTTTTAATTTCTGTTGCCTTTGAGAACGAGCATTTTTTTGAATTCCTTAAAAACCTGGAAGAAGGACCTGATAATGGTATTCCTGGTTTAAAGAAAAGAAATTACAGTGGTGTGGAACTCTACGAGTTTAAAACCGAAAGGGGAGAGCAAACCTTTACCTTTACCCGTTTTGAAAATGTGTTGATGGGAAGCCATACTTCTTTTCTTGTAGAAGATGGCATACGCTATGCAAAATCTTTGGAGTTGAAAAACTTCAAACAATCCCAACCTCATCTCTTCCAACCGTCAACCCCATTGAATTCCAGAGGGGTACTAAGGTTTTCTGGTGAAGGATTTGCCGCTTTGGTCAATGAATTGACAGACGACAATGCAGAGCTATTATTGAAAAACCTTAGAGAGAACAAATTGTCCTCAAATTTGGTCCCTGCTTTTAGTGATACCTCCATTTTGTTTAGTGGACAAATGTATACCAATGGGACAACAGGCACCATGGAATTTGAAGGTAATGTTCCTAGTGGCCTGTCCTTTGCTCCGGTAATAAGCAATAGGGCTGCATGGGTCACCCAATACTTGTTTTCGAGTTTTCAAGGGTTCAAACAAATACCTAATTTGGCATTTAAACCAAGGCCTTTAATAGTAGCTACACTAGACGAAAGCCTAGAAATACAGGATTTTTTAAATGGATTGGGAGGGGAAGCCACAATGGTGCTTGAAGAAAATCTATTTGATAAAAACCCTAACCAAATTCTTTTGCTTCATCCAGAGAACACTGCAAGGAGGTACCTAAATCTGGAAAAATTTGCTTTAGAAGTAAGTCAAAACGATAGCACAAAGCTCTTCAAAGAATATTTTATGGGAAAAGAAATCTTTATGCTTGACATAGAAGAGTTTCCTGCCCATATTTTTGAGGGGAATTTTACGGGCTTTTCTAGGAGTTACGTTTCTATGGCTGGAGATCATCTGATAATTGGTAACAGTCTAAAAACAGTAAAAAACCTTTTGGAGGATTTTTACAATGACAATACCTGGGGAAAATCTTTTGCTTACAAGGACTTACTGAAGGAACAAAACAATGGAGCCCCTATTCGTTTGATATTGAACAATGACCGGTTTTACCCCATTTTAATTCAAAATAGTGATGCTGCCTGGAGCCCGGTATTTCAAAAGTATGCTCCTATTTTTCGCTCTTTTGATTGGCTAAATATTTCCATCTTTAAGGAAGGTAGCGTGCAAATCAATTTGGACATTGATTTAGGTGAGCCGGAAATAAATAGGCAAATGATTCTTTCCGAATCCAGAAGTACATCTTTTGATAAGCCCTTGATTTTTGGGCCTAAGGGAATTCAAAATTTCAATGATAGAAGCACTGATTTTTTGGTGCAGGATGAAGACAATTTTATACATCTTATAAGTGGTGAAGGGGAGCGGGTATTTTCTCAGAGAATTCCAGGTGCTGTTTTAAGTGAGGTTCACCAAATTGATTATTTTAAAAATGGTAAACTTCAGCTGGTTTTTGCTACAAGGGACTTTATTTATGCCCTTGATAGGTATGGGAATTTATTACCTGAATATCCCATTCCTTTTGTAGAGGACAAAGAAATCGCCTTTTTAAATGTATTGGATTATGACAACAATCGAAGTTATAGGTATTTTGTAGCAGACACGGAGGGAGACTTGTATCTTTATGATCAGAAAGGCAATTTGCTGGAAGGCTGGTCACCAAATACCAACAGTGCTGGGCCTTTAAGTTATATGCCAGGTCACCACCGTGAACCCGGATTGGGCGATTTTATGGTCAGTCTTCACAACAATGGTAAACTAAACCTGTTTAACCGCAAAGGGGAGTCGAAAGTAGGTGGTGGCATTCTACTTGGGGATGGCATTTCCACAGCTTATGCCATTGAAGAAAGCAAGAACAAAGAGCCTTCCAAGCTCGTGACAGTCAATGAGGCTGGAGAGGTAATAAATGTGAACTTCAAAGGTGAGCTTACTTATAGAAATCAATTGCTTAGACCTGATACAGATACCAAGTTTAATTTGGTCAACGATCAGAATAAATCTGATTACGTTTGGGTTATAGAGGAGTACAATAAGCTTAAAGTGCTCAAACCAAATGAACAGGTGTTTTTTGAGATGAGTATTCCCTCAAGCGCTTTAGAATACAAGTATTTTTCCTTTGGTGATGGGAATAAAATTTTCGCAGTATTGGATAAAGTTCAGGATTTTGCCTATTTGTACAATGGGAAAGGTCAACTGATCAATCAAAAACCAATCAGTATTAGTCAAAGTCTTTGGATCAACTTTTCGGGAAGTGAAAATGAATACACGCTTGTAACAGTATATGGGGACAAGCTTTATGAGTATAAGATACCATTATAAATTAATATAGAAGGAAAATTTAATAAGTGAGGGGTATAATTAATTATGGATAATTGCATGCGAAATAGATTAGTAATAGGCTTTTTAGTTTTTTTTGGGTTTTTGTTTTCTGTTCAAGCGCAGGTTTTTGATTCCAGATCATTGATTCTTGAAGACACCACAGATCACAATAATTTTAGCTCTCCCTATCACACGACCTATACTTTTTTCTATAACCTGAATGAACCAAATTATAATCCTGAAATTGCTGCCAAGGCATTGAATATGCAGGGAAGTGAAGGGCAGGACGCAGCTGCCCTAGCTGTAAAACTGAAGCAGGTTTTTGATGGTAAAGGTGTTTTTGTTCGGATGAACACTGTGCCTAATTCTGCCGACTTTAGAGATTCTGTTAGGAATGGTCAGCAAGTGTATGTTTTTGATGAGCTAATGCTTCCTGCCGTTTATCTGGAGAAAGTCGGGGATCGTTGGAAGTTTTCTTCGGCCACTGTTAAAAATATAAAAGCATTACACCAAGAAACCTATCCCTTGGGGACAGCTAAATTGCTTGATATATTGCCTAGAATAGGTAGCCAAAGTTATTTTGGTCTTTACTTATGGCAGTTAACAGGTATTTTCTTTTTAGTCTTGATGGTTTTTACAAGCCATAAACTTTTCACTCTACTGATCGATAGGCTTTTTTATTACTTCCTCATCAAATCCGGTTATGGACAAATTGCGAAGCAGTACCTCCTTCCAGTGGCTAGAATAATAAGTATTTACATTATAATTTTGCTCTTGGCTATTTTTATTCGGGTTTTACAACTTCCGATTAGTGTGGCCTCTTGGGTTACCATACTCCTGAATGCCGCAGAACCTTTTATCGTTACGGTCATCTTTTATAAGTTGGTGGATGTGCTTTCAGCCTATATGGGAAGGATGGCTGATAAAACCACTTCTACCTTAGATGACCAATTGGTGCCTTTGGTCCGGAAGACCCTCAAGACTTTTGTAATTGTAATAGGTTCTCTATTTATATTAAAATACGGATTACGTATAGATATTGTCCCTTTCCTTACAGGTTTGTCTATTGGTGGTCTTGCCTTTGCTTTGGCGGCACAAGATACCATCAAAAATTTCTTTGGCTCCGTTATGATTTTTATAGACAAACCATTTCAGGTAGGTGATTGGATCACTAGTGGGGAAGTAGATGGGACAGTAGAGGAAGTAGGCTTTCGTTCAACCAGGGTCAGGACTTTTAGAAACTCATTGGTTTATATCCCGAATGGTAAAATTGCTGATGCCACTGTTGATAACCATGGACTTAGAAAATATCGGAGGTTTTATACCAATATTACCATTACCTATGATACTCCTCCGGAGTTGATTGAGGTTTACTTAAGTGGCTTACGTAAAATTGTTCAAAATCACCCTAAAACTAGAAAAGACTATTACAATATTTATTTGAACAATCTTTCAGCTTATAGCTTAGACATCATGTTTTATGTCTTTTTCAAGGTGCCTTCCTGGCCGGAAGAACTAAAGGCAAGAGAGGATTTGATTCTATCAGCGATTCGACTTGCCAATGAATTAGGGGTTAGGTTTGCTTTTCCAACGCAAACTTTACATATGGAAACCTTCCCCGAGAAAAAAGGGCTGATGCCTGTTTATGAAGATGACAAGGCTGCCTATCAAAAGCGTCTGGATGCTTTTATTAAAACCGAGAAAGGGGAGGAATAAATGGAGATGCTTACCATGCAATTATATGGCCAGTCTACCCTTATTACATTAACTACAGGATGATAATTTTTCCTTTAAATAGGATTTATTACAATGAAATTTTAACAAGAAAATTGCTTTCACTTTCCTCTTTATTGACTAATCCAAAGAAAGGGCTATCTTTTGCTATGAAATTGATTAATTCATGTTTAGTGATAACAGTGAAAAAGCAATTCTCTGATGGATTAACGGTAGAAAAATAGGGAAGATAGGGAATAATTAAGCGACTGTCAGTGAGATATAGGCTTATACCTTTGGCAATAATTTTCTTATTGTCCTTATCGTAAATACAAACAAAACCTTGTTGTTTTTCGTCGAAAGAACTGAAAATGGAATAGTTGATTGACTCTAACCATTTCCCTCTAAAGCCGGAATAACCCTTGTAAAGCTTATTTATTCTTTTGAATCCACGTCTTGAGATTTAAACAAATTACTATTTTGCCTTACTAATTTTTCATTGAAATCATAAGGGAGTGGGTTAGGAGAGTAGTTTAGTTGAAACCGTGCAGTAAATTGTCCCGATTTACTTATGTTATAAATTGTGTTGTCATAATTCTGTGAAAATAGGTATTCATCTCCAACCTTTCCAAATGGAGCGGTTGGAGTTGAAATTAGAGCCCCTCTAAAAACTTCATAAAAATGGAAAGCTGCATTTTCAATTTTAAAGGTCTCATCGAAAATACCGACTTTAAAGTACTCATTATGATGGGAAGAATTGAAACCACCATAGGTTATGTATTTATTTTCAATCTTTTGGATTGAAGTTAATGAAAGACGATCCTCACCCTTAAAACTTTTTTTTGGCATATAATTTTCATCAAAAATCAATATACGATTTAGTGAAGAATCAAAAATTTCGAGATTACCTTTATTATTAATCCAAAAGTCTGTGATCGTGGAAACTTCATTTGGACCGTTGCCAGTCGGAACAATGCTTTTGTACAATTCTCCTTCAGTATTGTAAATATGAATTCGATTGCTACCATACCTATCTAAAACAAAAAAAATGTCATGGAATTCCACCTTCCAAACTTCAGAGATATAATCTCCTTCATTAGGTTTTAAATGGGTAATTTCTAATTTTTTTATTATGGTGGATACATCGATGGAGTCTAGTACTTTGGAAGTATCTATTATAATTGGGATGCCAGAAAGTGGTTTTTCGCTAGTGTTTTTAATATTATTGTTGCAACACTGAAATAATAAAAATGAGCCTATGATTGATAAGAAAATTTTATATGAATTCATTAAATCTACAATTAAGTACTATTTATTTTTTTTTACTGATAATATCTCAAATAACGATATGAAGAAATCTATCCCAAATCCACGGGTTTAGGGAAAAAATTGGAAAGTCACCTAGTGAAGAAAGTATTAAAATTATCTGTAAAAATAAAATAAAACTATGGGTTTAATAATGTTCAGGAGGAATGTTCCTTGAAAGTATGAAATTACTGTTTAATTAGTCAATTTTCGAAGTTGTTGACCTCATTTTAATAACTATGGTTTGATTTTTGAACCTGTTATTCCAAATGAATTTTTAGCTAAATCGAAGAATTATGGAATTTGAAAATAAAGTTGCAGTAATTACTGGTGCCAGTAGTGGTATTGGCAAAGCAATAGCTACCACGCTTTCCGAAAATGAATGTACGGTCATTTTGGCAAGTAGAAGCATTGAAAAGTTAAAAAATATCCAAGCAAAATTGCCTCATGAAAGCATGGCGGTGGAAATAGATGTAAGTGATAGTCAAAGTGTGACCCAGGGTTTTAAGAAAATCAAAGACAAATACAATCGTATTGATATCTTGGTAAATGCTGCCGGTGTAATGCCTTTGAGTTATATGAAGAACAGGCACCTTGAGGAATGGTTGCAGACCATAGATGTAAATGTGAAGGGAGTGCTTCGCTGTATTTATGAAGTATTGCCGGAAATGAAGTGCCAAAAGTCCGGACATATTGTAAACATTACATCCGTGGATGGAAAAGAGTTGTATCAGGGAGGTGCCGTATATGGTGCGTCAAAAGCTGGGCTTATTGCCCTGTCAAGAGCCATGCGAATGGAGTTGTCTCCGGAATTTAATATTCGAGTGGCCTCTATTGAGCCGGGAACTGTAGCCACGAATCTAAGAAATGATATTACCGACAAAGAATTGCTGGAGGACAAAGATTATGGGGGAGATGAGGCCAAGCTTCAACCGGAAGACATTGCTCAGGCTGTGTTATATGTCTTAAATCAGCCAGACACAGTTAATGTTAATGAATTATTGATCAAACCTACCGGGAAAGCCTAGACTTCCTTTTTATCCTTTTTCAATGCTATTGCTTATAAGCTGGGCAATTTCTACTGTTCTCCATTTCCAAAACTTTTATTGTTTAGGGTGTGTTTTCTTTGTCTGTTTCGGGGGAATGGATTATTAATAGTCGTTTAAATGGGTTGATAATAATATTTCTTTTACTTATACTTACTAAATTAATAAGTTAGCCTAAAAAACGCATTAATTATAGGCATAAAATCCTTGACCTCGGCAGCACCCTATAAATTTATCCTTGATCTTTAATGCTGAATATGGTAAGAAGTGAAAGAACGATAAAAACAGATGAATGAATAATTGTATTCGAGTTGTATTGCTGTTGTTTGTTTCCTCATTGTTCTCCTGCAGCAATAAGAAGGATGTAATTGGTCCTGAATTAAAAAGCATAACAGAAAGTGTCTATGCATCAGGCTTTATAAAGAGTGAAAATCAATATGAAGTTCAGGGAAAGGTAAATGGTCCTATTAAAAAGGTATTTGTAGAGGAAGGCTCTTTGGTAAAAAAGGGGGATCCTATTTTTCAATTGGACAATGAAAACACAAAAATTGCTACTGAAAATGCGAGGCTTGCATCGGTGGCCGCTGATTTTTCGGTTAACGAAAATAAATTGCTTGATGCAGAAAATGCCATAGCTTTTGCAAAAAAGAAATTGACCAATGACTCCTTATTGTATCTGCGACAAAAAAAGCTGTGGAGCAAAAGTATTGGGACTAAAGTGATTTTAGAAAAAAGGCTATTGGACTATGAAAATGCAAAATTGAACCTAGCAACTGCCCACACCAATTATGAGGAGGTCAAGAGGCAACTTGAACTACAGTCCGAACAAAGCAAAAATAATTTAGAGATCGCGAAATTATTGGAAAATGATTATGTCATTAAAAGTGAGTTAGATGGACGGGTTTATAAGGTAAATAGAGAAGAGGGGGACCTAATCAATGGTTCAGAGGCAGCGGCTGTGATTGGGGGTGCTGATTTTTTAATTGAACTGAATATTGATGAATTTGATAGAGTAAAAGTGAATAAAGGTCAGCGGGTTTTTATTAGAATGGATAGCTACCAGTCTCAAGTTTTCGAAGCTGAGATAATTTCCATTGATCCAATGATGAATTCACGTACAAGGTCTTTTCAGGCAGAGGCGAAGTTTATCAAAAGGCCTGCCCAACTTTTTCCCAACCTGACAGTAGAGGCCAGTATTTTAATCCAAACCAAAGAAAAGGTTTTAACCATCCCAAGAAATTATTTATTCAATGACTCTTCTGTGATACTGGAAGGGGGTGAAGTCCGGACGGTTTCAACAGGCCTAATGGATTATGATTTGGTAGAAATTAAAAATGGTATTGATGGAAATACAAGGATAGAATTGCCGGAATAATGAAGGTCAAACACATCACAGAGATTTCCGGAGCCTTGATGAGAGCCAGATGGAAGCAGACATTTGTTGCTGCTGTGGGGGTGACTTTCAGCATAGCTTTGTTTATTTCCTTATTGGGTTTTATGGAGGGTTTAAACCAACTATTGGATGGGATAGTGTTGAATAGAACCCCACATATAAGACTTTACAACGATATCCTTCCTTCCAAAATACAACCTATTGAGTTGAGTGAAGATTTCAAAGACCATTATAACTTTATAAGCTCAGTAAAACCTACCAATTCGCGAAAAGAAATATACAATGCTCCCCAAATAATCAATAAGCTTTCTATGGATAACAGGGTATTGGGAGTGGCCCCCAAAGTAACTGCTCAAGTTTTCTATAACTTAGGCAATATAGATCTTAATGGGATAATAAATGGGATAGATCCCGCGAAGGAAGCAGCTTATTTTTCCTTCAATGATTATGTCTTTGCTGGAAATTCTTTGGATCTCAATCATGTAAACAATAGCATAATTTTGGGTCAAGGAGCTGCCAATACCATGCGGGCTAAGGTTGGTGATATTGTCACGGTCACAAGCACAGAAGGAGAGCAGTTTTCCTTAAAAGTCATTGGGTTTTTTCAGTCCGGTATCTCTGAGATAGACAAAGTACAGAGTTTTGCCAGCTTGTCAACTACCCAGAAAATACTTGGTGTAAATAATAATTACATCAGTGACATTCAAGTAAAACTAAAGGACTTAAACCGGGCGCCGGCAATTGCCAAAGAATATGAGCACTTCTTTAAAATTGATGCAGAGGATATTCAAACGGCCAATGCTCAGTTTGAAACTGGAAGCGGAGTGCGGTCTATTATTTCCTACGCTGTAGGGGTTACCTTATTGATAGTATCGGGATTTGGTATCTATAATATTCTTAATATGCTTATATATGAAAAAATGGATACCATTGCCATACTTAAGGCTACAGGATTTGCCGGTAATGATGTGAAGAAGATTTTCATTTCAATTTCTCTGAGTATTGGTGTTGTTGGCGGATTTGTAGGTGTGCTTTTTGGTTTCTTGCTTTCCTTAGCCATAGATGCCATCCCCTTTGACTCTCCAACGATGCCGATGGTAACTACTTATCCGATTGACTATGGTATTCAATATTATTCCATAGCCGCAATATTCGCCTTGGTGACTACTTTTTTTGCTGGCTGGTTCCCTGCCAAAAAAGCAAGTAAGGTTGACCCTGTGGTCATTATTAGAGGAAAATAAATGGAAAACAATATTATTTTAGAGGCCAAGACCATCAGCAAATCCTTTTTAAACCCCGTAAAGGTTGATGTATTGAAAGATGTTTCATTCAGCCTTTCCAGAGGGGAGTATGCTTCTATTATTGGTAAATCAGGCAGTGGAAAATCCACTCTCCTCTATATTCTTTCCACCATGGATTCGGATTTTAAAGGGGACCTTATAATAGATGGAATAAGTGTCAAAGGCAAATCTGAAAGACAGTTGGCTGCTATAAGGAATGAGAAGATCGGCTTTGTGTTTCAATTTCATTACTTGTTAAATGAGTTTTCGACCTTGAAGAACGTGATGTTACCGGGCTTTAAGTTGGATAAATTAAGTGAAGAAGAATTAGAACACAATGCCTATGGATACCTGAAAGATTTAGGCATAGAGAAATTGGCGCATAAAATGGCTTATCAATTGTCTGGTGGAGAAAAACAGCGGGTGGCCATAGCCAGAGCCATGATCAATGATCCGCTGATTATCATGTGTGATGAGCCTACAGGTAATTTGGACAGCAAAAATGCTGACATTGTGTTTAACATATTTAAAGAACTTACCGAGGCCTACAATAAAACACTTTTGGTGGTGACTCATGATATGGATTTTGCAAATAAAACATCACGCATCATTGAACTGGGTGATGGTAAGCTTTTGAGAGGATAATTTATTTTCTGAATTTCATGCATTCTGCTTTATATAAGTCGAGCCAGATTTTTTTTATACAAAATTCAAAAACATATAAAGTCCTGCATAAAACCCCAATTATTTTTTATAACCATGGGCTATCACTACATTGATAGTTGATTTGTTGCCTAGACTAATCTAGGTTAAACCCGGATTATGTTTTAGAATTTCTCCGTCCTGACTGTCTCGTCCTGAAAATGGTTGACACTTTTGTTTTTCAAATATAGTAAGTGTTTTAATTTCTAAGAAGTTTCATTTAACTTACAGTACCACGATAAAGCGGAGGCAAGCTCTGCTGAGGAGCAACTTGCCAAGGAATAGTCGTTTG
>NZ_JBSXOH010000019.1:0-2381 GCF_056859355.1 Cyclobacterium sp. L-R
TTGTTGAACGAATCCTGCTAAGGCAGGAAGCCGGCAGTTGTTGCCGTTTCTTCCTACATTAGACTTATCGTTAATATTAAACATTTTAAGCTATGAAAAAAAAAGCAATCTATCATTGAAAAAGCCTGTGAAAATGTGCCAGGCTATGATTTACAGCTCAAAAGACTCCGAAGATCAATAACCATTTCGGGGAAAAGTCAGAGCACTCTCAATAATTACGCCCGATGCCTGGCCCATATGGGACTACATCTCAACTCTGATCTGCTTGAACTTGACGACGAAGTCATACAGGACTACCTCCATTTCCTCAAGCGTAAGCACAATACTCCCTCCGACAGTTTCTTTAAACACACCGTTTACGGACTGCGCTACCTTTTTCGAATCTTTGACCGAAAAGAAAGCAGCGTCATTCTGCCCTCCATCGAACGACCAAAAAAACTCCCTGTCGTCCTTAGCCAGCAAGAGGTTAAGGAGCTATTAAAGGCTCCAAAGCTACTCAAACATCGCCTAATCCTTGCTTTACTTTATGGCTGTGGACTACGGAACTTTGAATGTTGTAAACTCAAAATAACGGATATCGATCTTGACCGAAAAATGCTCCATATCCGGGAAGGGAAAGGCCGAAAAGACCGATATGTTCCTCTCTGCGATCTTCTGGCAAGAGGAATTAAAACTTATTTGGAAGTAGAAAAACCTGTCGATTATCTCTTTAACGGCAAAAACAGTGCAGGTGAACCTGTTCCCATTAGTGCAAGGGGTGTGCAGTGGGCCGCACGTGAAGCCAGACGAGCTAGTGGTATACTCAAGCAAGTTACCGCTCACTCTCTTAGGCATAGCTATGCTACCCACCTACTTGAGATGGGCACTGACATCTTTACGCTCAAAGAACTCCTCGGCCATGTCGATATCAATACTACTTTAGTCTATCTCCATGTGGCAAGGGTTGGCAGGCAGGCTCCTTTTAGTCCATTGGAGAAACTTTATGAGGGATAAGCATTCTGCCTGTCAGCTTGCTGATATTATCAGAGCCTTACACAACGATATTCCTGCAATAGCTCCCAATGCTTGGAAAGCCCGTACCCTCTATGCGCTGATGCGTTGCCGAACCGCTGAGATGGGAGGGCATATTGATCGTTGCGATAATCCTGATTGTAAAAAGCTACACCTGAGTTATAACAGTTGCCGAAACAGGCACTGCCCACGCTGCCAGGGACACCTACGTGAACGGTGGATCCAGAATAGGGAAAAGGATCTGTTGAATGCGTCTTACTTTCATGTCGTGTTCACCTTGCCTGACACGCTCAATGAATTAGCATTGACCAAGCCTTCTGAGCTTTACCACCTGCTGTTTCAAACCGCATGGTCAGTCGTCAGGGACTTTGCTGCCAACCCCAAGTTGCTAGGTGCAAAGACTGGAATGGTAAGTGTGTTACATACATGGGGGCAGAACCTAAGCTTACACCCTCATCTGCACTGCATTGTTCCTGCTGGTGGTCTAACACCTTCCGGTAAATGGAAGGCTTCTCTCTCCAAAGGGCGATTTCTTTTTCCGGTAAAGAAAATGTCTACCGTATTCAGGGCAAGAATGGTGCAGGCACTTAGGGAAAAGAAGTTGTTGACCCCGAACACTGCAAGGCAATTGTTCTCCAAGAAATGGGTCATCTATTGCAAAAAACCATTCTTCGGCCCAAAACAGGTTATTGAATACCTAGGTAGGTATTCTCACAAGATTGCCATTAGCAACCAACGGATCAAATCACTTCAAAACGGTGAGGTTCAATTTACGGTAAAGAACTACCGGAAAGAAGGCAAAAAAGAAACTTGTAGGTTAACAGCTCGTGAATTCCTAAGAAGATTTTCATTACATATCTTACCCAAGGGTTTTACCCGCATCAGACATTATGGAATCCTGGCCAGTGCCTTCAAGGCAACACATAAGGTCAGTATCGACAGGCAGATAGGTCAGGTCGTAATAGAAGTAGGGGAAAACCCTACTCCCCTGCTCAGAAAGTGCCCTTGTTGCAAAACGGGAGAACTGCATACAGTGGCATGCTTTGATCAAAGGGGGCCACCAGCCAACTGGTTTAACAAAATCAGGAAGCAAAATAATGAGCTCCAGCTAGCTTAATGGGACAAGTATGCCCAAACGGTAAAAACAGCCTCAAATTAGCTCCAAAATACTTTCACTTATAAATAATAGCTACTAAAAAGAGGACCCCTAAGCCAAAGAACAATATTAAATCAGCAACTTTTTCATTCTCCTACAGCTAAAAAAACAAAAAGAGAAAACCATTCCCCATAGTAATCCTAATTCCCAACACCTTTCGTTCAACACTGCATTCAGACTAGGCTGTTCCAGCCGTCAGAATGCTTAGTTATTG
>NZ_JBSXOH010000020.1:0-13832 GCF_056859355.1 Cyclobacterium sp. L-R
GTTGCAATCGCAAGAAAATCAGGCTGTTTGGAGATTTTAGCATAGCACCGCTATGGTGAAATTGAAAACAGCAACGAAGTGGCTGATTTTGAAGCGATTTCAGCACGTAATAGATTGTCTATTGCATATTTCGGGTTTAAGTCGGAATGTATTATTAAACCCATGACCTTTCTCAACCCACACTCATCCTTTTTCTAGGAATCTGTAGGAATTGAAAGGGAATAAGATCCTATCGCTTTTGGAATTTTATGTTTTTGCTATCGGTAAAAGGAATGGTGAGTTCCCATTTAGCACCTTTACGGTTTACTTCTATTGTTATTCCTTTCTCATTCTCACCGACTATTTTCGCCCTTGTCATTACCCTATCTACATTTCCAGGGGTAGGAATCAATAACCATACAAAGGTAGAACTATCGGCTATCTCACTGGTGTAAATGCTGGCCACATTTGGCTCGTAGAGGTTATACTCAGAACTATACCAACCCTGAATTTCAGGCTCTTCCTGACCTTTGATCATTTGGATGTCAAATTTGGCATTGCCTACAGGCATTACCTCAAGACTCCCTTCATCATACCCCCCCACTAAGGATTGCCCAATACGCTTAACCTCAGCATCTGGATGCCAATGCCATAAGGTACTAATAGACCGAGGTTGATCTGTACTGATTCTATCTACAACCACCCAGAATTCACCTCTGACATAAAAAAGACTACGATTGTGATTAGCTTGCCCTTCCAAATCAAAATATTCCCCGAAAGAGGAAGATGCAAAATCATAATCCCCCGTAATTTTCACAGCCTGGCTTTCAACTGCTGTTTCAGCAAGTTTTGGTCCTGGCTTCTGAACTTTCCCGTCAATTAATACTAAATTATGACCTTTACTACTCAGCGCATAGGGGCGGAATTTATTAGCCACCTCACCTGTGTAGGCATATCTACCTGCATCTACTAGAAAATCCTTTCCATAAGCAGTGACGGAAAGATGTAATTTATCATTGTGTTGGTGACCGCTACCCCATGGCCCTATATCAAAAAAGGACCAATGCGCCATAGAATCATAGCCACTTCTAGAAATTAGCTGACCTGCCCAAGGGATGAGGTAAGAGGGGCCTTCTTCAGGTTTTACTCCTTGGCTTCCATTACTTGCTAGATAGGCCCATTCTGGGTGATTGTATTTCTCCGAAGCACTTAAAATGATTGCCCTATCACTTCCTCTGTCCCCATCGTTATTCAAAATCCTGTGCCCATCTGGCCTAATCGCTCTTGCAATGTACCAGTACATGTCTTCGATGGTTTGATTAAAATACTCTGGAAGTTCTCTCCCTGCCTCATCACATAGGGTCTTGAACAATTCGAAACTAACCATTGACACATTGTGGTAATGCGAAGAAAGTTCTGTTTGAACTCCATCCGGATAAACCTGTCCCCTCATACTTTCAACCATCGTATCTACCGCATAATCCATCCACTCTTCAGAAGCTTTGTATTCAGGAAAGTAGGCAACCACAGTTGCAAGAGAGGATATTTCCATGGTCAACCAATTGTTTCCACCATGAAAGTTCCTATTGTAATGTGCATGATCAGGAAGACTACTCAAAATCAACAGGCGAGTAGCTGGAGAAATATACTCACTATCCAACATGCCATAAAAAACCCTTGACCAGGTTTTTACTCGGGCCGCTACTTCAAGTCCTCTCCAAATGGACTCGGATCTTTTCTCTGCAGGATAAGGCATGCTTGCCAAGATAAAATCCCTCAAAAACAAATCCATGTATTCTGCATACTTGGGATTCCCTGTTTTAAAGTAGGCACCCATCACATTAGAAAGCTGGCTGTGTCGATTGGAAAGCCAAGCCCATTCCTTGTCATTGTTTGGTCCTTTATAATACCAATCCCGATGCCCATTGTCCAACAAAGGAACTTTTCCTTTGACATTTTGAATGGTAAACACATTCTTTAATATGGTATCTGCTTCAGCTACCGTTTGTGAGGAAATTTCGGGCAGAGTTCTCCTTAGTCCCATTCCATTATCGGACACTTTATAGTAAGCCAATAATTCATTGGCAGCCAGTACCCAGTCCCCTTTGGTGGTGGCTGCTTTTACTTTTTCTAAACCTTCAAGATCTAAATTTATATGGTCAAAGATTCCTTTTACTGTCCCTGGATAGGAATGGTATAAATCCTTTACAGAAGTAATCTCTTTCCAATTTTGCTGTGCAAAGGAAATTTGAAATGACAATAAAAATAAAATCAGTAAAAAGTAATTTTTGGTTTTCTTTGGGTTCATTGTTATTCAATTAAGTCGATATATAATAGCTTTTTAACCTCGGTAAAAAAGACAAACCATAGTTTATTAGAATCTATGGCTCATTCCTCTTCATCAAGGATTTCTTTCAGTTCCGCCAAAATAGTGGCTGATTCAGCTTTTTTCAATTCAAAATCATCACCATTCGAAGCATTGTTAAGAAAATGGTTAAAGTGTTTTTCTGCCTTTTTCAGGGTTCTTGGAGTGATGTCAAATTCGGCATAATCCAGATGGACCTTGGCAAGGGTAGCGGATTTAAAATTACCAAAAAGGTAGATACGAAATAAGTCAACGAACTTATCAATAATATCAAATTCTTCAATAAGCGACACAAGTCCGCCATTCTTATTCTGGTTGGCAGGAAGATGAATCACTTCAAAAAGCGCATCCAAGGAAGCTTGTTTATTGTCCATTAATGCAAGCACTTTTGTGGCCAAGAAGGCATCATCCATATCACCATTTTTTAGCACATGAATCAATTTTTCTTGTATTTCGCTCCCTCCTATTCTAACCAGTTGCTCACCATATTTCATGGGTTCGTCCTTGGACTTATCCAATAGATTATCAATCAACTTATCTATATTGCTTTTTTCAACCATATCCAATTTAGGGTAATAACTTGTTCTTACTTCAATCCTCCAAAACAAGCTATCTTTCTTTACAACATTTACCTGCAATGCTATTCATTGCTGAATCAACCAACAATAATACTATTACAACAAGTACCTTACAAACTATGCTTGTTCTATTTTAAATTTTCCTGCTTGGGTTATCTAGACTTTCTAATCTTTTCTGGATTAAAATTCATCATTTAAAATAAGGATGACTTAAATTTCACTTGTTCTCTTCTTTCGACTTTGGTAACCTGCCTGCTTTTTTCAAAGCATCATGGATCAACCATTCTAATTGTCCATTGGTGCTCCTGAATTCGTCTGCAGCCCATTTTTCCATGGCTTTCATCAGCCGTTCATCTATGCGCAGGGCAAAAGGTTTTTTTTGTGCCATAAATTATTGCCTTTCACATCTCCATTCTTCCCATGCCTCCAGAATTTTATCTGGATTTCGGGTACTCAACACAAAACTACTATCTTTCAATGAAACTCTCACTACATATGCTGTGCTGAATAGGTATTTCCACTCCCCTTTTAGATCGTAATGAAAACCTAATCCTCCCCCAGTCAAAATCGGGCTTTTCTTTATTTGTTGGATATTCTTCACTTCTTCCCACTTGTATTTTCTCCAAGAATTAATAAAAGGAGAAATTTTATAAGAAAGCCCTGAAGGCTCCAACCTGATCACAAGCTTCATACTAACAATCAACAAGCCTATAAGCATTGATATAGCCAAGACAATTGCTATAACCATATAGCCTGTAGAATCTAGGCCTTCAATAAAACCTCCTAACAATCCTACAGCAATTACCAATAGCTGAATACCAAAAAAAACAGGTACAAACCAAGTATCTTTCAAAGTCTGCGACTCATTGTATACCATAATTATTGATTTAATGTACCCACATTTACAACAGGACTTGCATTTTTATCAGAACACAATACAACCATCAGGTTACTTACCATGGCTGCCTTCTTTTCATCCTCAAAATCAATGATACCTTTTATTTTCAGATCTTCCAGAGCCATTTCTACCATCCCCACTGCTCCATCAACAATCATTCTCCTGGCCGCAACGATAGCGGTAGCTTGCTGTCTTTGCAACATGGCTGATGCGATTTCGGAGGAGTAGGCCAAATGAGATATTCTTGCCTCAATAACCTTTATACCTGCATGCTGCAACCGTGCGCTTATTTCATCTTCAAGAGATTTGTTAACATCCTCAACCCCTGAGCGAAGGGTCACCTCTGCATGCTCGTCTTCAAAATTGTCATAAGGGTAAGTTCCTGCCATTTTACGAACAGCAGCATCAGCTTGTAAATGCACGAAATTTTCATAATCATCAACATCAAATGAAGCCTTAAAGGTGTCGGCTACTTGCCATACGACTATGGTTCCAACCATTACTGGGTTACCTATTTTGTCATTCACTTTTAAAGGTTTGTTTTCAAAATTTCGAACCCTTAGAGAAATTTTCTTCTTTGTCATGAATGGAATTACCCAAAAGAAGCCGTCGCTTTTTACCGTTCCCTTATATGAACCGAAAAGAAGTAGCACCATTGCCTTATTTGGCTCTACGATAAAAAATCCTGGTATTATAAAAATGAGCAAGATTACAGCCGGTACAAAAAGAAAGGGGATTTTACAAATGAAAGCAAACACTAGGATTGCCAATAAGAATAAGGTCAAGAATACCATTGAGTATCCCGACTGGGGTTTAATTGTCTTTTCCATATTATTTTAATATTATAATGATATCATTTCAAATATATAAAAATTAATTAATATTTCCATTAGATCAAAATAAAAATACTGATCATCAACTATTTAATCACTAAAATATTGAAAAGGACAGAGCTTTATTTAAATGAAAACTATTAGAATAGCGCTTATACCATAATAAAATAAAAAAAATTATAGAAATTGAAGAAAAAAAAGCTGGACAAAAACATAAAACACATATATTCAAGCAATTAAAGCCCTATTATCCAAAATTATAATGATAATTTATTTAAAAGGGCAGAAGGTAAATTCATTTTTTTTTATATTGTCCAATTAATTTGATTAACCATCTAAAAAAACATATTACATAAACTTCTAAACCCAAATTCAATGAACGAAAACATTAACAAAAGTGCACTCTTTAACGGGAGCTGTTTTGCACTTATCACCACCGCTTTCACCTTTAGTATCCGGGCTGGTATCTTACCAGAACTTGGAGAAGAATTCGGACTATCCGCAACCCAATTGGGATTTATCAATTCAATGTGGTTTTTGGGTTTTCCCATTTCCATGATCATTGGTGGTATAGTTTACCACTCTTTTGGTCCTAAAAATATTATGAGAGTGGCATTTCTTGCACATACTCTAGGTATTTTATTAACCATTTACGCGGGTGGCTACACCACCTTATTGATTTCCACCCTATTTATAGGCTTTGGAAACGGTTGTACAGAAGCCGCTTGTAACCCTATGATTGCTGATATGTACTCTGGGGTAAAAATGAACAAAATGCTAAACAGGTTCCATATGTGGTTCCCTGGAGGTATCATGGTAGGTGCGCTAATCTCTACCTTTATGACTGGGCTGAACTTAGGATGGGAAGCACAAATGTGGGTAACCATGATTCCTACAGTTATTTACGCCTATTTATTCTTTGGTAAAACTTTTCCAAAAGCAAAAGTCGAAGGTTCAACTTCCCTACTCAATAATTTCAAAGCTTTATTTAGTCCTGTATTCCTATTCCTTTTTGTTTGCATGGCCTTTACAGCTATTTCCGAATTCGGACCACAACAATGGGTGAATATCATTTTGGCTAACAGTGGTGCTAATGCAATGATTATTTTGGCCTTGACTACTGGAGTAATGGCCGTAGCAAGGTTCTTTGCAGGACCCGTTGTAGCCAAACTTGGTCAAACTGGTGTGTTATTATTAGGAGCTATTTTAGCCACAATAGGTATTTACCTATTCAGTATAGTAACCGGACCTGCAGCTTATGTAGTAGCTGTAATATTTGCCCTTGGAGTGGCTTATTTCTGGCCAGTTATGGTAGGTGCCGTTGCGCAGAGAGTTCCACTAAGTGGCGCATTGGGATTGTCCATCATTGGTGGTATCGGAATGTTTTCTACTGCAATTTTCCAAGGGGTAATCGGTGGCTGGATTGATTCAGCCAGAGCTGAATCAAGTGCTGAAGGATTAACAGGAGACGCATTAGAACTAGCAGCCGGTCAAGCCACGCTCCAAAACATGGCTTTCTTCCCAATAATATTAATCGTACTCTTTACAATTTTCTTCTTCTGGCAGAAAAACCCTAAAAAGACTGAAGCAGTAAGCCCTGTCTGATTTAGTTAAAAAATTATTAGGTACTAAAGGAGTCACAAGTAGGGTGACTCCTTTTTTTTTGCTTATCACACAGGGATAACCTTTCGAAACATTGACAACAATATTAAATGTGCTTTTATTGAACTTTTATTTAATAAAATATGGTTCTACTGTTTTATTAACTGTCTTAAACATTAAAAACCTTCTCAATATGTTCGAAGAATATCTGACTTTAGAAATAGGAAATAATACTACTAAGGATTATCTGTTGGCAATTGCCTTTATCGTAATTGGCATTTTGATTGTCAGGATATTTAAAAAAACCTTTTTACAAAAAATTAAAAAGCTGACTCAAAAAACATCAACTAATTTTGATGATTATTTGATTGAAGCTATTGAAAAGTTTGTTATTCCTGCCCTATATATTTCAATAGTATTTTTCGGCATTAAAACACTGACTATATCTGGTGGTTTTAGGGACATTATTTCCAATGCCCATAAAGTAATATTGGCTTATTATATTGTGAGACTTGTATCCAACGTCTTAATTCTATTACTAAAAACCTGGGTAAAAGAACAGGAAAACGGAGAAGAGAAAGTCAAACAAATAGGTGGTATAATACTTATTATTAATGTATTGATATGGGGTCTAGGTATTTTATTCCTATTCGACAACCTTGGTTACGATGTGACTGCTATTGTAACAGGAATGGGGATTGGTGGTATTGCGGTAGCCCTCGCTGCTCAAAACATTCTAGGTGATCTATTCAATTATTTTGTCATATTCTTTGATCGACCTATTGAGATTGGTGATTTCATAGTAATTGATGACAAAAATGGCGTTGTCGAAAAAATTGGAATCAAAACGACAAGGATAAAAACGCTTTCTGGAGAACAGCTTGTTGTGGCCAATAGTGATTTAACCAGTTCTAGAATTCACAATTACAAAAAAATGCAAAGGAGAAGAATTCTCTTTGGCGTAGGAGTAAGTTATGAAACAAATTCTGATGATTTAAAGAAAATCCCAGGAATACTCAAAGAAATTGTTAACCATCAGAAACCTATAACCTTCGATAGAGCTCACTTTAAAGAATTTGGAGATTCCAGCCTAAATTTTGAGGTAGTTTACTATATAGAGGACGCTGCTTACAATACCTACATGGACATTCAACAACAGATTAATTTCGAGATTTTTGACAAATTTCAGTCTATGGGAATAAGTATTGCCTTCCCAACACGCACCTTGTACCTTCGTAACGAAAACGATCAAGAGCTTAAAATAAACTCCATTACTAACCCTGAAAAAGTGGACAAAGCAAAAGATTAAGAAGTTAGGCCCTTGAATTAATACATTAGTGTAAATCCAAATTCAATCAAATTTGGGTTTACACTTTCTTCAATTCAATTCAGTAAAAAACGTCTTTTACTTGGTAAGTCATAATCACCAATAATATATTGTTTTAATCCTACTTATTTTTTTTATCACTGCACTAATTTCTCCGCACTCTTCAATAAGGAACGCTAATCCCAACCTCCCCTAAGCTTAAATAGAGCAACAATTCAATTAACTGGATCAAAAGAAAAAATGCCCATCTAAAAGAAAGACTGAATCTAGAAAAGAATAATTAATTGTTTAGGTAAGCAATTTCACCAAATTTTGATTAAAATATTACAATAATTAAAATTTTATTGAAATAATTCTTAATTTATCGATCAAAATATTTTGGCTCCCAATTAATAAGTTTTCGTCAAAAAATCACCTTAATTAATTAAGATACTTATCAATAAAAATCATAAAATAATTTAATCTTTCTACAATAAATAAATAAACTTGTTGAAGAAATAAACACAATGTGGGGTCTACCCACATATACATTGAAGATTAATTACCCAACTGATCAATTAAAATAAAAAAAAATAAAATAATTCAATGTTAAAAATTGTTTACTAAATGCATTTTAAGTAGTATTACATACTAAATATTAGGTATGAAATAAATAATGAGTAAAAATTGCTAAATAAACACACCAACAAGAATTGCCATAACTCATAGATTTAACTAGAATTAAATATTTGGTACGAAATTTCATTGCACCACTATGCTTACTTAACAATTAATTACCCAAAATAGTAGGCAGTTCAAGTGCGAGAATAATCAGGTTAGAAGGGACGGAGATAAAGTGGAGAAAGCCAACTAAAAAGCTCCACATGAACAACCTATCCATATCTTATGATATTGGATGAAATATTTGTATGCGTTTTCAAACCTAAGTTGATTAAATATTAGCAAACCACCAACTAAATACGAGTCCTAATGAATAGCACATTACCAAAGCTAGTCCTATGTTTCAGCTTGACATTATTGAGCATAAAGGCAAGCGCTACAGATTACTATTTTTCAAACGAATCGGGGAATGATTCCAGAAGTAACACACAAGCACAAAATCCCGACACCCCCTGGAAGTCTATTAACAAATTAAATGCCATTTTTGGTAGTTTAAAGCCTGGAGATGCCATTTATTTTAAAAGAGGTGAAACTTTCTATGGCACAATAAAGGCAACCAAAAGTGGTAGTCCTGGCAGTCCCATAAAAATAGACGCCTATGGATCAGGGGCTAAACCCATAATAACTTCCTTTGAAAAGGTGAGCGGCTGGGCATCTATAGGAAATGGTAGGTATGAGAGCACAAATACTTTTCCAAATTATGAATCAAATATTGTAACAATAAATGAACAGATTTACGAAAAGGGTCGATTCCCAAATAGCGACGGACCAAATGGTGGCTATTTGAGTGTTTCCTCTTTTTCTGGAAACTCTTCAGTTAGCAGCAATGAACTGTCAGGAGCACCTAACTTCAGTAATGGTGAGATTGTCATAAGAAAAAATCAATGGATTTTGGATAGACACCTCATCAAGTCCAATTCAGGTTCAACTATAAACTACCATGGGTCTGGAGCATACAACCCTACTACAGGATTTGGATTTTTCATTCAAAATCACCTTTCCACACTTGACAAATTCGGCGAGTGGTTTTACAACAACAGCAGAAAATTAAATATTTATTTTGGCAATACTAACCCAAACAATCACACCGTCCGAGTTGCTACATTAGAAAACCTTCTCGTAAAGTCTTACAATGTAGATCATTTGTTGATACAGAGCCTTCACTTTAAAGGTGCCAATAAAGATGCCATTTATATAGGAGAAGGAAGGGATGTAGTCATTAACAATACCGACATTGAATTTTCAGGAGAGAATGGCGTTACATCACTAAACATCAAGGAATTAGTTATAAAAAATAGTAGGATTAATTACTCCTTAAACACAGGACTTAATTTAAGGTACGGTAATGATAATGCTATCATTCGAGACAATATTATTGAAAACAGTTTTCCATTTCATGGCGGAGGTCAAAACGAGGATAATAACGGCAATGGAATATTTGTTTCAGGTAATAATGTACTCATTGAGAACAATATTGTAAAACAGACTGGATTTAACGGGATTCATTTTAACGGAAACAATATTTCTATCAAGAACAATCTAATACAGAAATTTTGCCTCTTAAAAAATGACTGTGGTGGAATTTACACTTTTGGTGGCAACACAGTTACCAACTTCAGCAACCGAGTTATTGAAAGTAACATAATAATAGATGGCTTTGCTACAAATTATGGCACACCCAATTACGCAAAACAAAACCACCACCCACAAGGCAGTGGAATATTTTTAGATGATAATGTAAATAATGTTTCCTTAATTAAAAACACCATTGCAAATACAACATATTCAGGACTTAAAGCATCTAATGTTTTTAATGTAATCGTTAAAGACAATACTTTTTTCAATTCTTATGTCCAAGCATTGGTAGGAAATAGCGAAAGAGGAACAGACACCCGAAATGTGACCTTTACAAGCAATATACTCTTTTCAAAACACACTGACCAACACTCTTACTACATCAATTCTTATAAGGATGACATACCAAGTTTCGGCACTTTTGAGAGCAATTATTTCGCCAGACCTTTAGGTGACAACCACAGTATTTACCTTTCTTATTATAAAGACAATAAGAAACACATGGAAATCAAAGACCTAAACAATTGGAAAAGCACTTTTAATAAAGACAAAAATTCCGTTACACTTATACAGGATATATTTAAACAATTTAGCCTTAAAAGTTTTATTGGGGAATTGCTGTATGACAATCTATCTTTTCTAAATGGCATTAATAATTTTAATTGCAATGACTGTACACAATCTTGGGATTCCAATGGGATTTTGAGCGGGTCCATCAAAATCAATAGTCCTGGATATTCCTCAGCTCTAGCAAGAATTAGAAGTGTTGAAAAAAGCAAAACTTACGTTGCGAAATTCAAAGCCAAAAGTAATAAAACTGGGAACCTTAGAGTCGTTTTAAGATATGCTGGAACTCCTTGGGAAATTGTTTCTCCCGCTACGGTAGTAGAATTAGGAACTGAAGCAAAAGAATATTCAGTTCTATTAAAGCCTTACGCCAATGTTTCTGAACCAGTAATTATGTTTATTTCTGATGTTGGAAATTGGGAATACTGGATTGACGATTTAGAAATAAGAGAAGCAGATGTGGAAATAACTGATCCTGACAATGTATTTCTCTTTGAATACAATGCTACTAAATCAAAGAAGTCAATTTCTTTGGATGGAACATTTAAAGACGTTAAAGGTGTCTCTTACACTGGTTCCTATCAAATAGAACCTTATTCTTCTGCCATATTAGTAAGAACATCAGAGGCCACTCCTCCTCCTCCAGTCTCCAAACCTGATATTCAACAAGAGGTGAAAATTACTACACCAAGTTCCAATAGTAGTTTTGAACTCGGAGAGAAAATAGAACTGATAGCCGAAGTAACGCCTAATCAAGACAACATTAGCAAGGTCGCTTTCTACAATGGCAATCAACTTATTGGTAAAGCTTCAGAACAACCCTATAAGCTCAGCTGGGGAAATGGGGATGCAGGAAACCATCAAATTACAGCAATTGTTGTCAATAACAACAACACCACGGTAGCTACTTCAGCTCAAATAGCTATAAAAATAAATGCTGAAATCCCTGATTCTGAAACTGGAAACCCAATCGGAGACTCTTATTCCTTACACCTAAACATTGGATCAAATGATACGAAATCCTATGAAGGAAATACGTTTATTTCATTAGGTGAAGCCGATGGGTCCACTGGTAGATCCAACTCCTTAGAATTGAACACTGGAGAAGGTAGCATTTTTGAATCCATTTCATTTAATGAAGATCTTGAGTATAAAATCCCCATCCCTAACGGCATCTATACGGTAAAAACTTACCATCAAGAAGTTCACTTTGGGCTTAATGGTGTCTCTGGAAGTAATGGCAAAAGGGTATTTGATGTGATCCTTGAGGGACAAACCAAATACAAAAACCTAGATCTGTACGCCTTAAGTAAAAATCAAAAGGTAGTATTAACCCATGAAGACATTGAAGTTAAAGACGGCATTTTAAACCTTAACTTAATTGCTTCTGCAAACAATGCCATTATCTCAGGCATCTCAATTATAGAGAAAGGTACAGCAGCACCAGTAGAATCCATAGAAGGTGCAAAGTTTATAAATGTAGGCGGTCTTAAAGATGAGAAATACAATGGGGACTTATTTGTCTCTGATTATATTGACAAACATTTCTCATCATCTGGAATTTATGAAAACATTGCTTCCTCTAATGAGCCTTTATTTCAAACCAATAGGTTTTCAGAAAACCTGATCTATACGATCCCAGTCAAAAATGGTACTTATAGAGTTAAAACTTATCATATAGAAAACTATTTTGGAGTATCTAACCCTGATACAAGAGAAGGGTTAAGGGTATTTGACATATTCATGCAAAATCAACTGGTAAAAAGCAATCTTGATCTTTATGCTACAAGTGGAAATCAGGAAACTGTTTTGGTCTTCAACGAAATTATAGTAAAGAATGGTGAGCTTAAAATCGAACTTAAAGCCTCTGTTAACAATGCCCTTTTATCAGGAATAGCGATCATCCCAATGAGTGGCATTAGCAACCCTTCAGAAGATTCCTTCTTTATAAATGTGGGAAGCGAAGCGGATACCAAATACAATGGAGTTGACTTTGTCTCAGAAAATAGTGTTGGGCAAATACCTTCTGAATCAAACCTATACATTGTTCCTTCATCAAGTTCAGATCAATTGTACCAATCTAATCGTTACGGGAGATCACTAGATTATAAATTCCCTGTGTCGAACGGGAAATACACAGTTATTACCTACCATAATGAAAATTATTTTGGTGAGATAACTAATACAACGGGTCCGAACAACAGGGTATTTGACATCTTTATTGAAAGTGTTAAAGTAAAAGGCAATGTCGACCTCTACATAGAAAACACAAATCGACCCGTTGCTTTACGATTTGAGAATATCGACGTTTCAGATGGCGTTTTAAACTTAAATCTCAATGGAGTAATAAACAATGCTTTGCTATCCGGAATTGCTATTTTCCCAAGTGCTAAGGATAACCTAGGTAACACAAATCTAAGACAGATAATTGGCGAAGCTGAAGCGTTGTCAACCCTAAGCGAAATGAGAGAAGATGGAATTCAAAATACCTATGAAAACAAACTCTATCCTAATCCTGCTGTAACTTCAGCTACCCTTGAAATAGGGAAAGAGTTAGGGAGATTTTACATAAGCATTCACAATATGAATGGTCAGCGAGTTGATTATTTTGATTCAGAGAGCATTGTCAATTCAGAAGGAAAATATGAAATACCTGTTCACCACCTGAAACAAGGTATCTATATTATTACTCTTTCATCAGAAGCTGAAATACTTGAAAGGATGAGACTGGCTGTCACACCTTAAAACAATTTACTTTCTCTAAAAAAGACCTTGAACAACTTCAAGGTCTTTTTTTTTGTTTCTCACGTAGAGTATTCAATCTTACACTTTAACCCGAAATATGCAACAGACATTCTATTACGTGCTGAAATCGCTTTAAAATCAACCACTTCGTTGCTGTTTTCAATTTCACCATAGCGGTGCTATGCTTAAATCTCCAAATAGCCTGATTTTCTTGCGATTGCAACACTTCCCGTAAAACGGGACAGGCTTCACCCCTGACTATTGTCAGGACGGAGAAATCCTATTACATAATCCGGGTTTAATTTCACAGATGCCTAAGTTTCTTATAAAATGATTTTGAGTTTAATACTATGGGTTTAAACCACGCAACTTGCCAAAGCACAAATCTACTTTAGATAGTTTATTTTTTAACCCAATACCTCCCCTGGAAAAGAGTAGAAATCGGTTTTTTTTCAACTTTTTACCACCTGTATAAAGTTAATCTTTCCTTTTTACAGCTATTTTTCCGGCTTTATTCTTCTTTCGAATCCTGTTTATGAATGTTTTATCGCTTGGATTTCTGCAAGTCTGCAATCAAATGAGTCAGTAAAATCATCCAAGTCCAGCTATTTATTGAAAATATTTAAAAAAGTTATTTTTTTTTTGAAAAACTTTTTGCCCCTTTTTTTTAGATCACCGACAAAATTCAGAATTGCAAAAGCAA